>CACYCT010000020.1 GCA_902772965.1 uncultured Bacteroidales bacterium | reverse complement strand
CGGTTTGATTGTGTCGGACGCCGGTTTTCTTGTGTCGGACACACGCCCCCGCCGCTTCGCGACTTCGTCTTGACCTATTCTTATTGGCTCGCTCCGCTCGCTTGGCTCTAACTTAGAGGGGGAACTCAACCTCGCTGGCGTTCAGTGTGTTAGCAGTTCCTTCCCTAAGTTAGGGGAGGTGGCACGGAGTGCCGGAGGAGTGTGTCCAGTGACTGGCAGATTCTCTAACTTAGAGGGGGAACTGCTGACGCGGTGAATGTCGCTGTGTCGGACAGACGCCGCCGGTTTGATTGTGTCTGACGCCGGTTTTCTTGTGTCTGACACACGCCCCCGCCGCTTCGCGGCACCCCCTCTAACTTAGAGGGGGAACTGCTGACGCGGTGAACTGTCGCTGTTGCGGAGGGAGGCAACAAGGGATTAGACGTATTGTTTTACCTGTACGGTTCCGTTCAGGGCGGCAAGGGCGTTGAGCGCGAGGGCCTCGAGTTCGTCTTCCCCGGGGTAGCAGTAGGTGGGCGCGATCCAGTCGACGCGTTTGGTGATTTCGTCGACGAGGTATTTCCAACGCGCGATTCCGCCAGTGATGATGACCGCGTCTACTTTTCCGCAGAGCACAGCGCCCTGGGCGGCGATGCATTTGGCGGTGTGGTAAACCATGGCGTCGACGTAGAATTTCGCGTCTTTGTCGTGGTCTTCGTTGATTCGGCGTTCCACTTCGCGCATGTCGTTTGTTCCGAGCAGCGCGGTGAGTCCGGCTTTTCCGGCGATGCGTTTGAGGAGTTGTTCCTGTGTGAATTTTCCGCTGAAGCAGAGTCGGATAAGGTCGCCTGCGGGGAGTGTTCCGGCGCGTTCGGGCGAGAATGTTCCTTCTCCGTCGAGCGAGTTGTTGGCGTCGGTGGCGCGTCCGTGTTCGTGTGCTGTGACAGAGATTCCGCCTCCGAGGTGGCAGATGATCAGGTTGAGGTCTTCATATCGTTTTCCCTGGTCTTTGGCGAATCGTCGGGCGATGGCGCGTTGGTTGAGTGCGTGCCAGATGCAGATTCGCTTGATCAGTGGTGATCCGCATACGCGGGCGTAGTCGTTGAGTTCGTCGGTGACACCCGGGTCGGCGATGTAGCAGCGGCAGCCGTCGATTTGGCTTGCGATTTGGTTTGCGATGATGCATCCGAGGTCGCAGGCGTGCTGGTGGGTTGCGTTGCGCATGTCGTCGATCATTTTCTGGTTGACTTCGTAAACGCCTCCTTCCATAGGTTTGGCGAGTCCTCCGCGTCCGACAACGGCGTCGAAGTCGAAGGGTATTCCCTGGCGTGTGATTTCGTCGCGCACGAGTTGTGTGCGGAAGTCGAGTTGGTCGATGATGGTGGGGAATTTGGCGATTTCCTCGGCCGGGTGTGATATGGATTTGTGGAAGATGGGTTTTTCGTCGTGGAAGACGGCGATTTTGGTGGAGGTGGATCCTGGGTTAACTACGAGGATATGCATATTGGATTGAGTTGTCGTTTTGGTTGTTAGGTATTAGAGCATTGCCGCTACGGCGAGGCTGTAGAATTTGCACTCTGTGCTGTCGCTGCGTGAGGGTGTGACCACGGGCACGAGAGGTCCTTGCAGGATGCCTGCTGTCTGTGCGCCTGCCCAGAGGGTGAGTGTTTTGTAGAACACGTTACCGGCTTGTATGTCGGGGAAGATGACCGCGTTGGCTTCTCCGTGGATGGGTGATTTGATTCCTTTTGTTTCCATGGAGTGGAGGTTGCATGCGGTTTTGATGTCGAGTGGCCCGTCAACGATGCAGGGTCCGAACGCGCCGTCTGCTGCCATTTGGGCGAGTTCGCGGTATTCGACGGTGAAGGGGAAGTGTTTCTCGTTGACTTTCTCTGTGCAGTGGATCAGTGCGATTTTGGGCTCTTGCACGCCCATGGCCCGGCTGAGTTGGGCGATGTATTTCACTTGCTCGATACGTTGTTCGCGTGTGGGGCAGGGGATTACGGCGGCGTCGGTGAAGAGCAGCAGGCGGTCGTAGTTGGGGATGTGTGCTGTTGTGACGTGTGTGAGCACGTTTCCTTTCGGCAGGATGCCTGTTTCTTTGTTGAGCACGGCTTTAAGGAGGTTATCGGTGTTGATAAGTCCTTTCATGATGATGTCGACCTGTCCTGTTTTTGCCATCTGCACTGCTGTGGCGGCGGCTTGGTCTTTTTCGTCGGCTTGGATGTATGTGATGTGGTCGGCGTAGGGTTTGAGCGCGTCGAGTTGCCGGAGTTGTTCTTGGCATCCGATGAAGATTGCTTCGATGAAGCCTGCTTTGAGCGCTCGCGCTGCGGCGAACTGTGTAGACTCGTCTTCAGCCCAGACGATTGCCACGCGTTTGCGGGTGGTGGTTTGACTGAGGTGGGCTTCGAGTTGGTCAAAATTTTTGATTGTCATGGTTGAATAGGGTGAGAAAAATGTGGTTTATGTTAAGCGGTCGCAAAGTTACGATTTTTTGCTGAGATGTTAGGGTGCCCGGGTTGTAAAAAGTTGCTAATGTGTTGTAAAACATAAATTTCGCCGAACGCGCAAAAAAAAGAAACAGCGCATCTCACGACGAACTGCTTCCCAAACATTGAATCTTTTTTCAGTTTGATAGTGCAAAAGTACTGTCTTTTTTTTGACTGTGCAAGTATGTGGGTGAAAACTTTCTCTATTTTAAGAAAATTTTACAATCAGATAGGTTTGTTTGGTTTTACAAGTAAAGGTGCCGCGCGTGGTCTGATTCACGCGCGGCACTTGTATGTTGCTGTTTCTCTGTTGGTTACAGGTTTTCTGAGTCGATTTCGTCGAAGTCGGTAAGTTCGTCTTCATTAAAATCCTCGTCACCGTAGAATTCCTCTTCTATGTCGTCGATGGAGGTGTCGATTTTGGTGATTGGCGGCGTGGCGTAGGATTCGAAGTCGATGTTTTCCTGTGGCGCTTTTCCCTCTTTACGGGAGCAGAGGGGGTCGTGAAGGTTTTTGCCGGGGATGGTTTCTTTGAGCCGCATGTAGAAGTAGCGTTCGGTGAGGTAGTCGAAGACGAATTTGATTTTTTGTCCTTCGTCTTCGATGAGTTCTTCGAGTGTGGTGTCTTCCATGAGCCAGATGTCCTCGTCAGGGTCTGTGCCCATGTCGGTGTAGGTTACTTCTTGCTCTTTGTTCCACTCGTTGTCGCAGATGTAGAACGAGTCCATCTGGTCGTGTTTGTAGCCTGCGGCTTCGAGGATGGCGTTGCGCAGCCGGAGGAAGGTGTCGCTGGCATCGATGTCGATTTCGAGTTTGAAGTTTTCGGCTTCTTCCGAGCCGATGAAGAACTTGTATATCATAGGTGGGTTGGTTTTGTTTTTGAATGACGTTGCGAAATTAGTAAAAAAATGTGTGTCGCAACGTTTTTACGGGTAAAAAAAGGTTTTGCAGGCCACAAAAGGGGTCTTATGTGTCATATTTGGTAGTCGACACAGGCCCGGTGTGTGACTTTTCCTTTGATGACGGCCGTGGCGGCGAGGTGTGCGGGGTGGTTGGCATAGGCGGGCACGTCGTCCATTGATGGCAGGGTGGCGATGAGCACGAGGTCGTCGTTTTCGTTCGGGTTCTGGTTGACGCCCACTTCGATGTCTTTCAGGACTGGTATTTGCCCGGGCAGGGCTTGCAGTGCCTGCCGGAATTGTTCCGCTAAGAGTTTCCGCTCGCCGGCTGTTCCGGCGAGTTGAAATGTGACGATGTGTTTGACCATGGTGTTATGGGATAAGGTTGTGTTTTTTGAACACTTTCTGTATTTTCTCGAGTGCTGTTGTGACTTGCTCGCGTGTGTGTGTCGCCATGAGGCTGAATCGGATGAGTGTGTCGTTTGGCGCGACGGCCGGTGAGACCACGGGGTTGACGAAGATGCCTTCCTCGAGCAGGTCGTGTGTCACGGCGAAGGTTTTGTAGTTGTCGCGTATATAAAGAGGTATAATGGGTGTTTCGGTGTGTCCGATCTCGCACCCCATCTGGCGGAATCCGTCGAGTGCGTAGTGGGTGATGTCCCAGAGGTGCTGTTGGCGTTCGGGCTCGGCTTCCATGATGTCGAGCGCTGCCATGACGGCGGCTGTGGAGGCCGGCGTGATGGAGGCGGTGAAGATGTATGAGCGTGAGTGGTGCCGCAGGAAGTTTGTGATCACGTTGTCGGTGGCGATGAATCCGCCGAGCGAGGCGAAGGATTTGCTGAATGTGCCCATGATGAGGTCGACTTTGTCGGTGAGGCCGAAGTGGTCGCACACGCCGCGTCCTCCGCGTCCGAATACGCCGATTCCGTGAGCCTCGTCAACCATGACGGAGGCGTTGTATTTCTCGGCGAGGGTGACGATATCGGGCAGTTTGCACACGTCGCCTTCCATGGAGAACACGCCGTCGGTCACGATGAGTTTCACTCGCTGCGGGTCGCATTTTTTGAGTTGCGTTTCGAGCGAGGCCATGTCGTTGTGCCTGTATTTGAGTGATGTGGAGAATGACAGGCGTCGTCCTTCGATGATTGAGGCGTGGTCTTGCTCGTCCCATAGGATATAGTCTTTCGGCCCGGTGAGCGCCGAGACAACGCCGAGGTTGACGCCGAAGCCAGTGCTGTAGATCATGGCGTCTTCCTTACCGGTGTATTGCGCGAGGCGCCGCTCGAGTGTTTTGTGGATATCGAGGGTACCATTGAGGAAGGGCGAGCCGGCGCAGCCTGTTCCGTATTTTTCCGTTGCTTCGATGGCGGCTTGCTTGATACGGGGGTCGTTGACCAGTCCGCTATAGCAGTTTGAGCCGAACATGAGCACGCGTTGTCCGTTGATGATCACTTCGGTGTCTTGCTCACTCGAAATGGCTCGGAAATAGGGGTAGATGCCTGCAGCTTTCGCTTTCTGAGGCTCTTGGTAGCGTGCCAATTTGGCTTGTAGTAGCTTCATATTGATGGATGTTTTACCTGAATGGCGTTGTCTTTTGGACTACGTTTTTTTGATACCGACTGCAAAAGTACAAAAACTTCCGAAAACTTTTACAAAAAAAATCTTATCAGGGCAAAAAAGCGCCTTTTTTGCTTTCCGCGATGTTGTTATGGACGTTCCGTTGAGCGCAGGAGGCGCGGGCCATTGCAGAGCGGCCGAATGTGAGAAAAGACAGTGCAACCTGAGCGAGTGCAGCCTAAGTGGGGTCTTTTGACAGACTCCCCCGGCCTTACGGCCACCCCCTCTAACTCAGAGGGGGAACTGCTAACGCGGTGAATGTCGCTGTGTCGGACAGACGCCGCCGCCGGTTTTCTTGTGTCGGACACACGCCTGTGCCGCTTCGCGACTTCGTCTTGACCTATTCTTATTGGCTCGCTCCGCTCGCTTGGCTCTAACTTAGGGGGGAACTGCTAACGCGGTGAATGTCGCTGTGTCGGACAGACGCCGCCGCCGGTTTGATTGTGTCGGACAGACGCCTGTGCCGGTTTTCTTGTGTCGGACACACGCCCCCGCCGCTTCGCGGCACCCCCTCTAACTTAGAGGGGGAACTGCTGACGCGGTGAATGTCGCTGTGACTGGCAGATTCTCTAACTTAGAGGGGGAACTCTTCGCCTGACAACCAGCGTGTCAAACACAGGGCCAGAAAAATAACACAATGCATTCTCGCATTTGCCAACTTAGGCCTACCGAAAATAGTAAAACCGCCATCTTTTTTGCTTTTTTGTGGCTGTTTTGATTGCCGTTTGGAATTTTGTGTCTAACTTTGCATTATGGTATGTTATGTCCTTAAGCCCTGGGTGCGCAAGATATCAAATCGACTTGCGGCCATCAAGAGAACAAGGGACAGGGCTACCGGTTGAAACCGACTGGGAACTGTGGGGCACAAAATGATGAGATATGATGCGCGACTGTCGGCATACGGCCAGATGTGGATACAACTTGAGCGGAATGTTCAAGGTGTTGATTGATAGCGTGTTATCGCCCATTCTCCATCACCGGTTTTGTAGTAGAGATTTCTCAACATCAACCTTTCATGGTGCATACTGGCCTCGGCCGGGGTGTGCCGTCTTGCTTTGTATAAACCAATTTAATTAACTCTTAAAACCATAAGCGTATGAAAAAACTGTTATTCTTTTTGGCACTCATGCTGCTCGCCGCGGCAGATGCTGGCGCGTCGTTTAAGGTCGGCAATCTGTACTACGCTACAATCAGTGAGACAGCCGTGTGTGTGGTTTACGAGGATGGTAGTACCAATACTGCCACCCATTACTCAAACCTGTCGGGGATGGTCACGATTCCCCCAAGTATCAATTATAACGGGAAAACCTACCAGGTTGAGGCAATCGGCAACTATACCTTCTATAAATCGCCGAACATCACAGGATTCAATTTGCCCAACACCATCAAAACCATCGGCACCGCCGCCTTCAGCCGTCTCCCCCGCCTCTTCGAATTCACTATGCCCAACAGCGTCACGAGAATTGGCGAGAGTTGCTTCAGCTACTGCACGAGTTTGATTAATCTTAACCTAAGCACCTCTTTGACGGAAATACCCCAGACAGCCTTCCGTTCCTGCGAAAGTTTGCAAATGCTCGCAATTCCAGAGGGAGTCACCCTGATAGGCACCGATGCATTCAGAGGTTGCACCAACTTGAGATCTGTATGGATTTACGGTGAGACACTTGTCCAGATTAATTATAGGGCATTCGAAGGATGCATGTCTTTGTCTTCTATCAATTTCCCCAAATCCGTTGAGCGAGTCGGCGGGTTTATCATGGATGGTACTCCGTGGTGGGACAGCAAGGCGAACGGACTTGTCTATGTGGGCTCTGCCGCATATAAATATAAAGGTGAGATGCCCGACGGCACCGACATCTCAATCCAATCAGGCACAAAAGGAATTGGCAGCGAATGCTTCAAGGACTGCTCCGGCCTGAAGTCGGTGAATATTCCGAACTCAGTCACTGTGATAGGCCAGAGTTCCTTTGAAGGCTGCACCGGATTGAAGTCGGTCTCCATACCCAACTCAGTCACATCTTTCTGGGGTTACCGCAGTTTTAAAGGCTGCACGGGCTTGACCACGGTGACTCTCCCCAACGGGTTGACGTCAATTACAAGCGAAGCCTTCCGTGGCTGCGCCAGTCTGAAATCGATCAACATTCCCAATTCGGTTGAAACGATCGGCTCTTATGCTTTCGAAGGCTGCGCCAGTTTGACCTCATTACCCATCTCCAACTCTGTGAAAACGATTGAATCTCAAGCCTACGCCAACTGCACCGGCTTGACATCGGTAGTCATTCCCAACTCTGTAAAAACACTTTACGGTGG
Organism: uncultured Bacteroidales bacterium; assembly: GCA_902772965.1. Lineage (GTDB taxonomy): Bacteria > Bacteroidota > Bacteroidia > Bacteroidales > Muribaculaceae > Sodaliphilus. The sequence goes on along the minus strand of CACYCT010000020.1, from coordinate 23,637 downwards.
TATTTTCAGTGGCTGTACCGCTCTGAAATCGCTGACCATCCCCAGTTCGATAAACTCACTCTACTACACTTTCTCGGAATTTGTCAAGGGATGTACGAGTCTTAAAACGCTTGAGATCGATAATGAGAAATTAGCCAACATAGGCTTTTTCTCGGACGTCAAGGAAATCATTGAGACGTTGAAATTGGGTAACTCGATATACACAATTCCCGAAAATGCGTTCAATGGCTGCACAGCACTGAAAAAGGTGACCTTGCCCAACGACTTCATCACCGTGGGCAAGTCGGCATTCTCGGGCTGCACCAAACTTGAGCATGTGTATAGCCTCAGGCCGCGGCCTATTCCCATCGATGCCACGGTGTTCACCGGAGTTCAGTACGACAAATGCCAACTTCACGTGCCTTCAGGCTGCAAGGAACACTATCAGGAGATGGATGTGTGGAAAGAGTTCCGTAACATCGCGGGCGATGCCGGCTCGAGCGGCGGTTCTGGCAGCGGTGTCCGCGGCGACGTGGACGGCAATTCCCAAGTCGATGTCGCAGATGTGCATGCCTTGATCAACATCATATTGGGCAAAGAATAGCCCACCACGGCATTACTGTCACAAATAATCGGAGTGCCTCGGTTTTATTTCCTTTGCCGAGGCACTCCGGTTGTGTTTCCGCGTTGCGGTTTATTGGGCGGTCATGGTGAGTGTGAGGCGGTTGGGAGTGTTGATGTAGGTGGCCACGAACCGGGCGATGTCGTCGGGGGTGATTTCGTTGATGGTGTTGAGGTAATCGGTGTGGAAATCGATGCCGAACCTGACGTAGCGGCGCATCATGTCCATCCAGTAGGTGTTGTCGTCAAGTCCTTCGCGGTAAACCTTGACCAGGTATTGTTTCGCCTTGTCGAGTTCCGCTTGTGGCACACCGTTTTTTGCCACGTCGTTGAATACTTGCTCGATAATCAGGTGTGTTTCCCGTGCGTGTCCGGCGGTGACGGTCACGTTGAGGGGCATGAAGATGCACGGGTCGTCGTTTCCGTTAAGGTTGGTGGTGATGGAGCAGTGGGTGTCGACGTGGTAGGTGAGCGAGCGTTTCTCGCGGATTTCCTCGCGGAAGATGCCTTTAAGCAACTGGCTTGTAAGGCGCGCGGTGACGTGGTTTTTGAGGTTATACGGGCAGGTTGACGTCCTGAAGCAGTACACCTTGTCTTGCGGGTTTTCCATTTTTCGTGTCCACTGCACGTCGTGTTTTCCGCTGAAGAGCCGGTAGTTGATGTCTTGCGGAGTCTCGACCCGTCCGTTGGCGGGCAGTGAGGCGAGGTAGCGGCAGACGAGCGTGCGGAGCGTGTCGGTGTTGAAGTCGCCGATGAGGTAGACGGTGAAGTCGCTCATGTCGGCAAACCGGTCGGCATACACTTCAGCGACGCGTTTGAGGCTGACTTGGTTGAGTTCGTCGGCGTTGAGGCGTTCGCCTCCGAGCGGGTGGTGGTTGTAGACGTTGGCGAAGATGGAGTCGGCGAATTCAAATTTGGGGTCTGCGGCCCGGTTGTCGAGTGATGAGCGTTGGTTTTGAACGTAGGCGTCGAATGCTTGTTGGTCGGGTTGCGGGCTGGTGAGTTTGAGGTAGAGCAGTTGGAAGGCTGTTTCGAGGTCGGCCCGTGTTGCCGCGCCTTGGAAACCTTCTTCGGTTTTGCTGATGAATGTTCTCATTCTGAGGTCTTTTCCGGCGAGTTGCTTTTTGAGTTCAGAGCCGGAGAATTGTCCGAATCCGAGCGTTGCCGCCAGGGCGGAGAAGACTTTGAATGTGGGTGCGTCTTGGGCTCCGTTGTAGTTTTGCGACAGTCCGCCGGGGCCTGCTCCCGCGATGACGGTCTCGTCGGGGCTGATGTCGGTGTGCTTGACCCATACTTTGATTCCGTTGGAGAGTGTCCAGATTGAGGCGTTGAAAGCGGGAGCGGGTTGCTCGCTGACGATGGTTCCCGGGGTGGGGAGTTGGGGTAGGAGTTGTTTTGATTTGATGGTGTCGACGTATGCTTCCACATGGGCTTGCCGTCCGTTGTGGAAGGCGTTGATGAGTTGCTGTTGTGTGGGAAGGTTGTCGGTCTCTTTATCGGGTGCGAAGGTGAGCAGAACCACGTTCCGGTCGGTAGGGCTGACGAGTTTTCGCAGGTGCGCGTTGACGTCGTTGAGTGTGGTCTCGTCGATGACTTCGCGGTTGATCCGGTCGTTGTCTTCCAGCGAGGGGATGGGTTCGCCTTCGAGGTAAGCGCGGACGAAGTCCCGCGCGAGGCGTGTGTTGGGGTATTTGTTGCGTTCGCGGTAAAGTCGGTCGAGTGCCGCGGTGTAGGAAAGCCGCGCGCGTCGGAGTTCGGTGTCGGTGAATCCGAATGTGGTGGCCCGGTTCACTTCCCTCGCGATGACTTCCATGGTCTTTTCGGCTTGTCCGGCTTTGCTCAGCGCGGTGAATTGGAGTGCTTGCCGGGTGCTGCTGAGCAGGAATTTGCGGTCGGCCACGCCTACATGTGTGAAGGGTGCGTCGGGTTGTTGCTTGAAGTCGGCGAAGCGTTCGGCGAGGATGTGCGTGACGAGGTAGTTGAGGTACTGGTGCCGGAACCAGGCGGTGGTGTGTTGTTGGCTTTCGGGCAGGTCGTCGTGTTTGAACAGCAGGCGCACGGAGGTGGAGGGTTGCTCGGGGTCGGTGAGAACGGCGGCGAGAATCTGCTCGTTGTCGGGCACGGGTGTTTTGACCACCGGCGCGGCGTTTTTGGGTTGCTTCACTTTTGCGAAGAGTTCGTGGATTTTCGCCACGGCCCAGTCGGGGTCGATGTCTCCGACAACGATGATGCACTGGTTTCCGGGGTGATACCACTTGCGGTAGTAGTCGCGCAGATGCTTGTGCTTGAAGTTTTTCACCACGCTCATCAGTCCGATGGGCATTCGCCGGGCATAGAGGTTGTCGCCGTAAACGATGGGAGAGGCTTTCTCAAGCAGGCGGTAGTTGGCGCCGGAGCGGTGCCGGTATTCCCCTTCGATCACACCGCGTTCCTCGTCGATGTCCTTTCCGTTGAGGAGCAGGTTGTGGCTCCAGTCGGCGAGCGCGAGCATGCACGAGTCGAGTGCCGACCGGCGTGTGGTGGGCACGTCGGAGATGTTGTATACCGTCTCGTCGGTCGAGGTGTACGCGTTGAGGTTCGCGCCGAATTTCACTCCGATGGATTCCATGTAATCGATCAGAGAGTTTCCGGGGAAGTGTTTTGTTCCGTTGAAGCACATGTGCTCCAGGAAGTGCGCCAATCCGCGTTGGTTTTCCTGCTCCTGCATTGAGCCGACGCGTTGGGCGATGAAGAAGTCGGCGTGTCCGGCGGGGTAATTGTTGTGGCGCACGTAATAGGTGAGGCCATTAGGGAGTGTTCCGTGTCGGACTGCGGTGTCGGCTGGAATCACTTCCGCGTGGATTGCGCCGGCGGCTGTGAAGAGGAGAATGACAGAGGCGAGTCGGGTGATGAGGTTCATAGTGTGATGTTTAGAAGATGAGACAGATGGAGGATTTGAAGTGGTTGGTGTGTGTGTTGAGTGTGTACCGGGTGTGTTGGTACCGCAGAGCGATTTGCAGCGCGAATCGGTCGGAGAGCTGTATGGCGGCGGCGAGTCGGGCCTCGAGCGCGCTTCGGTTGTGGGAGAGCAGGGTGTGGGTTCGCTCGATGGCTTGCCGCAGGCCGAGCAATTCGGTTTTGGTGTTTGTCAGGGTGAGTTCCCGCTTGAGGTTGTGGCAAAAGTCGGCGCCGATGGTGGCCGCAAGACTTACCGTGTGGAATCGTCTCGCCGCCCGAATGCGCATGCCGTAATGGAAGTTGTTGATCAGTTGTCGGCATGCGGGGTCGGGGTAGATGGCGTTCTGGTGGTTGTATCGCACACGCGGGTGGATTTCCAGGGTGAATATCCTTCCGGTTAAGCGCCAAACGCTGTTGATTGCGGCGTCAAAGCGGTTCTGGTGGAACATGTCGATCGCGCCGATTTTCGGATACACCTGCGAGGCGGCGTCGCCGAAGATGTTCTCCGTTCCGACGCGCCGGGACGCGTTGATGTGCGCGGCCACGCGCCACACCCGCTCAATCCACGCGAGTTCGGCGTGCACACTGTTGTGGGAAACATGCGCCAGAGGGAGTTTGTTGAGTGACGTGAGCACGTTGTCGAAACTGAACCGCTCGGCTTGTATGGTTGCGCTCAGGCCGTTTTGAATCGGGTGGAATGTGGCGGAGGCGAGGAATTGGTTTCCTTTATAGTATGTGTCGTATCCTGTTCCGGCGAATCGTCCGTAGTCGTTTCCGAGACCTGTGAGGTGGAAAAGCCGTTCTTGTCCGAGTTCGGAGAAGAAGGCCACGTTGTTGGTCTGCTTGTATTTCTGGTATCCGAGGGCGATGGCGACGATGTATCGGGGTGTTACGTTCAGCCCTCCGCCGAGGCTGACGCGCAACTGTGAGGTTACGTTTCTCGGCCGGGGGTCGGAACTCCGGTAATACAGTCCGGCGTCGTATCCGCCTTCAACGCCCCACAACCATCGTCCGTTCCGGTTGGCGTATCCGCCGCCGAAGCCGTAGCGCTCGAGTTTCATCCGTGAGGTGGCCACGCTGTCGGCGAGCAGATAAGGCGCGACGCGTTCGGGGTCAGACGTCTCGTTCCAGCGGATTCCGTGTTGGCGTCCGTTCTGGTATGTGGCGTGTCCCCAGATGGTGGAAGTGCGGTGTTTGATATAAGTGTCGGCGTCGAATGCGATTGTGTTGTCCTGGTGTCCGAGTTGGATGTCGACGGCCTCGTTGTCTTTCCTGAGGGTGAAGGCACCTTCTATACGGCTGAGGGAGGTGGCGTGCCGGAGTTGGTTCACGGCGGGGTTCCCGAAAGTGAGACTCACCACGGTAGCCGTTTCGGATTGGTGCTCAAGGAGCCGTCCGACATGGGTGGAGTCGGTTTGTGCCTGAATGGAAGCGGCGGCGATTGCGAGGGAGAGAAACAGCAGTGTTGTCTTCATGTATTTCGGGAATCAGTTTCGTGGCACGACTCCGTCCCAGGTACGCGTTGTGCAGGGAGTGCCGTTGATGTCAATGGCTGTGCCTTGGCGTTCGATTTCGGAGGGTATGCAGTAGGGGTTGAAGTCGTCGGAACTGTTGTTTGTGTCTTTGAGCACGGGTCGTCCGTCTTTGAGGTAGAGCATTTTGCGCCGCACGCTGTGGAAATATCTGGTTTTGTCTTTGTCCATAGTGCCGCAGTAACTCCAGCCGTGGTCGAGTGCGGGAGCGGTGACGTTCCATGCCCATTTTGCTTCCACAGAGCAGTTCACCGCGTCGACAATCCATTGGTTGGGCACGCGGTAGGCTTGCTGACTCATGGGGTATGTTCCGGCTTCGGTGATGATGATGTAGTTGTACTTGTAATTGTAGTTGGCGAGGAAGTTCTCTTTGCCGACGGGTATTCTCGCGAGTGCCCATGCGCGGAATCCGCGGTTGTGGAGCAGGAAGAACGAGAGTGTGTAGCAGTACCATTTGTCGAGGTTCGGCACGGTCGGGCTGTCGATGTCGAGGTGGGTGGGTTTGGTTGAGATGTCATACCATTCGAAGTCGGCTGTCGAGCAGTCGAATGAGTTCGCGTTGGCCACCCGGTGGTCGATTCCGGTGTCGACAATCCAGAGTTCCTCGCCGGGTTGCACGGGATGTTCGTGTCCGGAGCCGGGGATGGTGTAGATGGCCTGAACGGTGAAGTGGGTGTCGATCACGTTGGGTGAGTAGTTGTATTTCTCTGTGGTGAGGAATTTCGACTCGAGCAGTGTCAGCCCGTCGGCGTAGAGCACGTGGTCGGTGTTGTTGTAGATTTTTATGTAGTCGTCGCCGTAGTATTGGTTGGCGTTCGGGCGCAGTGTCCCGGTGAAGAAGACTTCGCTGATGATGAAGTCGTCGCTGTCGGCGGTGGTGTAGGCGTTGAGGTCGATTTTCCTGTTTGCCGCACTTACTTGCACACTCGGCGCGTAGGCCTGCAGGCGGGCTGAGGCTGTTTGTCCGAGGGTGTCGGTATAGGTCACGCGCGCGTTGTAAGTGATGTCGTAGAGTCCGGCTTTGAGTTCAAGGTCTGCCCGGGAGGCATAGGTGGCTCTGCGACCCGTGGTGATGTTTTTCACCTCAAAGGTTTCCTCGGTTACTGTGGGGTTGAGCAGATTCCCGGGCATCGCCACGCTCACGTCGGGCGCGATGGTTTCAATTTCGCGTGCGACGTCGTCAAGCGTGTCGTCACAGGCGCTGAGCAGGACGGTCAGGCCGATTAGGAGGGCGTATATGTGTTTGAGGTGTTTCATGTCGGTGGGGGAGATTTATAGTGAGAAATTGAGTTCCATTCCGAAGTACGGGTCGGCGTTTCGGCGCACGCGCAGTCCGTTGGAAGTGTAGTCGGGCAGGTAGTCGAGCAGCCGGTTGACAAACACGGCCACTTTCAGGTGTCGCCCGATGGTTTTGGTGGCTTTGAGGTTGATGTAGATTGCCGTGGGCACTGTTTGCCGGTTGTAGACGGCGTCGTTGAAGTGTCGTGTGAGGTATTGCAGGGTAGGGTGGGACTGCAACTCCGGGGTGTAGGGGTGCAGCATTCCGTCTTCGGCGTCGAGGTAACTGTCGGGCACACCGTTTTGCCACAGTTTTTTTGTCCGCACAAACCACATGCATTGAATCGAGGTGGAGAACACGAGTCCCCAGCGTGTGATTTGTGTGTCGAAGAGGAAGTTGGTGTTGAGTTGGTCGTTCACGCGTCCGTCGTCGCAGTTGTAGTAGCCGATATAGCGGTCGCGGACGGCTGTGTTGTCGACCACGTCATTGACGGGTTGGAAGAGCATCTGCGAGTTGGAGTATGTGCTGCGCATCCATGCTCCGGTGATGGTGAGTGCGGTTCGGAGCGCGTTCCATCGGGCGGTGTTGATGGTCAGTTCCACGCCTTGCTTGTCGAGGCGGCTGCCGTTGGTCACCATAGTGTAACCGTCAAGCACGCGCATTTGGGTTTGGGGCAAGGTGTCGAGCATGGGCGGACCGGTGAGCAGTTCGCTCTGAATGTTGTTGGGGTCGTATTTGGTGTAGGTGTATGGCGCGTAGAGGTTTGAGAATCGGAATCCGGACCGTAGCCGCTCGCGGAAGTAGGTGACAGAGAACCGGTTGTGTCCGATTTCCCCACCGAGGCGGATTTCCCACTTCCGGTTGGTTGCCGGCCGGAGGTTGTGGTTCACGGTGGGGTCGATGTAGGTTCTCAGGCTCACGCGGCTGTGTTCGAGCGGGCGGAGCACGTCGTAGTAGTTCAGTTGGATGAAGTCGTTGTAGTTCACCTGCGGGAAGATGTATGCGATGGTGGGCATTTTGGTGGTCAGTCCGAAACCGCCGGCGAGGTGCAGGCGCAGGTTTCGCTTGCCGATTCTGATCTCGGGCAGGTTCCATTTGGCGTTCAGTCGCGGGTCGAGGTAGACGCGTCCGCTGAGGCGGTATTCGCCGTCCAGTCCGGGCAGTTGGATCGAGCGCAGTCCGGCCTGGAGGGTTATCGCGTGGTTGCCGGCTTTGACGGTGGCGTTGTCCTCGATGTAGAACGAGAGCACGCTCAGCGCCGGTATGTCTTTGTAAGCCCGCGGGCGTGTGGTCCATGAGGCCGAGAGGGGTCGGGTGAGGTCGTACACCTGTCCGCGGCCGTAGTTTTTCGACATCGTCCACTCGCCGCCCACTTTCCATTCGTTGTTCACCTTTCCGAGCGCCACCGCCCCCTCGGCCTTGGCTTTGACAAAGACGTTGAGCGGCTTGCCGTCGCTTACGAAGTCGGCGATGTAACTGTTGAGCAGGTACTGCCCGTCGTGCACACCGGCCTCCATCGAGGTCGGCGCCACCGAGGCACGCTGCGGCGCCACTTCCTTGTGGCGTTCAAGCCGGTCGGCCTGCAGGCTCACGCTCGTGTTCAGGTTCACGCTCGTCAGCCACGGCAACCGACGCGGCCTCAGCGTGAGGTCGGACGTGTAGTTGATTCGGTTGTAAGACGATTTGTATTGGTTCACTTTCAGATAACTCAGGTCGGGGTCTTGCTTTGCGTTGTCGAACGAGCCGGTGTAGTCCACTCCGGTGATCCACGCCGTGGTGAGCGCGGGTCGCTCCCATCGGAAATTCATCCGCGCCGAGAGGTTGACGCGCTTGTAGTTCTCGAGGTTGTTGCGCGGGTCCACTTTCGAGTCAAGGAATCCGCCGTCTACATTCATTATATGCGCGCGCGAGCCGAGGGTGAACCCCTTGCCTACGGAAACGAGTTTGCTGTACTGGTCGGCCTTGAAGCGCGCCGTGAGCGGTGTGGCGCGTCGAATGCGCTTGATGTTCACCATGCCCGAGGTGAGGTTGCCGTATTCGGCGCTGGGTATGCCGCGCACGACTTCCACACTCTCGATGTTGTCGGTTGAGAGGGTGCGCATGTCCACGCCCTTGTTGGTCATCTCGCGCTTGAACTCGGGAGAGGATCGGTCGGCCGAGGCGTTGGGAATGCTCTGCATGTTTGCGTCGCCGTTGATGGGGGCGCCGTCGACGAGGAAAAGCGTTCCGAGCGAGGAGATGTTGTAGTCGGGATTGTCGGTTTCCGTTCCGGTTGCGCCGAGGTTTCCGGTTTCTCGCAGGCGAATGGTGTTGGCGCTGCCCATGTCGGGGTCTTTGCTCACGTTGCCGGGGAGCATTTCCATCAGGTCGGCGAAACTGGTGGGCTGCAAGTGGGTCATCGCGTCGCGGTCGATACGCGAACTTGACGTGAGTCCGGCCGACTCCTTTGCCGTAACCACCACCTCGCCGAGCACATGGCTGTTTTCCTCCAAAGCGATGTTGACGGTGGTGACCCGACGGAGGTCTACGCGTTGGCTTGCCGTGGTGTATCCCACGAAACTCGCCGTGAGCGTGTATGTCCCCTCGGGAGCGCTGATGCTGAACCGTCCGTCGTTGTCCGTTGCCGTGGAGCGTCCGCCGGGTTGCAGCGTGATGGTGGCAAGCGCGATGGGCTGGCCGTCGGCACGGTCAGTCACCCGCCCCGACAACACACGCTCGCTCCCCATCGCAACGGCGACAGACAACAGCACGACGCATAAAAACAGTAAACGCTTCATTATCTGAATTCCGCCGCAAAATTACACCGGCATCCGCATTCCGGCAATCACCCAAATCGGCTAAATCCGCCGCCTCGTTTTCACCACTTTCGGCGATTCATTCCGGCTGTTCTGAAGATAGGGACAGAACCTGCGTTGATGAGGGACAGAAAGACAAAAGATGGGACAGAAAGACAAAGTTTAGTTGATGATGGACATGAAAGACGGGGCTTGCGCAGTTGAGAGGCGGAAAGACAGAAAACGTTAGAATTGCAACTTCTGTTCGTTCCAATTCGTTGGATTTGTTTAATTTGTTGTTTCTCAGCGGCAATCTCCGTTCAATCCGTTGTTTTCTCTATCTGTTGTTTCTCAGCGGCATGGGTCTGTTCAGTCCGTTTAATCCGTTTTTTATATCATTCGTTTATCTGCAGGCAACGCGGCGATTCAGAATACCCGTTTGGAGGTTTGTGTTGTTCCGTTGTCATATCGCGTGACGACGATGTTCACACCCTTCCACGGCCGTGTGCTGCGCAACCCGGCCGCGTTGACGTATTCCACGCCGACAACACGGGCATCGGTTGTTACCTGCTTAACGCCGGTCACTATCTGGTTGGCATTGTCCGGGTCAAGGTCGAGCGGGCAAAGAACCCAGTCGTTACTGATTTGTGACACATCGCCGTTGATGGTGTTGGCGCGTCGTGGAGCAGGTGAAGACGATGTGGCGCGCTTGACAAGTGCGCGGAACGAGAAGGCCTGTCCGTGGTATGCGTCCATGTCGGCGGCTGTGAGTTTCGCTCCGCCGTTGGTCAGATACAGGTCAGTTCCGCAAAGGCTGAAGTCGGCGCGTACGCCGCCGTGCAGTCCGGCCTCGTTGTAGGTTACGCCGTTGACAGTTTGCGATTGCGGAATAACGAAAGCCTGGGCGTTTTTGTCCCACACGGCCCACGTCAGGTGGACAATCTCCATCGGCCGCGGCTGCATAAAGAAGTAGTTCTTGCCATTGTCAGCTGTCTGTGAGCCGCCGAAATTCGGCGGAATTATTGTGTTGATCTTATCGGTAAGGGTGTAGGCGCTTGAACTTGTATAATGGTAAGATGGAGACGAACCTATTGTTAATTGAAATTCAGGATTTGTCTTGTCAGTGAAATAACCTCTGAGACCTTCCAGTTTTCGCTTAATGGCATAACTGCCAGCGTTTGAAGCGGTGTATGCAAACTTGTTAACAATCAGTTTAATCCATAAACTTTGGTCGCAGTCTTCAACTGCCTTGAACTCATCACCATCAACATACTTCAGGAAGTCCCATTCGCCTTCGGCGGGAGCAGGCCAAGTTTGAGACGAGGCGTCCTCTTTACAGTAGAGATAAGCGGGATTGGTTGAGGCATCGGTTGAAGTCGATAGGAACACGTCAGCGCAAGTTAACAAACCGCCTTTAAGCATAATTGTGTAATCTGGCCCGGTTCCAAGTTCTGTATCTGCAAGGGCATCTGCGAGTGTATATGCTGGAATGATTTCTTCCATCGCAATCGGATAAACGACCATTTGATTGTTGATACCGGCAGGTGTGCCGTTGCTTTCCTCTCGCTTGATGATGGCGGAAGAAATGTCGTAAATACGCCCGTGGTGCAGTTTACTAAGAGCGTTATAATCCGTTGGAGCATAGGTCATATTCGCCTTGAATCCGCCGGTCAGACCATCTTCGCCTATTGCGATTGTATTCCATGAACTACCATAGGAACTGGTGGGTATGTCAAAGTTCTTACCCGGCATTACAAAGGCCTGTTTTGTGGCATCCCAGCGCGCGTAGCGGATTGTGGCGTATTGTTGCGGTTGTTGCGGATTCTCGAGCCAAACACCCGTGTTGCCGGCTTTGTTGAAGTTGGCGGCAAGGTAACTGTTGGGGGTGTAACTTGTTCCGGAAGCAACAGTGGGTTGCTCAAGCAGGTTGAGGTGCAGGTTGGTGTTGTCAACCAACACACCATATAGCCCCGTCAGTTGCTGGCCGTTGGAGTGTGATTTTGCCTCGGGCAGTTGGAGCTGAATCCAGTGACTTTGGTCGTAAGTCGTGGTTTGGAAACCTTTTTGGGTCACATAATCAGTAAGTTCGTTTGTGTTCTCATCTTTGGGTGACCACAGGTTATTGTCTTTGGCGAAGATGGTTGGTTTGCCGCCGAGCGAGGCGTTATAGTAGGCGGCGGTGAGCGCGTCGCCGGTGATAACATGGCGCTTGCCGATATGTGTCGAGGCTGCCAATTCGGTCAGGTCGGCAACTTCGTAAACCTCGTTGGCCGTGTAGGCGCGGTTGCCGTTAAGCGTTCCGTCGGGTTCTACATCGTGGTAGAATCCGGGTTGGCCGTTTTTAATCGAGAGTGTGCCGAAGTATTTGGTGTTGTTGGCCACAGGTGTTTCGAAATAAGTGATTTCGGAATTTGCTTTAATTGCGCGCTGCAGCACATTTCCGGTCACGGTCGCGGCAGTGCGCAGGGTGGGCAGGAGTTGGATGTCGGCTGTATAACTCGCGGGCCAGCGCAGAATCATCGGCTCGCCCGCGGGGACGATGTCGCCTTTTGTTAGCGGCTCGCTCAGCGTGAGGTTGCCGTACGCGTCAACGGCGGTGGCGTAGTAGGCGTTAACGTTTTGGGTGATGATTTCGTAGTTGAAGTCGACGGTGAGCGTGGCGTAGCGGTAGGTGTCATCGTGTACCTGCGTGCGGACGGTGAAGAAGTTGTGGTCAATGCCTTCGGCGGTGAAGGGTTCAATGTACCATTTGGTGTTATCGTACGCTCCCGAGCGCGCGGCGTCAAGGTCGGGGTTAATGGTTCCCGAGCCGTTGGCGTCTTGGAAGTAGGCGTCGAGGCTGTACTCATCGCTGTGTACATAGGCGTTGTAAAGCGGCGACACGTCGCTGCCGTTTCGGGTGATGTAGACAGGTTGCGGAATGTTGTAGGTCTGGTTGCCGACGGAAATCTCGGTGTAGTCGGCCGTGGAAGCGCCTTGCGCGCTCAGGTCGAAACCTGCCGCGTCGGTCTCGGCTTTTTTGATGTAGATGACCGAGCCGGGTTTGTCCGCTACATCATCGGCGAGGCCGATGGAACTCAGGTTGCTCGCGTTGCCGGTGATGTTGACATATCGGCCGGTGTCGTAGTTCCGCACGCGGTAGTATCCCTCGCCGGCAAACTCCGGCAGGGATTCGAACTCGTAAGATTGGCTGACTTCCGTGGTGCCGAAAGCGTTATCCGTAAACCGCGCGTACACGGTTGCTGTCTGGTTCAAGTCGAATGGCCCGGTATAGGTTTGCCATGTTCCGTTTTCTCCGATTTTATATTCGATGGCGCTTTCGGTTGTCGGCGGCGTGATGGAGACACTGATCTTGGTTGTCTGAACGTCGGATACCACAGGCGAGATAGACCCTCCGAAGGTGTAGCTTGTCTGCCTGTCGGCCTCTGTGATGGACGACAAGTCGAGATAGGCGGTGTTGTTGGCGATGTACGGAAGCACGCCTGTGCCTCCGCCTGAGAGGTAGTCGGTGTTGTTTACGTTATCAAATGAGCAGGCGTTATAACTTAGTACACGCATCGTCGTTGCATCAAAAGATTTGCGATACGCACTTTCTTGTTTTTCATAATCTTTAATCCAAATCTCGCCTTTGAGGTAGTTGGTTCCAGTGTATGCGGCAACTGTCTGGTTGACAGGAAAAAGGCGGTTGTTGACGGTTTGGGTTGAGTTGCAGCGAAGCAGCACCGGTGTGTTTGCCGGAACAATACCGGAAGTTATCTCGGATAATTGCAGGGTTCCGTTTTTGCTCACCGACGAAACCACAAAAGCCTTTACGCCATCGAGGCATTTAAAGGGGAACGCGGCATACATCGTGGTCCAATATCCTCCATTAACAACTGTATTGGCCGAAGGCAAAGCCCCGAAGTAACTTTCGCGATTGTCTTCTGTCATTCGGACTATTTCCCACAGGTAGCGACCCGGATTTGTTTCGGTGAGATTATTGTTCATCGTGGCACCATTAAATGCCCCGGGGTGGTGCATTTCTCCGAAACATTCTTCTGTTGTAATGGGATGAGCATATTGGTGTGTTGGTCCGAATCTGTTATCTTCCATAAAAGCAATCATTCCATAAAACTTACCTCGAAAATGGTAATATTGGTCAAGGATTTTATAGAACGACAATTCACCATCTGAGGCACTTGGGTTGCCTTTGATACTGGTTCCTTGAGCGGCAAGGTCAATGTCGTAGAGGTTCTGGTGGGTATCGGGAGTTCCTGTCATATAAAGCACGAAAGCCGGACTGGCATGTACGCGCTCGCCCGTTCCAAGCAAGATGGAATTTCTGAAGTAGCGCTGAGAGGAAGAGACATCATCATTATTCCCAAGTAGTCCCAGGTAGTCGCCCAAATAAGAATTCCGGAGCATCACATAACACCCGTTTCCGATATTGAATGCGTCATAAACAGCCGTGTATGTTCCTTTATTCGCCTCTGTGACGGTAAAAGAGTATTCAAGGTCGGTCGACACGATTTCGCCCGTGGCCTCATATCGCCAGCCGGTGAATGTTCCCGTGAATGAGCACGGAATGGCCGTAAGGGTCACGGTTTCACCTACAGCGTTGTTGACTTTGCTGATTCTCGCCTCGCCGCGGGTTTCATCGTTGGCCTGCACACGAACAGCACCGGCAAGCGTATAGACAGCCGTAAACTCGGTCCAATCGGGTTTGCTTGAATCGTCGGATTTCGCAATGATGGGCGCGGTGGCGTTTCGCAAGTAACTTGTCCAACTCATGGTCGCCCAAGTTCCGGCAGATTCGGCATTTCTTCGTGCCGTCCATTTCTCGAAAACGTAATTCGGATCTGTCGGCGCGGACGCTGAGATATAAGCGATTGCATTTGCCTGAGAACCGCCGGTATCGATGGCTTTGGTGGCTTCTGTTTTTGTCCCGGTTTCAGCATCAATCTCGGTATAGACTTTACCGACTCCTACTGGAGAACTGACAACGCTTGTTTTAAATTGCGGGTCACCGGCCATCAGATGAAATGGCAGACAAATACAGGTTATAATTGTGACTACTAATCTTGCTATCTGTTTCATTGTGCTGATACATAGTTACTCCCTGTCCGTGTTGCGAGTGCTGCTGTGATGAACTGGTGCTCGAGGTCGAGTTGCTCAATCAGTGGCGTGCACGCGATAAACGCGACAAGGATGATGGTGAAACAAAGGTAAACTCGCTTCATGGTTGCCCGGCGTTTGCGGAAGAGCAACCACAATATCAAAGGGATGGGATTGAATACAATCAGGTACCAATTCCACCGGATCTCAAACAGGTTGGCCATATAGGTGGCTTGCAGCAGGATGAGGCCAAGCAGCGTTTGCAGCGCCAACAGGGTGATGTCGGTGGCGTCAGCCAATCGTCGCAGGCCTTTCCATTCCAATAGGGTAATCACCACAATGGCAATCAGCAGCAAGCCGAACACGAGCATTGGTGTGAGGTGTGTGGTGGTTTCGGGCTTGACGAGCGGCAGAAGTTCGCGCGGTTGGTCGGAGAAAAGTACCGGTCGGAGCGTGCCGTCGTCGTTCCGGATCGGGTTGAGTTTCAGCGTCTCTATAAGCAGTTCGGGGGCGAGGCGGCCTTCGGTGCTCACCCGGCGGTCGGCGGCTGTGCCCATAAAGGTCATAAACAGGAATTCGGCCCACGGCGCTCGACGGGTGTAGAATCGGGCGAGGCTGCCGTCGGCCCGGTTTAATTGGGCGGGTGTGTTCTCCAAACGAAGTTGGCCGTTGATGATGGCGTATTCCAACTGTTCAGCGCAAAACGAGACGCAGTTGATGCCCATATAATTAAACTGTGCGTAAGGCCGTTGAAGAATCTCACCATCGAGGTTGCGCCAAAGGCGTTGTTTTTCGTGATGGGTGAGATTGAGGTCGTATTGAACCACACTGCGGCCGTCCTTTTGATATTCCCCAAGATAATCCGCGGTAGGAACCGCCAACATGGACACGCGTCCTTGCTTGAGGAAGAATGAAATCACGTCGTTCGGGTTGTCGACATTCGACGAGACCGTGTAGACGTAGTCCAAATCGTGCGTGGGGCATTGCAGGCGTATCGCGCAATGGCCCTGGCAGGAGTACAGCACGTCGCTTGGCGAAGCGAGCAGCAGGGAGGCGGTGACGAAGTTACTGCTGTCGGGCAGCAACGGCTCGAGGGGGGCGGCGCCGGGGGCGGCAGACTTTTGTGCATGCAAGGGCAAAACGGCGGCGGCGAGCATCAGCCACAACAGCGCGCGCAAGACTTGCTGCCGCTGGCGGACGGCAGGCGTTGGCCGTAAATCTCGTATGACGCAACGGCACCGCGGCTCGCTGCGCGTAAGACCAACAGGATTCCGAGTGGCTGAGCAGGTTGTAATAGTGTTTCCCTTATGTGCGCGAGGCTTTGTATCCTATACGCTTGTTTGTAATAGTGGTTAACCGCGTGAGCAATCAACAAGCAAATATTGAAATTTTTATTTGAATTGAAGCGTTAAGGGTATGATATTTAACAAGATTTAATGTTTTAGTAACGGATTTGTCGTAAAACAACAAGTTAAACATATTCAACGAATTTGAACAAATTGATGCTTGACATCAAGTGTTGTCGCAGAAACCGGTAGGGTCTGCCCATGAGTTGGCCGGAACAGTCATAAAGGCAATAGACAGAACGACAGGCCTGCGACATTACCCCACTTAGTCGCTCGCTGAGCCCACGTGCGTCTCCGGGGCTTTCTGATGTGCTCGTGTCCATAGAAACCGCCACCGGCAAGCCGGGCCTACCGGTGGCGGTGTGTGGCTCGGTTATGACTCAGAAATTCACACCGACGGAAACCGTCAGGCAGCCGGTGCGGGTGTTGTCGAAGTTGTCCTGACCCACATTGGCCAGGCCGATGTCGTAACTGAGTTCGGCGTAGCCCATACCGTACCCGACTCCGCATCCGAGGCGCACGCCGCCGTCGAAGCGGTTGAAGTAGCCGTTGTCGTAACTGCTGAAGGCGTGGCGGTCGGCGTAATCTTTGATTTCTCCGGACACACCCACGGCGAGGAATCCGCCGGCGAAGGGTTCAACCGAGAGGCCGGAGCGCGTGAAGTGGCGGTACTTGAGCACAATGGGCAACTCGAGGTAACCGAGGTTGTAGGAGAACTTGGCCGGACGTCCGCTCAGGGAGGTGGCGTTGTCCGATTTTCCGCCTTTTTGGCTGTAGTACAGTCCGCCTTCGAGAAAGATGGGCGTGGTGTATCCGAGTTGGTGTCCGATCACGAAGCCCACGTTGAGGCCTGTTTTCATTCCTTTGCCGTTTAGCAGGGGTGAGTCGGAGCGCACACTGGCGGCGTTGAGGCCGAGGCGGAGGCCGTAGTAGGTGGTGCGCCATCCGTAGGGGTGGTAACGCGATTCAGGCGGCATGGGGCGCGGGCCGGTGTGGACAATCACGGTCGGGCGGCGTCCGTAGCCGCGGGGTTGGGCGGCGACGGTCAGAGCGAGTGCGGCCATGAGCAGGCATACACAGATACGTGAGTAGGTTGTTTTCATCGTTGTCGGCTTTTTCGCGGGCGGTTGAGGGACGCCCGCCGGTGGAACATTCTGCTTGTTAGACTTCGGCGGGCACGCCGCGTTTAACCCCGCCGAGGCCGCTTTCGACAAAAGGCTGTTTTTGACCGACCAACGCTATAGGTGGGTTCTATGAAACAAGGAAGCGACGCCTGCGAGACGCCGCTTCCCTCATATGCGGGTGTGAGCAGGTTTATTTCATGATTTTGCTGCTCGATTGGGTTCCGTCGGTGAATTGGGTCACTTTGATGAGCATTCCGTCGTAGTCGGCGTCGACGCGCACACCCTGGGCGTTGTAGTAACGCACGGATTTCACTTGCTTGTCAGCGCGGATGTTGTCAACGGCGGTGTATTCCGGCTTGTCGACCTGAATCACGATTTCACGGCTGATGTTGCCAAAGGTTGCGGTAAGTGTGATTTCGCCTTGATAAGCGTCATCGGAGAACATCGCGTTGTTTCCGTTAATGGTAAGTCCGGCGTAACTTGAACTCCAGCGCAGTCCATCGGGCGCGCCTACGTTGAAGTCTTTGGTGATTACCTCGCTTGATCCGCGTTCGGGCACGGGCACCACGGCGGCGGCGTAGAGCAGGGCGTGGGGGTTCTCGGTTTGGGTGGCGAGCACGGGGTAGCAGTAGTCGCCAACGGAGGTGAAGTTGTCACTGATTTCGAGGTTGCACAGGTTAGCGGAATTGAGACCGACTTGTCCGGGTACGTCTTCCACAATCACGTCGGGATTGATGGTGTTGAGGTAGTAGCAGTTCTGGAGCGTGTCGAGGTATTGGGCGGGGTTGTCGCCGATCATGTATCCGTATTCGCGCCAGACGGTTCCGTTATTGATTGTGTGCACGCCCACGATGTTGCCGCACGAGTCGGCCAGGGCGTTGATCAGTTCACCGGTGTTGTAGCAGTTGGTGATGTTGTGGATGTAGTTGACGTTGTCTTGCGTGGCGTTGCCGCGATAGGGCGAGGCGAGGATACCGGCCGTGCGCGACACGCCGATGATGTTACCCGCGTTGTAACTGTCGGTGATGTATCCGGCGTAGTGTCCGGCGATACCGCCGCCGGCGTGTCCGGAGTTGTTGCCGGTTCCGGCTGCGGTGTTGAGCAGAACCACGTCGCCTACGTTGAAGGCGCGGCTGATTCTGCCGCCGTAGGCCGAATATCCGGCGATACCTCCGGCGCGACTGTTGGCGGTGACGGTTCCGGAGTTCCACACGTTGTCGACTTTCTTGTCGAAGGCGAGGTTGCCGAACAGACCTCCCACCCAGTATCCGCCGGTGACGTTTCCGATGTTGTAGCAGTTGGTGACGTAGGAGTTCGGGTTGCGGTTCTGGAGTTGTCCCACCAGTCCGCCGGCGATGTATTTCGAACTGGTGATGTCGCCTGAGTTGTAGCACGAGTCCATAACCACCACATTTCCGAATCCGAGCACGCCGCCGACGGTGGTGTTTCCGGTGGCCGTTGTGGTGACGTTTCCGGTGTTGTAGCAGCGCTTGAAGAGCATGACGTCTTCCATGGTGTCGTTGGTGGTGCCGAGATAGCGTCCGACCACGCCGCCGGCCGAGCTGCAGCCCACAGCGGTGACGTTGCCGGTGTTGTAGCAGTCGATCAGTTGCGAACCGGCAATCACATGGCTGAACGCGCCGCCTACGGGAATGTTGGTGGCGGTGGTGGTCAGGCTGATGTCACCGTTGTTGTAGCAGTTCTGATACACAGTCCAGCCGATGCCCATTTGCGCGCAATAGGCCTGCACGCCGGCCACGTATTGCAATCCGGTGATGTCGGCGGTGTTGTAGCAGTTCACGATGGAGTCGTTAAACGTTCCGTAGGAAATCACGCCGCCGATACAACCGGCCTTTGTGGGCTCGTCAATGGTGAAAGTTCCCTCGTTGGCGCAATCGAACAGGTTGGTTCCCTGCGCGTATCCGCAGATGCCTGCCACCCAGGAACTGTTGTTGGTTCCGGTGTAGTGGATGTTGGCGGTGTTCTTGCAGTTGCGTATTTCGGCGCCGGTGTAGGAGTGTCCGACCACACCGCCCACGCCCAATCCGCCGGAGGTGATGTCGGCGTTGTTGACGCAGTTCTCAACCAGAGAGTTCGCGTACGCGATTCCGACGATACCGCCGGTGTTCTGCACGTCGCCGAAGGCGAACGAGCCGGCACTGTTGAGGTTACGCACGACGGCGTTTTCGCCGAGGCGGCCGATAAGTCCACAGGGCGAGGTACCGCCGGCATTGTTTACGGTGACGGTGTGTCCGTCGCCGTCGAGGAAGCCGCGGAATCCGGAGGCCACGCCGATGGGCGCGAATTTGTTGTTACTGAAGTCGAGGTCGGCGGTCACGCGGAAGTACTTGCCTAAGTTGGTGTTTCCGGCTTCGACGTTGGCGGCCACGGCCAGCCAAGTGTCGGTGTCGGGAATCAGGTACGGGTCGGTTTTGGTTCCGCTGCCGGTGAGGCCTTCAAGCGAGGGAGCGGTGGGATAAACGATGTCTTCGGTGAAGTCGATACGGCCATTCATATACGGGCCTATCCAGTAGGTGCCGGCGGAGTTGGTTCCGCACCACATTCCCCACTCCACAGTGCGGTTGCTGACTGCGGTTGCCGTGAGGGCGGTGTTGTACACGCGGGGCAAGATGGTTCCGTCGGGATTTTCGGTGTAGCGCTGGATTCCGGCCACCATGAAGTCGAGGAACGACGAGGCCGGTTTCAGACGGGCGAACTTGCCGCCGCCGATCGCGATTTCACGGTCGGTCGTGAGCGGGGCGTCAAAGGTGAGGCCGGTGTTGCCGAAGTTGGTCAGGGTCACCACGCCGTCGTGCTGCTTGGCTAAAATGGAGTAACTCACGTCCATTCCATAGTAGTTCATCGTCATTGTGGCGTTGCCTTTCTGAATCATCAGGTTCTGACCGGCGTAATAGTAAGTCAGGTTTTCGGTCTCAGTGGTGATTAAGCCGAACATGCCGTTGAAGGTGACCGTCTCGTCATCGGCCAGTGTACCGGTGATTTCAGTCACTTCGGTGTCGGGCGAGATGGCAGTGCCCTCCATTTTCAGGGCCACGAGGTCTACATTGCCCACGCCCTCAACCCTTCCCACGGAATAAGGCACGGGAATGCTGAGTTGGCTGCCGTTAACGCCGGCCTTGAACACGGAATTGGCCAGCACAACGTCGGCGATGACGAGCGAGTCGCCCACCTGGGCCATTCTCACCTGTCTTCCGCCGTCGCCGAAGGTGCGCGCCTGGAGTGACTTGTAGGTGGCGATGTAGGGCGCGAATTGCGCGCTGATTTTCTTGGGGTTGCAAACCTCAACCTTCTCTTGGGTCGCTTGGGCGGCGTTCAGGGCGAATTGCTGCCCTGTGGGTGATGTCACATCGTCGTTACCTGACCCCGGCACTTGGGCACTCGATGGCAACGCGATGGCTAAAGCCGCCAAAAGATAGGTAAATTTTCTCATGATGGTTTTAGTTTAGATGAATAGATGTTGATTTCTAACCGCAAATTTAGAGGATATCATAAAAACATCTTTTTTTACCCCGAAAAAATATCAGTCATTTTCAAAAAATGCGCAAAAAAAGCCCGTATTGACGGGAAAAACCTACTGACCACTATCGTTTTCCGAGTGCTCGCCGGATTGCCGGTTGGACAATCGGCGGTAGATGGCGGGGGTAAGTCCGGTGGACTGCTTGAAAGCCCGGTTGAAGGTGGATTGCGAGGTGAAGCCGACGCTTTCGCCAAGGGCTTGCAGGGTGAGGTTGCCGTATTGGTCGTTGTCGAGCAGTCGGCGGCAGGCCTCGCGTATCCGGTACTCGTTGATGAACGCAGGCACGTTTTTCCCCGTGGCGGCCTTGACGGTTTGGCTCACGTAGGTGGTGTTCGACTCGGCCAGCGCGGTCAGGCGAATCAGTCCGAACTCGGGCGAGCAGAGTTCGTCAAGGTTGTCCATAATGGTCAGGATGCGTTGCCAGAGCGCCTCGTCGAGTTCTCGGGGCGGAGTGTCGGATTCCGGAAGGGCGCGGGGTTGAGGTGTTTCTTCAGCCGGTTCCGCAGCCGTCTGGTCGGTGCGGTTGGCTTGGCGGAGGCGTTGCTTGTAGGCCTGCTCGATATCGAGCAGTTCCTTGTTGCGCTCGAACAGGGCGCGGTAGTTCATCTCTGTGCGACGTTTCTGCCGCCAGACGTAGTAGGCGAATCCGGCCAAGAGCGCGACGGCGGCCACACCCAGCAGTATCAGCCGCTGCATACGCGAGTTCGACTCGGTGAGTTGCTCGATGGATGCCCGCGACTGCTCGCGCTCGAATTGCTCCTGCTCACTCTTGATGGCGAGGAAGTCGCGCGTGTTTTCCACCGAATCGCGCAGGTCGTAGCATTGGCTCTGATAGTACGCCGCCCGCTTGGAATCCCCCTTGAGCATATACAACTGGGCGATTTTCCGCATGGAAAACAGGCGTCGCAGCGGCCCCACGTCACCATAAACCGAGTTGTCGTAACTCTGCAAGGCGTAGTGCAACGCCGAGTCAAGCCGGTTCTGGGTGGTGTAGCATTTGCAGAGCGACATCAGGGTGTTGTACTTCTCCTCAGGCGCGATATGGTGGCGTTCAATAAGCCGCAAGTCGGTTTGGTAATAGTACTTTGCGCTGTCGAGCCGGTTGAGCAGCATGTGGTCGGAGGCGAGGTTGAGGTAGTACAGGTGCAATTTCTCATGCTCGGGCACATCGTTCAAGGCGAGGATTTTCCGGTTCCACTGCCGCGCGTTGATGGTGTCGCCGGTGTACAAACTCGTTTGGCACAGTCCCAACAGGCACATCATCTGCTCTTTTCCCGTAGCGTAGCGTTGGCTCAAGTCATAACTCTTGCGGTAATACCCCACGGCGGAACTGAAATCGCTGTGGGCCACAAACAGGTTACCGATGTCGATATAAGCCGTTACCAGTTCTTTTCCGTAGGTTTGCGGATTGTCCTGCGCGTAACGCAAAAACAGGTAGTAGTTGTGCAGCATGCTGTTCAAGTCATGGCTGCGGCTGTCCTGCTGCGCCTGACGGTAGTACTTCATCGCCACCTGCGACGGCGCCGGCTCAAAAGCCTTCGCGCTGAAGCCCTGACGGAAAAACACCACCGCCACGGCTATCGCCACTGCCGCGGAAAAATACAGCAACCACTTGACACTCTGCCTTTTCATCTGCTTATATCTCGAATTTTCGGCCATTCAGGCCATCAAAGGTAATAATAAAAAATGAAATGACCAAAGCCAAACCGGCGTTGACCGCCACCTTCGGCTGGCCGACGCAATGCCGACGCAATGGCGGTTTTTCGGGCAATTTGACGCGCTATGTCAGACAAAATGTGTAATTTCGCGGCGTCAAAAAAAGTACCCTATGAAAGCACCCAGCCAGAAACTGATAATCCAGGCCAAAGACTACGTGATGATAGTGTTTGGCATTTTCATTTACGCATTAGGCTTCAGCGCGTTTGTGCTGCCCGAGAAAGTGGTCACCGGCGGAGTGGTCGGTATGGCCTCGCTCGCCCGCTTCGCCTTCGACTGGAACGTGGCCGTTACCAACTACGCCATCAACGTGATTCTGCTCGCCATCGCGTTCCGGACCGTGGGCAAGCAGTTCGTGATCCGTACCATCTTCGGCGCCACCGTCGCCAGCGGATTCATCGCACTGCTCGACCCGCTGAGTTACCAGCCCATCGTTGAGCAACAGCCGTTCATGAACATCATCATCGGCGCGGTGCTCTGCGGAATGGGACTCGGAATCGTCTTCTCGCACAACGGCTCCAGTGCCGGAACCGACATCATCGCAGCCATGGTCACCAAGCACACCAACATCTCCTTCGGTCGGATGATGCTCTACTGCGACGTGCTCATCATCAGCTCCTCCTACCTCATTTTCCATAGCATAGACAAAATCGTTTACGGTTTGGTGTTCATGCTGATTTACTCCGTCGTGGCCGACCTCGTGATCAACAACAGCCGCCAGGCGGTGCAGTTCTTCATCTTCAGCCACCGTTGGGATGAAATCGCCGACGCCGTCACCCACGACGCCCACCGGGGCTGCACCGTGCTCAACGGAAAGGGATGGTTCACCAAGAACGACATCACGGTGCTCATGGTCGTGTGCCGCAAACTCGAGTCCGTGAACATCTTCCGAATCATCAAATCGGTCGACCCCGACGCGTTCATCACCATGTCGAACATCAACGCCGTTTACGGTGTGGGCTTCGACCAGATGAAAATCCGCCCGAAAAAACACACCAATCACGAAACCGACAACCCTGCCGGAGAAACCACCGTGCCCGCCGAGGCAGAACACACATGAAACACCGCCTCCTCTCCACACTCACCCTCCTGCTCCTCACCATCGCCGCACACGCCGCGACACGCCCCCAACTCGCAATCGGCCTGACCTACAACCGAGCCACGGAATACAACCAGAACGGCTTCGGACTGAAACTTCAAATCCCCCTGCCGGCCAACTTCGCCCTCGAAGGCGAGATGATATACTTCGCCCAAAGCCGGAAAACCACCACATTACATCTGAACATCCACGCCCAATACCGATTCCAAATCATCGACCGGCTTTGCGTTTACCCCTTTGCCGGAGCCGGTTACAGCCACTGGGGCTACGACGGACCGAACGTTTCCCGATGGGGCGCGAACATCGGAGGCGGAGCGGAGGTATACCTCGGGCACGGATGGGGAATCCTCGGCGAAACCCGCGCGCAACTCGTCAGCCACGAGACGCAAATCATCTTCACCGCCGGACTGAGATACCACTTCTGAAAGTGGTCACCACCCAGCCCTAACTTAGGGGAGGAACTGATAACGCACTGAAATTCACGGGTTTTCATCGTTGGTGAATTTACTCTCTAACTTAGGGGAGGAACTGCTAACGCACTGAACGCCAGCGAGGTTGAGTTCCCCCTCTAAGTTAGAGGGGGTGGCCGTAGGCCGGG
>CACYCT010000019.1 GCA_902772965.1 uncultured Bacteroidales bacterium | reverse complement strand
GCAGCGCATTGAGGAAACTGATGAGCAGGTCTTTATGTTGTCCGAAAACTTTTTTGAAAGTCAAGTCGGCTCTTGGGTCAAGATAGGCGGGCATGGTGATTGGTGTTTTGAGGTAGGGTAGCAAAATTAGTTATTTTTTGTGACTTGGCCAAAAATATCTCTTGTACAGATTCATAAAAGAAATCCGCTCTCTCGCGGTTATGTCGTGAGAGAGCAGATGTGTGGTGTGGCGATGTCGCGCCGGTTATTGGGCGGAAGGTTTAACCGGACGTTCTCGTCGCCTATGGGATTACGCGTGTCAGAACATGAGTACGCGTTCAATCCAATAGCAGAGCATGCCGGCCAAGTATCCGAGTAAGGCCGTCCAGGTGATGTGGCGCAGATACCATCCGAAACTGATTCGTTCCAGTCCCATCACCACGACGCCGGCGGCGCTGCCGATGATAAGCAGCGACCCTCCAACACCGGCGCAATAGGCCAGCAGTTGCCAGAATATGCCGTCAACCGCCATGTCGCCCGTAGGCGTCAAGGGATACATTCCCATACATCCGGCCACAAGCGGCACATTGTCGACAATGCTCGAAATCACGCCGATCAATCCCGTGATTACATAATGGTTTCCGGCGCTCACCCGTTCAAGCCAGACGCCCAGCGAAGTGAGCACCCCCACCTGTTCCAGGCAACTTACCGCCATCAGAATCCCGAGGAAGAACAGAATGGTGGACATGTCGATGTTGGCGATGAGTTTGCTCACACGCTTCCGCATTCCTCCGGCGGGTTGCCGGCGAAGGTGGGCGTAGAACATCTCGGTGGTTACCCACAACAGGCCCAGCACCAGCAGGATGCCCATAAATGGCGGCAGTCCGGTCAACGAGCGGAAGATGGGGACAAAAATCAGTCCGCCCACACCGAGGAAGAAGATAAACTTTCGCTGAATGCCCGTGAGTTCGTCTTCCGATGATTCCTGTGGAGGAACAATGGTGCCTCCGCCCTTTCCGTGAAGCGAGAATTGGAGCAGCATAGCCGGCACCACCATCGATACCAGCGAAGGGAGAAACAGCCACTGAATCACTCCGCCCGACGTGATAAGACCTTGATTCCAAAGCATGATTGTGGTCACGTCGCCAATGGGCGAGAACGCGCCGCCCGAATTGGCCGCAATCACCACCAGACCGGCTAAAATCATGCGGTCGTGCGTGTCGGCCACCAGTTTCCGCAGCACCATCACCATCACGATACTTGTGGTGAGGTTGTCCAGAATCGCGCTCAGGAAGAAGGTCATCAGCGCGATAGACCACATCAGCCGGCGTTTGTCGGTGGTGTGAAGTGCGCGTTGGACAAAGTTGAAGCCGCCGTTCTGGTCAACAACTTCAACAATCGTCATCGCTCCCATCAGGAAAAACAATGTGGTGCTCGTTGAGCCCAGAAACCGCTCAATGGCCGTGTTGACCGACGTGGGGACATCGGTTGCCGACGGGAAATACTGCCCGGGCGAGACCATCAGCAACGTCCACGTGGCCACCATCATCAACAACGCGATACCTGCCTTGTTCACCTTTATGACACTTTCGAGAGCGATGCAGGCGTAACCTGTGATGAAAATGGCGATGATAGCCAAAGTTATAATGCTCATATATGAAAAGTTAATGGTATTTTTTTAGGGGGCGCAAAGGTTTAGACGCGCCCCCGGTGGTTTTGAGGTTGTGTGTTACTTTAACAGAGTTGCCACCATAGAGGCCTCGGCGCCGGTGTAGAAGCGCGGTTCTCCAACGGGGCGGTAAAGGTAGTTTGAGAAGCGGAGCAGTTGCACGGCGGCAAACGCGCGGTCGGCCGAGATGCAGGCCTCGATTCGGACGTTGCCAACAGGAACGGCCTGAACATTTTCGCCTGCGGCCACTTCGGCCATACGTTCGCCGGCATCGAGGATGCGCTCCAGGCGGGCGAGCGTTTCGGGCTGATAGTCGCGCGTAACCACGCGCAAGGAGCTGCCTGTGGGGGTGTAAACTGCCTTTTCTGTCAAGCCGAAGAAAGATGATTTCACATTGATGTCCTCGCGCGAGAGCAGCGCGGGAGCCATTTCAAGTTTCGATATTTTTGCCATAGTTGTTTTCGTTTTAGTGGTTGATAGTGGTGGAAAGTGTCGTGCGATTGCACGTCGAAAGGCGACCGCAATGGTGTCGGGGTCGCAAACAAAGGGTGATGAGAACAAGTATGGCGGTTAACGTATGATGTGCCTGAGCGCGATAAATGTGGCGCATGAGGCACATGGGCTGCCCGTGGGAACGGATTGGGCGCGGGAAATGCCAACCGGTTGGATTTGTGTGGAATAGACCCGACAATCAGCCGAGAGGTGGCGAACCGGTTTTCCGTTGTTCGGAACCGGATTTCGCGCCGTCCCTGTCTGAACCGAACCGGTTACCGGAGCGGGTTCGGCCACAAGGGCTGCCGATGGCTCGCGTTCCCAAAACGTGGCATCGGTAAGTTCGCCCGATTCGGCGGCATGGCACGCGGCGGTAAGCGTGCCGGTGGCGGAACCGCACACCGACAAGCATATCGCGAGCCATATCGAGAGCATTAAACTACGCATAACCGATGCATGTTTTTGGCGGTGCAAAATTACAAAAAAATCCCGGTTCTGTCGTGCTCTGTGTGGAAAAGATGGGCGTTCCATAAAGATTTCCGCTCTCCCATGCGCGCGGCGTGGAAGAGCGGAAGTGTGGCGCGTTATGTGCCGGTGTCGTGTCAGTTGTTGAGCAGGATGTTGATCAGGGCGTTCACGTCGGCCACGTCAACGTTTCCGCTGCCGTCGATGTCGGCTTTTCCTTTGAAGGAACTGGCCGTGGCTTTTCCGGTGATGATGTTGAGGATGGCGTTCACGTCGGCCACGTCAACTTTTCCGTCGCCGTCAACGTCGCCCTCTTTGAGTTGTTTGAGCGGGTTGTACTGGTCGTAGAGGCGGGTGACGTTGCTCACTTCGTACTTGCCCTGTCCGTTGAGAGACTTGAGTTGGTAGTACACGTCTTCTGTGATACCTGTGATGTCGACGGTTTGCGGCGATCCGGCGTTGTTGAACACGATGTTGATCGAGTTGTCCTCTGTGTCGATGTTGAAGGTTTTGTAGTAGAAGACTTGGTTGCGGATGGTTACCGAGTCGGTCATGGGATCGCCGGGCCATGTGGCGGTGGGGTTGAGGCGTCCGTTGTTGTCGTATGCCCAGTAGTAGACTTTAGTCCAAGTGGGAACGGTTGTGGAGGGTTTACGGAAGTAGACCGTTGCGGTGTGGGGCGTGAAGTCGGGAATGTCGGGCAGGTCGTACACACGGGTCTGAATGTTTTTGATTTGTCCGTTCACGAGCAGCCCCGCTTTGATGGTAGCCGCGCCGCGGAGGTTGAGTTTGAATCCGGAAGGAACGGTTGTTCCGTTGGTGGGTGTGGGGTTGGTTCCGTCGGTGGTGTAGACGATTTTGGCGTTTCCGTTTGTGCTGACGGCGGTCATGGTCACGTCGATGGCCTTGTTGTAGGATCCGGAGGCTTTGTCAATCCATGCGATCTCGCTGGAGCGGTTCATGTAGTAGCAGTAGTGGTATCCGTCAACCACCTTTGTCCATGTTGAGGCACTCGGCACATATCCGTCGGTGTTGGAGCCAACCACTGTGATGAGGCTGCGTCCGTTGGAACCGGTGGTTTCGAAGGCGTAGCGCGAGGCGTAGGATTGGAGTTGGGTGTAGGTGCTGGTGTTGGTGATTCCCACGGCTTTTCGCACGTCGATGAGGCCTTTGATGTCCTGCTTGCAGTCTTTCCAGTGCTTGAGGAAGACGCAGGGCGTTCCGGGCATGGCCATCATGAAGGCGTTGGCGGCCACGGTGTCGCGTTTGAGCGGGTCGGCGGTATAGTTCTCCACGTTGCCGCGGTCTTCCATGTCGTGGTTTTCGATGAAGGTGACGGCATAGCGGCGGTATTTTCCGCCTTCGAGGTAGCCTGCCGATCCGTTGCTCACCATGGGCCAGCCTCCGTCGCCGCCGTGGCGTTGGCCGAGGCTGTTCATGGTCATGTTGTTGAACGCGTCACGGACTGTGTAGCGGAAGTCGAAGTCGAACGCGCCGCTTTGCACAGCGTTGTTGACTTGTGTCTCGTTCATCCAGTTGATGATGTCTTGTGAGTAGGTCCATCGCTCGCCCACGGAGTAGGTGGGTTTGGCCGCGGCGTTGTATTGTCCGAGGAATGAGCCGCTGAATCCGCGCACCATGTCGTAGCGGAAGCCGACGTATCCGAGGTCGTTGAGCAGGTATTTGAGATAGTCGTTGACGATGGTTTTCACGTTGGAACTGTAGTGGTCAAGGTCGCGCATTCCGGCCCAGTCTTCGCCGGTGTCGTTGTTTGAACTCAAACTTACACCTGCTTTTGCGGCTTCGGTGAGTGCCTCGCCGCCGTCATCGTTTTTGCAGACGTCGGTGGATTTGAGTTGGTAGGTTTTGCCGTTATAGGTTTCTGTGGGGAAGCCGAACCAGCCGGATGTGGTTCCGTGGTGGTTGATAACCACGTCGGCGATCATACCCACGCCTTTGGCTTTAAAGGTTTGGATCATCGTGCGCAGTTGCGCCTCGGTTCCGAAGGTGCTGTTCTGGTCGAAGAAGTACTTGGGGTCGTATCCCATCGAGGAGCCTCCGCAGCGTCCGCTTTGTGGCACCCAGATCAGGTCGAAGTACTGCGAGAGTTCGTCGGCCTGCTCGGTGAGGGTCGACCAGCGTGTGTCGGTAAACGAGTTCCAGTAGAATCCTTGCAGCATCACGCCGCCGTAGTTTGCCGGCCATCCTTGGGCGAGCGCGAGCATGGGCAACGCGAGGCCAAGGAGCGAGAGATAGATTTTTTTCATCGGGTATAGGGGGTTTAATGTTAGTAGTCCGGTTCTGAATTTCAACCCACAAATTTAGTTTTTTGTCTCCGATTGCACCTCACCTTTTCGCCTGAACCGAAAACGAGTGTTTGTGCAAACGATTGCAGTACTGCTTTCCGTGGCGTTAGATACAGCAGGGGTCGCGGTGGCTATGTACCGCGACCCCTGTGATTTTTTGGAGTAGGCTTTTCTACCCGTGTTTATTTGCCGAGGATGATGTTGATGAGCACATTGACGTCTTGCACGTCGATACCGCCCACACCGTCCACGTTGGCCGCATCGGTAGCGTCGGCCTTACCGAGCAGGATGTTGATGAGCGCGTTCACGTCGTCAATCTCAACTTTACCGTCACCGTTCACGTCGCCTTTCTTGCCGTCTTCAACTTTGTTGAACACGAATTTGCCGTCAGCCTTGCTGAAGGAGATGACGTATTTGCCGGGAGCGACAAAGTAGGAAGCGTCACCGTTGGTCGAGAGTTGGGTGGTCATTTCTTGTCCTACAACAACCTCTTCGTTTGCTTCGAGCGGGCTGTAGCGGTGTCCGTTGTTGACGAAATCCCATCCGCCGAGGGCATCGGCGAAGATGAAGTAAGCGGTTTCGGCGATTTCGCACTCATAGGTGTAAACGCCTTCAGAGGCTTGTTCCATCTTAACACCTGCGTTGGAGTTCCATCCACCGAAGGGAGCAGCACCGATGATGTACATGCTTTCTGCCTCGTTGGGCTCAACGGTGAGTGTGCGGGCCTCGAGGTCGAGGGTGAAGATGTAGTTGCCTTTCAGGATGGAGAACGAGGGCTCGTCAACTCCGTCTTCGCTCAGGGGCAGCGGGGTGTTGAGCACAACTTCACTTGTGCCTTCCACAGCGGCGAAACGGTAGGGGGCGATGCCGGCCCAGTCGCTCGATCCGTTGGGCGTTTTGGCTTTGGTGAAACTGAAGTTAGCCGCGCTGTCGGCAACAGCGATTTCTGCGGTGAACAGGGTTTCGCTCACTTTGGTCATGGTAACGGAGGGGTTGGCAGGATCCCAAGCGCCACCGTTGACGGTGCCGAGGATGTAGATGTTGCCGTCGGGAACAACGGGTTTGAGTTCATCTTCGGTGCCTTCAATGAGGTCGAAAAGGACCATGGTCTCGTCTTCAAGCATGTAGACGGTTACATCATAGTCAGCGCCCTTTTGAATCAGGAAGGCGTTGTCGCTCGATTCGCTCATGTTACCGCAAGCGATGTATTCGTTGAGCAGATTGTCAACAACGAAATTGTTGCTCATGGCGCCGAAGCGGTAAGGTTTGATCTCGTCCCAAGCGTCAGACGCGGAAGCGAGTTGGGTGGTGAAGCTGAAGTAGGAACTTGAGTTGAAGTGAGCGCGAACGTAGAATTCGCCCTCTGCCTTCTTTTCCATGGGGGTACCGACAGACGGATCCCATTTTTGGGCACCTACTTGGCCAAGGATGTAAAGTTGCTCCTGAGCCTGCATGCCGAAGATGGCAGCGATGGCCAGCAACAGAAGTGCGGAAAGTTTCTTCATAATGATATCGTTTTTTTTAACGTTAAAAGATTAATCACGCAAAAGTATATATTTTCTCTTATCCCTACAATATGTTTTCGCGAAAAGAAAATCATTATTCCAGTGCAATCGTTTGCGATTCCTCTTTTTTGAGAAAAATGACGATTTTAATGGGTGATGTGGTGGCGATTGTTACTATTTTTGCTAAATTTGCGGTCGAATATTTTTGTTTAACCTCTAATTTGTTAATTCTATGGTATCTCGATATTTTGTTGAGGAGGAGGTGGCGCGTTGTCTGTTATGCCACAACGCCCCGTGCAGTCGCGCCTGCGGCACCGGAGACCCCGCGCGCGCGTTGCGTGCGTTGCGTTTCGGCAACAAGTCTCTGGCGTGCCAGTGGGTAAAGGACTGTTCCGAAACTGACCTGGAGGCGGCCGAGCGGGCATGTGTTCATTACGACCGTCCGGTGAGAATCCGAGAGGTGTTGCGCTCGCTCGACCAGACGGCCTGCGAGTTTCCGGCGTCACCGCCATCGCTGGCGATAGATTACTGCGGAATGTCGTGCGAGAATCCGTTTTTCCTCGCTTCCTCGGCGGTGTGCACCAATTATGAGATGGTTGCGCGCGCGTTTGAGGCCGGTTGGGCGGGTGTGTTCTATAAAACCATCTGTCTGAGCGAGATACGTGAGGTTTCGCCGCGTTTCGATGTGATGCACCGTGTGGGAAGTCGTGGTGACTTCTCCGCTTTCCGGAATATGGAGCAGCTCAGCGAGAATCCGGCCGAGATGGATTTTGAGATTCTGGGTCGGTTGAAACGCGATTATCCCTCAAAGCGAGTCGTCGCCTCGATTATGGGAACAACCGAGGAAGAGTGGATCGAGTTGGGCAAGATGGCCGAGGCTGCGGGTGTTGACGCGGTGGAGTTGAATTTCTCCTGTCCTCAAATGCGTCTGACGGGTTTGGGCTCTGATGTGGGTCAGAATCCGGAGTTGGTCACGTTCTACACGACCTATGTCAAGCGCAATGTGTCGATTCCCGTAATCGCGAAGATGACCCCCAACATCACGATGATCAGCCGCCCTGCGATGGGAGCCTTCTTTGGCGGTGCGGATGGTATCAGCGCGATCAATACGATAAAGAGTTTGACGATGGACGAGCGCGCCGAGGTTTCGGGCCGGCGTACGGTTTCCGGCCTTTCGGGCCGCGCCGTCAAGCCGATTGCGTTGCGCTACATTCTGGAGATGTCGAAGAATGATGTGTTGAAGAAGGTTCAACTCAGCGGTATCGGTGGTATCGAGACGTGGAACGACGCCTTGGAATTCATTCAGTTGGGCTGCCGCAACGTTCAGGTGTGCACGGCCGTGATGCAGTATGGCTACCGTATCATCGACGACCTTGTGTTGGGTCTGCAGTCGTATATGAGCCGTCGCGGTGTGGAGTCGCTGAGCGAACTGGTGGGCGAGGAACTGGTCAATTGCGTCACACCGTCGGAGGTAGACCGTGACACGGTGGTTTACCCCGTGTTCAACAGTGACCGTTGCGTGGGTTGCGGCCGGTGTTACGTGTCGTGTTCCGATGGAGGCCACCAGGCGATCCGATTTGACGACAACCGGCAACCGCATCTTATCGGAACCAAGTGCGTGGGCTGCCACCTGTGCCGGCTTGTGTGCCCGTCGGGCGCGATTGGCGTGAGCAAGCGTGTGGCCAAGCGCGATTGATAGCCCCCCTGACTTGATAAGCCCGCGCGCCACGACCGGAAAAACGTTCCGGACGTGGCGCGCGCGTGTTGGGGTAGGGTTGGTGTCAGTAGCGTCGGCCGGTGTAGCGGTAGATGCTGCCGTTGTAGAACGAGCGGGTGGGCGAGAGTTCCAGGTCGCCGTTGTTGAAGCGGTAATACAGGTCATCTACCACTCCGTCGCTGTATCGGATGTGCAGGCGTTCGTGCGAGTAGTCGTCCCAGTAGAAGTCGAAACCCTCGTAATCGTTTTTGTAGATGCCTGTTCCGTCTTCGTAGAACACGTAGCATTCCCATTCGCCGGCACGGACGTTGTACTCCACGTTGTCGATCACGATGGCAATGCGTTCCCATCGTCCGAGCAGGTCGCTGTATCGGCCCGTTTCGCATCCGCTGAGCACGGTTGTGAGCAGCAGGATGGAGAGGATGTGGTAAATCTTTTTCATTGGTGGTATGGTTTTTTGATGAATTTCTTTTTTTTGATAAGACTGCGCGAACGGATTTCGGTTTAATCGCCCGATTGGCTGACGATTGATTCGAAGTCGACCCACTGCCGCCACTGCCGCCGGTTACGCGCCCGCCAGTAGGCGTGCGTGCCCATGGGAAGTTGTCCGTCAAGTATCCGCATGGCCAGGGCGGGGTGGCTTTCCACGGAGAACGCGAGTGCCTCGCGCCATGGGGCCACGTGAATCCTGTCGGGGTATCGCCCGGCGAGGGTCACGCTCCACACCACGTCCTCGAATCCGGCCGATCCTCGCGCGCTTTCAAGGATTATATTGATTTCGGGCGCGTGCGCCCGCGCGATTTGATGGAATGTGGCGGTCCGCCTGAGCGAGAAACCGCCGTTGCCGACGCGATATTTCAGGTTGATCGGGTGGAATCCGGGGACGACCCGTCCGTAAAGACGGCGCAGGGCGTAGGTTGCGCGTCGGAACACGTTCCACCCCTGCACATCAGTCAGTGCCGGCAGCCACGGCGCGCCCACATAGTCGTATCCCGCGTCGGTCCACTCGTCAAGCCGGTCGCTGAACAGGTACACATCGCTCTGCACCACAGCCATGAACTCGCTCTCGGCGAAGCGACCGTACAGTTCAGGCGATAGCATAAGCCGGTTGTAGGCTTCGCGGCCGTCAAACCACCGGTCGTCAAACGCCTCGGAGCGGAAGCGGTCGGAGCCAGCAATCCGGCAGAGAGGCTCAATGTCGAGTGAACGCGGATGCACTATCGCGATGTCGCGCCCGGCCATTACCTTGAAGCATTGCCGCAGCGAAACCTCCTCCATCCGGCTGAGGTTGAGCCGATACAGCGGAATGACAATCGTAACGGGTTGTGTTGCGCTCAAGGTTGTGTTTTCGTTTTTTTAGACCACAAAGGTACATATTTTCTCGCAATCACGTTGCGGAAATGTTCGTAAAAGAAAAGAAAATCGCCGAGGGTCACAGTCGGCTGCGCGGCGCGTGTGTGCCGGTGTTCGGTGTGACCCTCGGTTGTTTCGGTTGTCGCTGTGTGTGAGGCGGGACAGATTGGTTCAGTGAATCGGCTCAAGTCGACTTGGCGGAAGAATCCGTCATATAGCCCGACGCTCCCGGAGCCGTCTTATCCCTTTCGGGAATCTGTCAGCTCCACCGTTATTTGTCTTTGCGCACTTTTTCGAGTTGGCGTTTGAGCGCGTCGATGCACATGTCGACGGCTTCCTCGAACGTGTCGGCGGTTTTGGAGGCGAACAACGCGTCCTGGTAGGGGATGTTGAGTTTGATGGAAACTTCCTTGTTCATGGCTGTCTCCGGTTTGACAACTTTCATGTTCACTTCCACGATGTTGATTTGCTCGTTGTGCTTAACGAGTTTCTCCACCTTTTTGGTGGCGAACTCTTCGAGGCGGGTTGTGGCTTCGAAGTTGATGGCATTGATTTTGATTAGCATAGTGTTATTCCTTTTTTATAGCCCGGGGGTGGGCTTGTTGGTAAGTTTGTTTG
Source organism: uncultured Bacteroidales bacterium (assembly GCA_902772965.1). Lineage (GTDB taxonomy): Bacteria > Bacteroidota > Bacteroidia > Bacteroidales > Muribaculaceae > Sodaliphilus. Next base: position 1,625 of record CACYCT010000019.1, on the reverse strand, counting down.
AGTTGTGATAGGCTGATGTGGGTGTAGATTTGCGTGGTGGCGAGCGACTCGTGGCCGAGCAGTTCGCGCACACTGGTCAGGTCGGCGCCGTTGTTGAGCATCGCGCTGGCGAAGGAGTGCCGCAACACGTGCGGACTGGCCTGCGTGCTGTCGGATTGCATGGCGAGGGCGTTGTGCACAACGTGATACACCAGCGACGGGTAGAGCGGCGCTCCCCGCAGCGTGACGAAGAAGGGGCTCACCTGCCCGATGGTTTCCTGCCGCAGCGCGCGGTAGCGCTCAATTTCCCGGGCGAGTTCGTCACCGAAGGGAACAATCCGGTCTTTGTCGCGTTTGCCGTGCACGCGCAGTTGCTTCGTTGTGGTGTCGACATCGCTGTCGGTCAGACTGATGAGTTCGGCGCGCCGGATGCCGGTCGAGTAAAGCATGAGCACCATCAGTCGGTCGCGGACGGATTCAAAGTCCTCATGCCCGAGTGGCTGGTCAAGCAGGTTGTCCATCGCCGGAGCGCTCACGTAGTGGGGCAGGTGTTTGGGCTGCTTGGCCAGTTGAATGCTTTGCGCCGGATTGTTGTCCACAATGCCGTGCCGCATCAGGTATCGGTACAGCGAGCGGAGTGACTGCAGTTTCCGGCGCAGGGTTCGGGAACCGTTTTTCTGACCGGAACGCTCAACGAGCCAGGCCCGGATAAGCCCGGAGTCGGCATCGGCAAACGAGGCGTAACCCTTGCGCAGAAGAAAATCGGCAAACTGCTCCACGTCAAAGCGGTAACATTCCACTGTAAGTTGAGAGTGGTTGAGTTCCAGCCGGTGATATTGCGCGAAACGCTCGATGATTTGTTCCATAAACGGTCGGTTTTCTCTTGTTTGGGTACGAATTTAGTGCTTTTTGCCGGATTGACCAAATATTTCCTCAAAATTAACACTTTTTGAGGTTCAGCCGGGTTCCGGTATCTGTTCGGTCGCCCACATAAGCCCCGCGCAAGTGGGCGACTGAATGGTTTGGGGATCCACCATCAAAAAAACAAAAGCGGCAAGGCTCCGCGAGGGGGCGCTTGTCGCTGTATGATGGTTGAGAAAAAGTGTCGCGGCTTACTCTTCGGCGCTGCGGAGTTGCTGCACGTAGACGGCTTTCATCATCTTGCGGCGGTTCACCACAGAGGGCTTCTGGAATGCCTGACGCGTGCGGAGTTCTTTGATGACACCGGTTTTCTCGGTTTTACGTTTGAATTTCTTCAAGGCGCGTTCGATGTTGTCGCCTTCTTTTACGGGAACGATAATCATTTTTTGGTGGTTTATTTTAAAAGGTGTTATTGTTTTTGTGGTTTGTTTTGTCGCTTTAGAACATCTCGGCGACAAGATTCTGTCCTCGGCCGGCGGCGCGAGGGCAGGGCGAAACGAGGTTCGCGAATGGTTATATGAATTTGATATTCTGTGGTTTAAGGGGTGATGTTCAGCCTCCTTTCGTTTTTTTGACCGCGCAAAGGTACTGCTTTTTTTTGATTTTGCAATTATGTTTGACAAGTATTTTGATTTTGGTGCACGGCACTTTCATTTAACTTGAAAACAAGCGCATAAGCCCCTTTACCCAATTCTTGTGAGATAGGGCATTCTGCTGTTGTCTGT
>CACYCT010000018.1 GCA_902772965.1 uncultured Bacteroidales bacterium | reverse complement strand
TACTGACGTTCAGCGCGTTAGCAATTCCCCCTCTAAGTTAGAGGGGGTGCCGCGAAGCGGCGGGGGCGTGTGTCCGTTACAAGCAAACCGGCGGGGGCGTGTGTCCGTTACAAGCAAACTGGCGGGGGCGTGTGTCCGTTACTGCGGTGTTCCGGGTGTTCCATTTGTTCCGGGTGTTCCACTTGTTCCTGCAGTTCGCAACCGGTGGTTTGAACGTTCGTTGCACAGGTGGTTTCACCCGGCGGGCACGAAATCAAATTTTCATAAACCGGGAAAAAGTAGTAATTTTGCGCTTTATGAACGAAACGGCCGACATAATCACCAACTCAGCCAACCCTGACGACAACCGGCTGTGGTTCGCCCTGCGGGTAACCTACAACCGCGAGTTGCGCGTGCGCGACGAACTCGACGCGTTGGGCTTCACCACGTTCGTGCCGATGCAGTACAAGAAGGTGGTGCGCGGCGGACGGATGGTGAAACGCCTCGTGGCCTCGGTTCACAACCTCGTGTTTGTCCTCACCCAACCCGAACGCCTGACAGAATACATGCGGCAGACACAACTGCCGGTACGCTACATTTACAACCGCACCACACGGCGCCCCGTGGTCGTGCCGCGATACCAGATGGACAACTTCATCGCCGTGGCCGGCACCTACCACGAGCAACTCATCTACCTCAACCCCGACCCGAACGACTTCACGTCCGGCGACCGGGTGCGGATTCTCGGCGGGCCGTTCGAGGGAGCAGAGGGGGTGTTCGTACGCGTGAAAGGCGACCGGCGCGTGGTGGTGAGTATCGAAGGCGTTGTCGCCGTGGCAACCACCTACATCCACCCCTCACTGTTGCAAAAAATCGACTGAACCAATGAATAGCAAACAACGCATCCACTCGCTCGACATGCTCAAAGGCGCTGCCATCTTCCTCGTCGTGATGGGACACGCGCTCACGATGTGCATCCGCGGAATCGACGCCGCCTTCCTGTTTAAATTCATCGGCGAGGTGCATATGCCGGTGTTCTTCTTCATCAGCGGACTGCTGATATACAAACCCGGCTTCACCCGGCCGGCAATGGGGCGGCGCGCGCTGCAGCTGCTCGTGCCGATGGTGGTGATGTCGGCCCTGTGGGTGTGGTACTTCCCGCACAGCCGCCTCGAATCACCGCTACCCACCACCCTACCCGACCTTTACGCCGACCTGTGGAAAGGCGGATACTGGTTCACGCCATGCCTGTTCCTGCTCATCGCCATCTATTGGGCGCTCACCTTCGCCCTGCAGCGAATCGGCAACGCCGCCGCGCGAATCGGCCTGATCGCCGCCGTCTACATCGCCCTCGTCATCACCGACATCTACGCGCCAAGCAACCTGATCGGCACACGGTTCATCGTCAACTTCTACCCCGTCTTCTTCGCCGGCGTGCTCGCCCGGCAATACGGCGACACGTTCTCCCGCGCGTGGAAAAACCCCTGGGTCACAACGGCCGCCATTCTCATCGGCGCGCTCGCCTTTTACGCCATCGCGTGGCCATGGGAACTGCCCATGCTGCCCGAGTGGCACTACGCCGTGACAAAGCCCGTGTTCCACGTCTGCCTGATTGTTACCGCATTCGCCCTTTTCGAGCCGTGGAGCCGAAGCGAATACGACACCGACGGACACACACCGTCGCCCGCAGCGCGCACCCTGAGCATGCTCGGACGCGAAAGCCTCGGCATTTACCTGTGCCACTACTTCTTCCTCTTCCCCCTCGGCGCGCTCCGGTCCGCGATGGAAGCCACCGGCCTCGCACTCGTACCCCTCGCCGCGGTGGCCGCCATCGTCGCCGCCGCCGTCACCGCCATCACGCTCATCGCCGTGAAAATCATCAAAACATCACGTCCGCTGGCACTGCTGATGATCGGACAACCTTGGAAACAAAATCGCTAACCCACACCCATATGCCACGCTCCAACGAAGAACTCCAATCCGTGACCCTGCTCGGAAACCAGAACACACAATACCACTTCGGCTACAACCCCGGCGTGCTCGAGACGTTCGACAACAAGCACCCCGAACGGGAGTACCTCGTCAGTCTCGACTGCCCCGAGTTCACATCGCTCTGCCCGAAAACCGGACAACCTGACTTCGGACGGATCATCATCAACTACATTCCGCGCATCAGAATGGTAGAATCCAAAAGCCTGAAACTCTACCTGTTCAGTTTCCGCAACCACGGCGACTTCCACGAAGACTGCGTCAACATCATCCTCAACGACCTCGTCAGCCTGATGGATCCCAAATACATCGAAGTGATCGGCCTGTTCAACCCCCGGGGCGGAATCTCCATCCGACCCTTCGCCAACCACGCCGACACCCAACACCAAGACCTGGCCCGGGCACGAACGCTCGCCCACCTGCAACAAACCGCCGCGATATGAAACAGGCCGCCATCATACTCTCCGGAGGCATGGACTCCACCACGATGCTCTACGAATACGCCGACCAGATCGCACTCGCCATCACCTTCGACTACGGCTCGACACAAAACGCGCGCGAGCGCCAATGCGCCATCTACCACTGCCAGCGCCTCGGCATTCGCCACATCATCATTCCGCTCGACTTCATCCACCAATACTTCCGCAGCGCGCTGCTCGAAAGCCCCGAAGCCATCCCCGACGGAACCTACAACGACAGCAACATGAAAGCCACCGTGGTGCCCTTCCGGAACGGAATCATGCTCGCCATCGCGTGCGGAATCGCTGAAAGCAACGGACTCAAACGCGTCATGATCGCCAACCACGCCGGCGACCACAGCGTTTACCCCGACTGCCGACCCGAGTTCATCAACGCCATCTCCGCCGCCATGGAAGCCGGAACTTACGAGCACATCAAAGTTGACGCGCCGTACACCCTGCTTTCCAAAACCGACATCGCCCGGCGGGGAGCCGCACTCGGAATCGACTACACCAAGACATACTCCTGCTACAAAGGGCACCCCAACCACTGCGGCACCTGCGCCACATGCAACGAACGACGCCAGGCACTCGCCGACGCCGGAATCAATGACACAACCGTTTACGACCACTGACCTCCAAAACAAACGATATGTACTACGTCAAAAAAACACTTGAAATCTCCTCCTGCCACCAACTCTATCTCGACTACGAGAGCAAATGCGAGAGCCTGCACGGACACAACTGGATGATCAACGTCTACTGCAAATCGAAAACACTCGACAGCAACGGAATGGTGTGCGACTTCATTCTGATCAAACGTCTCATCCACGACCACATCGACCACACAAACCTCAACGAGACACTACCCTTCAACCCCACAGCCGAGAACATCGCCCGATGGATTGTCGACACCGTGCCCAACTGCTACAAGGCCGAAGTGTGGGAAAGCCGCGACAACATGGCGGCATACGAGCGCGACGACGATGAATGACACCACACTGCCCGTCAACGAAATCTTCCACTCCCTGCAAGGCGAAGGATACAACACCGGAACGGCCGCCGTATTCCTCCGTCTGTCGGGCTGCAACCTCCGGTGCCGATTCTGCGACACCGACCACCAACACGCCAACCACCTCCCGCTGAGCCAAATCACGCGTATCATCAACCAGTGGCCCGACGCGCCCCTGCTCGTGCTAACAGGAGGTGAACCCGCGCTGTGGATCAACAACCGGATTATCGACACCCTCAAACGCGACACACACAAAACCATCGCCATCGAAACCAACGGCACACGCCCCCTGCCCGACGGAATCGACTGGGTGACGCTATCTCCAAAATCGGCCTTCCCGGGGGGTGACCTGCAACCGGTGGTACTCGACCGCTGCGACGAACTCAAAGTGGTCTACACCGGGCAGGACCTCAGCCAATACGACCACATCAAGGCCGCCCACCACTTTCTCCAGCCATGTTACACCGGCGACCCGGCGCAACGGCAACTCAACATCGACGACACCATCCGCGCCGTAATGGCAAACCCCCGCTGGCGCCTCTCACTCCAAACCCACCGGATCCTGCAAATACCCTGAGCCATTCTCCGGCCAAATTGATTAGGGCGCGAACCGCGTAGCGCTCGGGTGATGGCAAAGCGCAAGTCACCGCGTCAACGGTGGCGTGCGGGGTTTTATGGGGGTTGACGCGAACCATAATGGCGGCCATTCGGCAAAAAACACCTCCCAGCAAACAGCGACATCACCCGGAAGGATGTTGGAAAAGTGGCATTTTCCTGATAGAATCCAAGGATATTTCAAATTAAAGCGCTAACTTTGCAAGCGGAAAACCCACTAAATTCTCACCTATATATACCAAACAACAAAACACCAACCACATAGACTTTGTATGAGAAAATATGTCAGAACTCTCAACGTTATCTACGACTTCGAAATCGACAACTGGGAAGTGGCCCTGTTTCGGGGAGCCGTTGTCGAGGCGTTGGGTTCGTCATCAAACGTTCTGTTTCACAACCACACCGAAGACAATAACCTGCGTTACGCTTACCCGCTTATCCAATACAAGCGTCAAGGCCGGAAAGCATGCATCGTAGCCGTAGAGCAAGGAGCCGACACCATCGGGCAGTTCTTGGCAAGCGGACGCGATACGCTCAGAATCGGCAACCGCGAGGTTTCATGCGAGGTGGGACAGATACGCCCCAGCCGGATTCTCGTGCAAACATGGCAAACACCTTTCCAATACCACATCAGCCGATGGCTTCCGCTGAACGCGAAAAACTACGCTCTGTTCAGTAACCTCAAAGAAACTGAAGAACGGAAAAACTTCCTCGAACACATTTTAAAAGGCAACTTGCTCAGTATGCTCAAGGGACTGAACATCTGGCTTGAGGAAAATCTGACTGTTAAAATAACCTCTCTTCCCGAGTCGTTTCTCGTGCGCTACAAGAACGTGGACTTGATGGCGTTCAATGTCGATTTTGAAACCAACCTGTCCATCCCCGCGAACGTGGGTGTCGGAAAGCACGTATCCGTCGGATTCGGAACCATCCGGCTGAACAAGAAAGCGAAAACCGAACAACCCGAGCAAGAAAAAGCAACATCTGATAATCATAATACAATCACATAAATATGCCGGAAAACCAAGAACAATTACAAAAACTCTTCGTTGGAGGCGACCTTTCAGGCATCCAAAACTTCCTCTACAACATCTCTTCGAAGCGAGCGGCGGTAAGTCTGAAAGGACGGTCGTACTATTTGAGTGAGTTGATGAGCAAAGCAAGTGAAGAGGTGAGGTCTGTGGCACTCGCCGCCGGAGCAAGTTCGGCTGAAACCGAAACAATCTACAGCAGCGGCGGCAAGTTCTACATCATCACCGAAAACACGCCTCAAGTCAAGCAAGCCATAACCGAATGGGCGAAAAAATTTAAGCGCAAACTCTGGGAGGATCATTTCGGACTGCTGGCATTTAACTTCGCATTTACGCCGTTCAACGAGACCCCCGACGGAAAAGTAAACACCATCAAAGGCGACTCAGAGAAATGCGGCGAATTGTGGCGAATTGTCAATGCCGAGTTCGCCAAACAGAAGAACCGCAAGTTTGAGGACATCATCCGCGCCGACTTCGACGGCCACTTCTGCCCGATACCCATCGGCGACAGCCCGAAAGTGTGCGCCATAACAGGTGTGGAATCAGAAAAATGCGTGGAGTACAAGTACTGTCCGCCAAATGAGAAAGAACCCGTTACGATGCTTGTTCTGCCTTCGGTAAAAGAACAAATAGAAGAAGGTGAGAAACTCAATCGACAGGATGAAGGCAAGTCGTTTGAAGAGTATGCCGGAGACACCTACTTAGGCGTGCTACGCATGGACGTTGACGGCTTAGGCAAGCGCTTTATCACCGGCTTTAAGTCAATAGAAAAGTACAAAGTATTCTCAAAACGCCTGGTCGACTTCTTTGAAAATGAGGTGAAGCAAATCAGAAAAAACAAGTCCGAGTTTTATAATTTCACCAACATCATTTATGCCGGCGGCGATGACCTGTTTATCGTCGGGCGTTGGGACATAATCATCGACTTCGCCAAAAGGATTCACGACGAAGTTGAATCGCGGTTCAAAGAGGACGGTATCACCATCTCCGGCGGCATCACCATCATGAAACCCAAGTTCCCCATCGCCAAGGCCGCCGAGCAGGCCGGTGAAGCAGAGGATGAAGCCAAGCATTTCAAGATGGGTGACACAGAGAAAAACGCCATCCACTTCCTCGGAACAACCATCTCGTGGAATGAATATGACTACGTTTGCTGTAAAAAGGAAGAATTCGTTGATTTGATTAACAATCACAACATGAGCAAATCCATCTTGCACAAGGTGATGCTCTACAACTTCATCGCCCAACGCAACGAGGAACTGCAGAAACAAGGTAAACCGCAGGACTTCAGTTACCTCTGGCACGCCCCATACTACCTCACGCGCTTCGCCGATAAGAAACCGCAGGAAATTATGGATTTCGTTAGAAATTTGCGTGACAAGGAATTAACCGGCGACAAACGCAAACTCCAACTCGTCGCCCTCGCCGCACGCTGGGCGGAGTTGACAATAAGAGAAAAGAAAAACGAAAACGAACCACTTTAAATACTTCTCTCATTATGTGGAAAAACGGAAACATACCAACCCAAGAGATTCAGGGTGAAATCACCAACGAGACAGTCAAATTTGCTGAAGATTTCGGCACTTATTTGGCGAAGGATGAATATAAAAAAGATGATAAAAGTGGTGACAAGCCCTTAACCACGACTCAACTGCGCCGCTTCTTCGGCGAAGTGAAACGCCAGCAAATGATGGGTTACAATGCCACAAGTTTTGTCATGCTTAAACCCAAACTCGCTTACGCTGTCGGACGAGCCAAGAAGAGCGAAAAAGCAGGGAAGAACAAAGCAGGGAAGATCGTCAGAGTTAAAATCGAAGACTTCTACACCGTTATCGCCAAAGCCATTGATGACGTTGAGGCTGCACCCGACAAGAAAAAAGCCTTCAAAAACTTCATCATGGCATTTGAAGCCATCGTGGCATATCATAAAGCGAATGAACAAAATAACGATTAAAACACCCCAACAATATGAAACAACTGAAAAAGAAAATCCGCCTGCAAACCACCATCACCCTTCTTACAGGTCTTCACATCGGTGGCAGCAAAGACAACGTGGAAATCGGAGGTATCGACTCTCCGGTTATCAAACTCGCCACAAAGAAAGGCCAACCCTACATCCCGGGAAGTTCCCTTAAGGGAAAAATGCGTTGCCTGCTGGAGCAAGCCGCCGGGGTAACTGAAGTTGGAGCTGACGCTGAGGTGAACAAACTGTTCGGTTTCGCAGGAAAAAAAGAAGATACTCGCCCCTCAAAAGTGATAGTCCGCGATGCGATGCTTTCCGAAAAATCCGCTACGGAGTTGGAAAAATGCGACAACCTCGATATGCCCTACACCGAAAACAAATACGAGAACGTAATCGACCGTGTTAAAGGTGTAGCCGAACATCCGCGCCAAATAGAGCGTGTACCGGCCGGAGCGGTCTTTAACGTCGAGATGATTATCAACGTATGGGACGATGACAACGACGGAACTGAATTACTCGCTATGCTCACAAAAGCAATGAACATGCTCGAAAACGACTTTCTCGGCGGCAGCGGTTCACGCGGATATGGACAAATCAAGTTCGGTGACATCAAGAAAACCGAATTGTCCGACGGAAACAATTGGAAACAAGACTAACACACTCAGTCTATGCCAACTTTCAAAATCTATAAACTCCACTTCACTGCCCCGCTGCACATCGGCGACAAGCGCGACGAGCAGGACGTGAGCATGAAGTCGATTCAGTCCGACACGCTCATCGCCGCCATCACTGACGTGCTCGCCAAGATGGGAACCCCGATTCCCGAAAACGGTGACTTGGGATGCAGCGTAAGCAGTCTGTTCCCTTTTTACCAAAAGGACACAAAGTCGGGCACGACATATTTCCTGCCGATGCCGCTCCCGAGCCGATTGCCCGACCTTGAAGATGTGGGTAACGCCAAGAAGGTGAAAAGAGTCCGCTGGGTGGATACAGCCCTTTACCACCGTATCCTTTCGGGCGGAAACCTCTTTGATAAGAGCGATGAATACATAAACAACATCCACGGCGATTACCTCACAAAGGCTGCCATTCCCGACAAATTCATGGATTCGAGCGTGTGTCAACGTGTGAAAATCGAAGACCGAACCGGACAATCAGATGCCGTACCCTATTACGTTGACCGCATCATCTTTGCCGACAATGCGGGATTCTACTTCCTCGCCACTGGCGACACCACCCTGCTCGACAAAGGTATGGCCATGCTCCAGCACGAAGGCCTCGGAACCGACCGCAACGTGGGCTACGGGTTCTTTGAATACACCACCGACACACTCTCGATCGACGCTCCGGCCGAGTCCGACTACGCCGTGTCGCTCTCCATGCTCATTCCCGCCGACAAAGAGCAACTTGACCAACTCCTTGCCGGTGACGGGACAGCCTACGAACTCACGCGCCGCGGCGGGTGGATCACGTCGGAGCCGCATACAACCCTGCGCAAAAACGCCATCTACGCCTTCCTGCCGGGGTCTGTGTTCCGCAAACCGGCTGACACATGCGGCAAAATCGTAGACCTCGCCCCAGCCATCGTGCATGCCTCCGAACACCCGCATCCCATCTGGCGCGATGGACGTGCGATCATGTTACCCATCAAACGTTAACCGACAACGACTATGGAAAAGGAAAATAAAAGATACTATATCGAACTCGAAGTGCTCACGCCTCTATCCGTCGGAGCGGGAAACGAGAAAGACTGGATTTATGGCGTTGATTATGTTACCAAAAACGGGAAAGTTTACATAATCGATATGGAACGTGCCGTCGAGATCGCCGGCTCGACACAGTTGGCAACTGCGCTCAGTCAGGGCAACTCAGGAACTATCTTGGATTTACTTCAAGGGAATAATCTACAGAAAGCCTCATCACGTGTTTTTCAACTACCCGCGCAAACAACCAATCCGATTAAGTCGTTTCTGAGAACTCAACTGATGGATAAGCCACTCATTCCCGGGACTTCGCTTAAAGGCGCTATCCGTTCGTGCCTTTTCAACCATTTGCATGGACTTGGGAAAAAAGGTGATAAGCGAGATACAGACGAAACCGTTTTCGGCACAATGAAAACCGGCGATGTTTTCACCCGTTTCATCCATGTAGGAGACATTGTCATGCCTGATACACAACTTGTTAATACCAAGATTTTCAATCTTCAATTAGATGGGAAAAACTGGATTGGTGGTTGGAAACATAGTGGTGGAAAATTCGGTCAAACGACAACACAATTTAAACCAACCGGTTTCAACACCCTCTATGAGTGTGTAGTACCAGGTCAAGTCGGTTATGGAATAATCAATATCGAACAAGCGCTCTACGATTTCTTCTGTTCGTATGGAAAAAGCCAAAACTATGCTGATAAGAAAAAGGAACTCATCGATGGCGGAATTGAAGCTCTGTTCGCAGCCATCAACACGGTGACAAAGGCATACCTCCAAAAAGAGCTTGCATTCTTTCGAGCATTCCCTGAAGCAGATCGCAGTGACGGTATTAAAAATTCAATTCAGGCATTATTAAATAAAATTCCTTCCGAAGATACTTCCTGCGTGTTGAAGATGTCAGCCGGCTCCGGTTTTCATAGCATCACAGGTGACTGGCAGTATAATGACTATATCGATGAGCCGGGATTATGGTCTTCAGGGCGAAATTCCGGAAAAAAGAAATATAAATCACGCAAAATCGCCGAATATGCAGGAAAATTACAGTTGATGGGGTTCGTTATTATTCGAGAAGTTTCTGCTCCCTCTTAATGACTTCCTTATATGCAACTTTTCCTCACCCT
>CACYCT010000017.1 GCA_902772965.1 uncultured Bacteroidales bacterium | reverse complement strand
TTTGCTTGTAACGGACACACGCCCCCGCCGCTTCGCGGCACCCCCTCTAACTTAGAGGGGGAATTGCTAACGCGCTGAACGTCAGTAGAAGAGATTCCCATCTAAGTTAGAGGGGGAGGCCGGGGACGTGTGTCTAATACCGGCAAACTTGCGTGTGTCTGATACCAGCAAACCGGTGCGTCTGATACCAGCAAACCAGCGGCCGAGCGTGTATGCTACTGCAGTGTGGCCGACAGAGCGACAAGGCAGCCGGTGCAAAACCTCGATAGAGGTGACGCGATGCTCATATTTGCCTGAAATACAAATACCTCCGTCGCTGCCTTATACTGTATTCGACACACTCCCCCGTCGCTAATGTTGGGTCGAGTGGCAATGTCTTGAGCATCGCGCGCCACCGCTGACGCGGTGACTTGCGCTTTCTTAAGGTTATCTGATAACCACTTTGCGTTGTCCGTTGATGTAGATTCCGGGTTGTGACGGGCGCTGGGGCAGGCGGATACCGGTGAGGGTGTAGTAACTGCTGTCGGCGTTCGCGTTGTCGGCGGCGATGGAGTTGACCGAAGTCATGGCCGCGTTGTAATGCCGGCGCCAGAATGTGTCGACCCATGTGTAGAACGCCGCCACGTCGTCGTCCGATGCCTCGCCGCTGCGCCAACGCTCCATCAGGGGAAGGCCTTTGCTCTCGACTTCGGCGTCGGCGAGGATTGTTTTCTGGAGGATTCCGTTTCCGGTGTTGTTGATGAGTTTTGAGAGGTCGATGCTGTCGGTGTTCTGTGTGCCGCTGTGATAGACGGTGAACACCTGTTTCTTGAACTCGAGTGCGCCGGTGCACATTTCGCTCTTGTATGTTCCGGCGGCGCGCTCGACCACTTCGGGCAACACGCGCGAGGGTGTGATCACGATGGGCACGGTCAGCGAGCCGCACGGCCAGCCGATGGCCAGCCAGTTGACGGTGGCTTCGGGACGCTCACCGGCCTTGATGCCGTGGATGAGCGAGGCCGAAGTGCTGGTGTAGCGCGGAATGAAGTTGTTGAAGTAGGTTGTGCGCGCGTCGTTGATGTCGGCGGGCAGGTCGTCCCACAGGTTAATCTGTTTGGTTCCGTGGTAGAGGTATCGCGGCAGTTCGTGGGCAAGCCTGACGGGGTCGATTTTTCCCTCGCCGAAGGTGTCGCTGATATATTTCTGCGCGGATTTGTAGCGTTGCTCCCCGACGTGGTTGGTGGTTTCGTAATAGGGGCTGGAGAAGGAGAAGTTGGTGCGGATGAGGTATCCGTCGGGTGCCACCTCGGGGTCGTTGACGTCATATTTGGTGTACTTCCGGTTGCTTGCCTCAAACACGGCCACATTTCCGAGCGTGTCCATCACGGCGAAGTTCGTGCTCAGTGTCACGCCTGAGGTCTGTGCCTGTGTGAGGCTGAGCAGGGCTTCGAACTCGTCGACGGTGGCGCACTGTCCGAGGGCTTTCTTCATCAGCGCGCCGGCGCTGGTGTTGGCCTTTGAGGTGGCGCTGTTGACGTAGTAGGCCACGGTGTTCAGGATGGCGAATCCGGCCTCGTTGTGTCCATACCAGATGCTTGTCGGGCTTGACGAGGTGGAGTAGTTCACCACACCCATGTAGTAGTATTTCGAGCCTTTGAGGCAAAGCAGCGAGTTGTTGATTCCGTCGCTGGAGTCGCGGTTTTTGAAGATGAACGGGCGGCCGTCGGTGGTGGCCTTGCCGGAGGCGATCACGGCTGTGCAGGCCCAAATGTCGCAAACTACGAGCGACAGGAGCAGGAGAGAGGTTAAGCGTTTCATTCGGTTATGATTTAGACCGCAAAAATACAACTTTATTTTGGATTTGGATAAATTTTTACCGCAAAAAATACTTTTTCTGCCGCGGTGAGCGTTATATTTGTGTGAATCTTGGTGACACACGCCGGTCTGGTTGTATTGGGACACACGCCCCCGGCCTGACGGCCAGGGGTGTTGCAAAACTCAGAATTAGTGCGCTTCGCGCAGAAATCATTCAAATAGTTCCAAATCTAACAAATAAGCAATTTGTTTAGAATCAACCCATTAAATAATGTTTGATTTGTTGTGATTTGTTGGATTTCTCGCCGAATGCGACTAAATAGGTATTTTGCAACACCATCAACTGCTGACGCCGTGTTTTACAATACAATTCTATCGGAGTTGACACACGCCGGTCTGATTGTATTGGACACGCTTCATCACATCACCTTTAAGTATAATATCGCACTATGGAAAGCAAGATCAAGAAATGGACCACGCTCGAGAGCCGTTACATCATTCGGCGCCCGTGGCTAACCGCGCGCGTCGACCGTGTGCAACTGCCCGACGGACGAATTAACCCCGAGCATTACGTGCTTGAATACCCCGATTGGGTGAACGTGATTGCCGTCACCGCCGAGGGTGAGTTTGTGATGATCCGCCAGTATCGCCACGCGATGGACGTGGTTTTGGTGGAACTTTGCGCCGGTGTGGCCGAGGCGGGCGAGACAATGCTCGAGGCGGCTCAACGTGAGTTGTTGGAAGAAACCGGCTACGGCGGCGGCACGTGGCGCGAACTGATGGCCATCGGCCAGAATCCGAGCACGTGTACCAACCTTACCCACTGCTTCCTTGCCGAGGGAGTTGCTCGGGTGCAGGATCAGTCGCTCGATGCGAGCGAGGACATTGAGGTGCTGCTGTTGAGCCGTGCCGAGTTGGAACGCCTGATGCGCGACGGGCAGATGTTGCAGGCCCTGATGGCCGCTCCGCTCTGGCGTTACCTCGCCGAGCACCCCGAGTGACGGCCTTTTTCGGCTTTCGGCGCGGTTTTCTCCACTTATGATACCGATTTTGCGGCACAAAACTACACTTTTCAAACGTTTTTCATGCCGCAAAAATACACTTTTCAATCGAATCCGGCAAGTGTTTTATACACTTTTCAATCGTTTTTCATGCCTCATGCGGGCTTTATGGAGCCGGCCGTCAGTCTGCGGTCTGTCCGGTGTCGGTCTTTGAGTCGGCAAGCGCCTGTCGTGACAGATTCAACTGGGCCGCTCGCCTGTACTCGGTAACGCTTATTCCCTGAATGTCGGCAAACTTGCGGTAGAAATAGCTCCTGTCGCCGAAACCGGCTTCCGCGGCGACCTCGCTGACCGGCCGCATCGGGTCTTGGTCTATCAGCCGGCAGGCATAGCGGATGCGCAGACGGATACGCCACTTGACAAAATCCTCTCCCATCTCGTCACGGAAGTAGTCATTCAGTTGGCGGGCCGACGTGCCGATCTCTTGAGCCACTTCCTTGACGGCCATGTCGCAGAGCAGGTAGCGTTTCTGTTCCACCCATCGCCGCAGGCCGGTGCTGATGTGGTAGTATTTCAGTGGCGTTTCGGCCTCCGGTTTCATTATGGGAGCCTCGCTCACAATGGATTGCACCTCGATGGGCTCAGGCGGGGTTGCCTCTTCGTGCATCACCGCGCGCAACACCGTTGAGACATACTGGCCATAGTTGATGAAACTTGATGTCAAAAACACGTAGAAAGCCGAATAGACAAGGATAAACACGCTGTCGAGCAACTTGCTTCCGCTCAACGACAGAAACACCAGACACCCCACGGCAAGGGAATAGAAGAATGTCCGCCCTATCCAGCGCAACTGACGGTTCAGGTCTTCCTCCTGATAGTAGTCGTACATCTCTTCCTTGAAGCGCGTGTATGCCTTGCGGTATATCACGGCATTGCACACCAGCAGCCCCACATACGCCACCGAGCAGATTATCAGCACCGTATGGAATACAGCATTGGAAAACATTACCCGGCACGCTATCAGTGCCGCCGAAAAAAGGATGATCGAGGCGAACTGAATGAGCATTCGTCGCCGCGTTACCCACTGCGGCATGATGAACAGCAGAATCAGCGCCGTGAAGCACATGGCCTGAAAAGCGGCCACGACCAAGGCCACGCAGGCTGTGAGCGAGTTGTCGGCCGATTTCGGGGCAACGACCTCGGCAAACTTGAGCAGACTCAGAATGAAGAAGGCCGAGCAGAAGAAAGCGCGCGCCATGCGGTAATACCGATTGTAGGCGCGGGCGGGAATCTTCACAAGGGCGATCACGACGCCCATGCCGCCAATGAGCGCAGCCGAGCAGACGTTAAGGGTGGTATAGGGTGTAAAAGTCATTTCAGTCGAATCCCTTTTTGGTAGGCAAAGGTAATCATTTTTGTGTTATCTCAGCCATGTCGATGTTGTTTTTTGGTGTTTTTGTGTTGTTTTTTTGCGTGAAAAGTGTGGACTTTCATGTTGCAACGCAAAAGTCCACACGCTGTTTTTAGAGCAGTTTGACAAGTATTGGGTAAATTTGCAATGTTCACCTAAATACCTCAATCGATATGAAAAAAACACTTCTACTCTTTCACCTTCTTGTTACGTCGTTGCTGGTGGCCTCGGCGGCGGATCTTCCGTTTGTTCCGACAACAAACCCATCCTCGTCGAGCACCTACTGGTATAAATTACGTACAGGCTCGATCTACGCTTACGCCACCTCCGATTACTTTCCCGAACTGATGGGATCGACCAGCAGCTCAGATA
Organism: uncultured Bacteroidales bacterium; assembly: GCA_902772965.1. Taxonomy (GTDB): domain Bacteria; phylum Bacteroidota; class Bacteroidia; order Bacteroidales; family Muribaculaceae; genus Sodaliphilus. Next base: position 4,706 of record CACYCT010000017.1, on the reverse strand, counting down.
CCGACAATTACCTCTGGTGCTTTGTCGGAGATGCGGCCTCTGGCTACAAAGTCTACAACCGCGCCGCGAAGAGATACCTCGTGTCCACTCAACTCGGCTCTGACGATGAAAGCCAATTGGCTTTGTATGAGGAAGCCGGAAACGGAACATTCTATCTCTCCTACTCCATGAACATGAGCGGATTCTACGACAAGTATTATGTAACCTGGAACACATCTTACGACCAGTTTGTGGCCGATGTCATCAAAGGTACTCCTTGGACCTGCGAGGAAGCGATTAAAGGCACGGAAGAAAAGAACTGGACCCGCTACGATGGCGCCGGTATCGGTTATCGCTATCTCTCGGGTGGCACCGGGCCGTTCTCGAACGAGAACACGCCAAAACTGATAGACGGCAGTGCCGAAACCAAGTTCTACGGCCCTGTGGACCAGTGCTGGTTCACCATGGAGGCAAGTAATCCGGTGGCTGTCGACACCTACTCGATCGTGACAGCCGATGACTCCCGCACCTACCCCGGACGCGCACTGCGCTCCTGGACGCTTTATGGCTCCAACGACAATGCGAACTGGATCGAAATCGACAGCCGCACCGACTATCCGATGCCTCTCGCCTCTCTGTATGAGGTGGTGATTCCCGTGAAAAGCGCCGACAAATACACCTACTTCAAGTTCCAGTGCACCGCCGGAGCCGAGAATAACGTGCAACTGAGCGAAGTGTGGATCAACCGGCACGACCACCGAAACGACTACACCTCGTATATTGAGCCTGCCTGCGGACAGGCCGGATTCAGGTATAAGCAATGCGGACTGTGTTGGGTACAGGTGCATGAACGCATAGAGCCCACCGGTGAGCACTCCTACTCAGGCGATACATGCTCGGTTTGCAGCACCAAAAAAGGCGAAACGCTCTTGCTCGACCATGGCCAGGACCTGCCTTATACGGCCCGCTTCCTCCACGGATTCCGCAACAGCAACCAGACTTGGCCCAATATTCCCGCCGACTGGACGACAACCATGTTCGACGACAGCAAATGGGCCGAAGCCAAATTTCCCATCGCAAGCCCGGGACACACCAATGGTCCATTCTCACCCCTGTTCTACAATTCACAATGGTATGGCGAGTACAACTACTACCTGATCCGCCGACCCTTCCGCATCGAGAACTATGACCCCGAATTAAAGTACATTCTGCGAACCGTGCACGACGACAATATCAAAGTCTACGTCAACGGAATCCAGGTGTACTCTGAGGAAAGCTGGACATCTATGCCGGAGGGTGGAGAATGGAGCGACTCCTATCAATCCATCGAACTGCCCGCAGAACCCTTCCGCCAGGGCGACAACGTGCTCGCCATCTACATCCAGCAGAACTGGGGCGGGGCATACTTCGACTGCTCACTTGTTACCCAAGAGCCCGAAAAGGTTATCGTTGCCGGTGACATCAACGGCGATGCCAAAGTGGACGTCGACGACATTAACGCCATTATCAATATCGTAACCGGCAAGAAGCCGGCTTCCGACTATCCCGGAAAGGCCGACGTGACCGACGATGGGACAGTCGATGTAGGCGACATAAACAAACTGCTCAATATGATACTCGGGAAAGACACGCCGGGTGAGACCTTTGTCGAACCTCCCACAACAGAGCACACCGTTAACGGCGTCACCTTTAAGATGATTGGCGTTCAGGGCGGCACTTACACAATGGGGGCCACCGAAGAGCAATCCCCATGGGCTTTTGAAAATGAAAAACCTGCACACAGGGTGACCCTGTCGTCGTTCAACATCGGGGAAACCGAAGTCACACAAGCCTTATGGAATGCCGTGATGGGAGAAAATCCAAGCTACATCAAAGGAGACAACAACCCCGTTGAAACCGTTACGTGGGACATGTGTCAAACCTTCATCGAGAAACTGAACGAACTCACCGGGCTTAAATTCCGCCTGCCCACCGAGGCCGAATGGGAGTATGCCGCCCGTGGTGGAGTTAAAAGCAAGGGTTACGTATACTCAGGAAGCAACAACATCGACGATGTTGCATGGGTGACATCCAACTGCGGTAAATGGCACCACCCCGTGGCTCAAAAGTCACCCAATGAGTTAGGCATCTACGACATGAGCGGAAACGTGTCGGAGTGGTGTCACGACTATACCGGCATATATCCCCAAGAGCCGCAGGTCAACCCCGTTGGCCCTGCCACAGCCCCTACACGTATGCAGCGTGGCGGTCATTACTGGTACGAAGCCATCAAAGCCCGGGTGAGTGCTCGCGCGGCCGATATGCGTAACCGTGCTACCATTTGGGCCGGACTCCGACTGGCTTACTGATCACATTCCCGTATACCCATAAGATCCGTTTGGCGGAAAGCGCATCGCGCCCGCGCCAAACGGATCCTTTTCGACTCTTGTATGGGTACGCTCCGGCGGGGGGCATACCCTTGCTTGTGGTATTCCGCAGTCTTATTCCGAAAGGATAAGGCTGACAACGTTGTTGAGGTCGGCCACGTCGATGACTCCATTGCCGTCGGTGTCACCCGGAACCGCCGGCTCAAGGTCGCCCACGATGTTGCTGAATTGGTTCCAGCCTTCCTGCGCGGCGTAGTCGGTTTCCGTTCCCTTAGGCACGTGCAGCTTGCCATAATATCGCGGCATGCTGAACACATCCGTGACATTGAGCGAGGTTGGATACTTCCGGTTGACGAAGAACTCCGCATTGGCGTCGATATAATTGAACGCGCTACTGCCGATGCTCACCACCGAGTTGGGAATCGAGATTGTTTTCAGGTTCTTGCACCACGCGAACGCGCCCGCACCGATGCTCTCCACCGAGTTGGGAATCACCACAACCTTAAGTGCTTCGTCGTATGTGAAGGCGTTGTTTCCGATAGTGGTGACGGAATTGGGGATTTTCAGGTTTTCCAACGCTGAGCACGAGCTGAACGCCCAATCGTCGATTATGGTTACCGAGCCGGGAATCGTCAGCGAAGTGAGGCCGCATCCGTTGAATGCCGAATTTCCGATATAGGTCAGTGAGTTGGGTAGTGTGATGGAAGTCAGGCCGTCACATCCGCGGAAGGCGAATTCACCGATGGCGGTGACCGTGGTGGGTATTATGGTGGCCTGGCAGCCGGCCACGAGAGTGTTCGTTGCGGTTTCAATCACGGCGTTGCAACCGTTGCGTGAGTCGTAGACCGTGTTGCCCGGCTCGACAACGAGCGAGGTGAATCTGTTGCCCCACAGTGCGTATTTGTCCAAGTACGTCACAGAAGCCGGAATGCGCAGCGAGGTGAGCGTATTACAGTCGGCGATGGCATTGTCCATAATTTCGGTGATGGTGCCGGGCAGGGTGATGGAGGTCAGTAGGTAACAGCGATAGAATCCTCGTGTAGCGATTTTCGTAACGGTAAAGGTCTGCCCGTTGTCGGTAACGGTGGCGAGGATGTTGGCCGTGGTGATCTCGTAGTTGTCGGCCATGGCCGAAGCCGTCATGTCGCTGGTGTTGGTGACATACTTGATTTGGTCGATAACCACATCGGCCGATGCCATCCGCGGCAGCGCGCACAAAAGCGTTGTCAGTAGGGACTTGGCAAGGGTAGAGATTTTCATTGCGATAATATTGGAGGGTTCTTGGGATTAAAAAGTGATGGTCGCGTTTCGGAGGAAGAACCCTGTTAGACCTTCGCCGCGACTGTAAGTAAACATCACAAAATTAACCATTACTTGTGAGATTGGATGACTTTCGGTTGAATTTTATGGTTTGTTAACTACTTCCGCCTGCCCAGTAACTCTGTTCAGAGATAATGTCCTTGCCCGAAAAAGACAATTAACAAGATCCGCTTACCTCCCCTTGCGTTGACTAAGATATAAAGACATAGAACATAAAGACATAATCAGAATTGTAATAAGGTGAGGAGGATATGGCTGTCCCCATTATCTGAACCACCAGTCTGTTTCAATGACTCTTTGCCGGAAGCAAAAATAACACAAAGTATCCGAATTATACGAACCTTAAAGTTTTTTTTATAAAATTAACGCGGCTGCCCAACTCAAAAGGACTAACTTTGCAGCAAAATAAATATAGTATGTCACAAAGATTAGAAGTAATAAATTTCGGTCCCGTAAGGAATGTATCTATTGAAATACGTCCTCTTTTGGTTTTAATAGGCCAACAAGCAAGTGGTAAAAGCACTATTGCTAAATTGATATATTTTTTTCAATCACTTTCTTCTGAATTCTTCTCACGCTATTATCAGTCCGGTAGCGAAAGGTTGGAAAAACTAGAAGATTTAATTATACCAATTCGCGAAAAGTTCTATGATTTTTTTGGCTCCACATTTCATCTGCCCGATTTCGAAATAGTGTATTATTACGATGAAAAACGTTATCTATCTTTGTCACTGACATCGAAGAAGAAAATTAACGCTCGTTTCTCTGACGCATTCTTCACCAAGAAAGATTTCCAAGAATTACGTGGATATAAGAAAATGTTGCTTCAAATAAAGACAGAGTTGGCAAGCATAGATAACGTTGCAAAGAAAGTGGCTTTGGATGAGCAACATTTGAATTATCTTCATCAGCTGGCCGACAAGATTAATGCACTTTTTTGTAATGAACACAACGATTCTTTGTTCATCCTTGCTGGCCGAAACGCAACAATCGGCTATAGTGAGACATTTGAGAATATGCTTCAGCAAAGCATCCAAAAGA
>CACYCT010000016.1 GCA_902772965.1 uncultured Bacteroidales bacterium | reverse complement strand
GGTGAAAGAAACCAGAACCGGTTCATATACAAATATTTGGACTTGGAGGCAGTTATTATTTCGTTGGCAACCGACAGCATTCGCTTTGTTGAACCCGACCAGTGGGAAGACCGATATGAGAGTCGTTTCTATAATGCCTCCTATGCCCAAGTGAACAATGCGGTGGGCAATACTCCACCAGTGCTTGCGTGCTGTTTCAGCTATGCTCCCGTTAACGAGGCGGCATGGAAACTGTACTCACACGCTAAAACGGGTCTAGGAGCGCGTTGTGTGAAGATAAAGATCAACAAGAAAGCATTCCGCAAGCAGATTGTGACTGGCAACAGTGGTTATCGATTGTATGAAGGCGTGGTCAATTACAGTCTTGACAATTATCAAATTAACCATCTGCACGAGCGGCAATATCCTAATGGAGGTGCAAATGCTCTGCATGACGAGCTATTTGTGGACTTTGATTTGGCATCCTACCTGTCGCTGATGCTCGTTAAGCGTCAGGCATTCAGCCATGAACAGGAGTTGCGCTATTTCATGATACCAGATTTACCCGACGCAAAGGGCACTCTTGAACATGAAGAATTCCATGTTGAATGGAAAGACATCCTGGTCGATATCGTGGTAGATGAGCATTGCACCGACACAGAAATGGCGATGCTAATCCAGGTTCTTGAATCAAAGGGCATCAGCATAGCCCCAAGGCGCGAATTCATCTACGCAATGCCCGACGCTCCAATTATTATTGAATCTTGATTAGTAAGTAAAAACGTTTTACAAGTTGAAGTAGTTGCTGAGGTCGAGGGAGCGGTAGGCGATGGCCTCCATGATGTGGTGCTGGCGCTCGCGGGCTATTGATACCCGCCTGAACACGCCCTGAAAAGTTGCCCCTGTCGCTCATGTTTTCGTCACCATTATCCGCGTCAACATGAGCGGCTGGGCGGTGCCTGCGACTTTCCGGAATGCCACCCGGTACATGATTCCGCTTCGTCACATTTGGCGGGTTTGTTTCGTCAGCGGCCTTTCCGTAATCCGCTTAAACCGACGGAAATCCCCCAAAAAATACCGGAAGATGTGACAGGTTTCGTTTTTTGTGCTTAATTTTGCCACGATTTTGGTCTGTCAGGGTTTTGCTCTCCGCGCCGAAACCCTAATCGGGCTTAGTTTAGAATAATTCTTTGTCGCTCCGGATATTGTAGCGACAACAAAGCCGATGAAAGCGATTGACAAGATAAAAACACTGGCTGAATACTGTATGAATAAGTACGCGTGGCTGTTGTCGCTCGTGCTTAGGATCAACGTTGTGCGCCTCGACAAAGAGAAGTACACGCGCAAGGTGATTCGCCGGTTCTATCGCGACAACGAGGACGAGATGTATGCCAAAGCGATTGAGACATCCCTGTCCGACGTGCTCACCGACAAGCAGAAGCAACGCCAGTACCGGTCGTTGAGATGGTTCTTCGGCTCGTTGGTGTTTACCATGTCGTTCATCACCTGTTTCCCCGAGAGCATTATAGGGATTGTGATTGCCTGTGCGATAGACATCGCGTTTTTCCAGGCGTGCCTCTACATGGCGATGCAGCGTATCCTTCTGCTGTACGGCACAGCCGATGACGAGCGCTCCGACCAGACCAAGTCAATCCAGCGCGTGGTGTCCATCGAGAGTTCCGGGCTTATGTTGGGCAAGTACCCGCTGCTTCAGAAGATGAAGAGCGTAGGCGGGTGGTTGGGGCGGCAATTGGTGAAGCGCCTTGGCCCCAAGTATATGGCCAAAGCCTCAAGAGCCGTCTTTATCGTGCTGCGGCGTCAGGGAATCAAGTGGCTTTCGATTGTTATTGCCAAGGATAAGGTTGACATGGTTTTCAGCCTGATTGTTCCCGTGACCTGCGCGTTGATTGCCGGAGCCGTGTCTGTGATTATTTTCATTCCCATGTGCAACAAACTCCGGAAGCACCTCATCAGACAGGAAGAGCCTGTTGCCGATCAGGCGGACGACGCGTGAGATCCATTATTTGAGGCTTATATCCCAGTTAAGAGGCGAAAAAGCCGCAAAAAATGGCAAAAGAAAAACGCCAATCGGTTGTTCTGCAAACGATTAGCGTTTTGCATCGTACCCAGAGCCGGGGTCGAACCGGCACGGGTGTTACCCCATTGGTGTTTGAGACCAACGCGTCTACCGATTCCGCCATCTGGG
>CACYCT010000015.1 GCA_902772965.1 uncultured Bacteroidales bacterium | reverse complement strand
TAGGTGATGTTTTTGTTTATAGTTTAAAGTTTATAGTTTATAGATGATATGTTCTATAGGCAGAATGGCTTGCAAGGTTGGCAAAAAAGAATGGCTTGCATGGTAATCATCTATAAACTATAAACTATAAACTATAAACTATAAACTTTAAACTATAAACATTAAACTATAAACATTCAAGCCCCCCTACTCTTCCTCGGGAGTGATGAGCTTATAGCCCTTGCCGTGAATGTTGATGATCTCAATCTGCTCGTCAGCCTTTAGGTGCTTACGCAGCTTGGTGATATACACATCCATCGAACGGGCGTTGAAGTAGTTGTCATCGATCCAGATGGTTTTCAGGGCGAAGTTGCGCTCGAGGATTTCGTTCATGTGGGCGCACAGGAGGCTGAGCAGTTCCGACTCTTTGGTGGTGAGGTTGTCGGACTTGTCGTCGGTGAAGAGCACCTGACGCTGGGTGTCGAAGGTGAATTTACCGATTTTGTACACGGTCACGTCTTTGCCTTTCTTACCTTTCACGCGGCGCAGGATGGCGTCGATACGCAGCACGAGTTCTTCCATTGAGAAAGGTTTGGTGATGTAGTCGTCGGCGCCGATTTTGAATCCCTCGAGGATGTCCTCTTTAAGGGCTTTGGCGGTGAGGAAGATGATGGGCACGTCGTTGTTGATCATGCGGATTTCCTGAGCGAGTTGGAAGCCGTCTTTTTTAGGCATCATCACGTCGAGCAGACAGATGTCGTATTTGCCTTTCAGGAATGCCTTGTATCCGGCCTCGCCGTCAACCATCAGGTCGGCTTTGTAGCCTTTGTCTTCGAGATACTCGCGGGTGAGCGTTCCGAGGTTCTCGTCGTCCTCACAAAGGAGGATTCTAAGTTTTTCTTCCATAATCGGGTGGGTTTATTGGTTTGTATATGAGTTGTTTTTATTTCAGTAGTGGGAGGGTGATGATGAATTTGGTGCCGACGCCTTGCTCCGATTCCACTTTGATGGTTCCTCCGAAGAGGGTGATCATCTTGTGCACGTAGGCCAGTCCGAGGCCGAAGCCTTTCACGTCGTGCCGGTTTCCGGTGCTGACACGGTAGAATTTCTCGAAAATCTTCCTTTGGTCGTCCCGGCTGATTCCGATTCCGTTGTCGGCGATGATGATTTCGAGGGTGTCCTCGTCGGGGTTCCGGGTGGAGACGGCGAGTTCAAGGGGCACGTCGTCGCGCCGGTATTTGATGGCGTTGTCGAGCAGGTTGAAAATCACGTTGGTGAAGTGCATCCGGTCCACGTTGATGATCGGGTCTTCGGCGTCGAGGTTGGCAGCGATCCGTCCGCCGTAGTTTTCCACACGGAGTTTAAACGTGTTGATTACGCTGTCTATACTTCCGTTGGCGTCTTCCTCTTCCATTCTCATGGTGGCGTTTTTGCGGTCGAAGAGCGACATCTGCAGCACTTTCTCCACTTGGAAGCGCAGCCGTTTGGTTTCGTCGATAATCACGGAGGCGACGTGCTTGAGGCGCTTGTCGGATTTACGCACACTGTCGTCGTTGAGCATCTGTGCGGCCACGGAAATCGACGAGATGGGGGTTTTGAACTCGTGGGTCATGTTGTTGATAAAGTCGTTCTTCATCTCGGAGAGCCGTTTTTGCCGGAAAGCCACCACGATGGTGTAGGCGAACACAATCATCAGCACGAGTGTGAAGGCGAACGAAGGTATCATAAACTTGATTGACGAGAAGATGTAGTCGCTCTTGGTGGGAAAGGTGACGTTGAGCATATGCTGCCGGTTGGCTGGGTCGTTGGCGAAGAGCACCTGGCTGTACACGTCGGTCTGGCGTTCGGGGTTGTAAGCGTCAGTGCTGTAGATTATGCCGCCGTTCCGGAGCGAGACGGCGAACTCGAATGGAAGTTTCACGCCGTTGTGCTCGAGTTCGCTGGCAAGGTAGTCGCTCACGGTTGCCGAGTCGGCGCGCTCGGTGATGGGTCGGTCGCTGGCTTGGGAAAGGATGGTGAAAATCACCTCGTTGAGCAGGCCTTTCTGGTACAGGTATTGTCCTTTGAGGATTTCCTGCCGAGTGGAGTATGTGCTGCTCAGGTCACGCAATCGGCTCAGGTTCGCGGGACGGTCGATGTAGTCGGCTGTGGTGTCCCGTGTCTCGATGGGTGGTATGTATGAAGGCGCGGGACGCGGGGCGCGATATATGGCCTCGGCCTCCTCAAGGTCTTGGTCAAGGAAATATTTGGTCTCATTTTGCTCGAGCATACTCGAAACGCCGTAAAGGCTGCGGGTGACGAGTTCCTTGAACTGCTCGTTGCGCATCTTGACCATGTTTTCCATATACATGATCTGCACATAAAGCAGGCCGAGAAACGTGAGCGTCATCACGCCGGTGAGTATCCATATGGTCGATTTCTTCATAAAAGCGCGTGGTTATATCCGGACTGAAGAGAAACCGGTTTTTAACATTACGCTGCAAAATTAACACTTAAATGTGAAATAATAAAATTTTAACACCATTTTGAACACTTTTACAGCCGAATCAACCACTACTCCCCTACTCTATTCCGAAATCGTGGCGCAGAATGGCGGTGAACTTGTCGGCGCCGCGGTCGGAAAGGTGACGCGCGTCGAAGAAGTCATCAGCCGTGAATCTACTATCGGACAGATAATTGCGATATTCAATATTATAGCGTTCCACAAGCGTGCGTGCGGCGCGATTCACTGCTTCGAGTTCATAGGCTTTCACGGGTGCCTGCCTGCGCCACTGGGGAATCACAACCACTATGAGGCGAACGTCACGCGCGCGGCAGAAATCGGCAATCCGCTCCAGATAGGGCATATTGGCGCGGGAGATTGAATCCACTTTCTCAGCCTCAAGTGCGGGAGCGAGGCCGTCGGTTTGCCATGTGACTGTCTTATCGGCCAATCGCTCGGGACCGAAACCGAGGCTGTCGCATGCCAGCGAACGGCCTTGACGCCGCAGTTCGCGATAGGCATGAATACGCTGCCGGCACACGTTCAGGTTCGAGATCTCGAATCCGTACTCCGACAACACGCCGTGCTTCGGGTAGTCCATATATATCTGGTAATACGCCGCGCGGTGGCTCAGCGAGGGAATGCGCTCAAGCTGTTCGACGTACAGATTCCCGCCAAGGGGAAGAATAACGGTTTTCAGCCTCTGATATGGCGCGTAGTGCTCAAGCAGATACGCATCGTGCTCAAGGGCTTGCGACGAGTTCGCGAGGTTAAAGGCGTGGCGCAACATGTTCGGGTTGATTCCCTCTAAAGAAAACGAGTTGCCGAGGATGAGTGTCTCCACGCGGTTGCGGTTGGCAAGCATGTAGCGGTTTTTGTAGTCGTACAGATTAGGCACGCTCCGCATATACGCCTCGGCCGCGGCCAGTGTCAGCAACACCGGCAGGAGCATTATCAAGTATTTTACCACAAACCGGCTCATCGCTCAAAATCTGAAATAAATGAAAGCGACCTGCTCGCTTGAGAGATAGAACACTATCACGGTCATCACCAGAGCGTAATACATCAGCCATCGAACCGGAGCGTAAGCCAGCGCGCCGTGGCCGACGATTTGCAGCCCATGCGCCCGACGGCGGCTCACCCACTCCACAGCGAGCATGGCCATGGCGTAGGCCAGCGCATGCCATCCGTAGGGCATTACCCATGAGGGAGTTAACATCAGGTGATAGTATCGGAAAGCCTCGAACGTCGACGGCGCACGGAACGCCACGAACGTCAACGCGAAAAGCATCGTGGTCACGAACATCAAAAGCAAGTCTGCCGGTCGGAAATCGGCACTCGACTGTTTGGCTCGCTTGCTCAAAAGCACCAACACACCGTTAAACAATCCCCAAAGCACGAAAGTCCATGCCGCACCGTGCCACAATCCGCTCAACAGGAACACTATCAGAATGTTCACCGCCCGACGAATCTGCCCGTGGCGGCTGCCGCCAAGGGGGATGTAAACGTAGTCGCGAAACCACTCCATAAGCGACATGTGCCACCTCCGCCATAACCGGGCCATGTTCGTTGCGAAAAACGGCGTGTCGAAATTCCGCCGCAAACGTATGCCGAACAGTTTCCCGCATCCTATCGCGATGTCGCTATAACCTGAAAAGTCGGCGTAAATCTGCATGGCGAACAGCAGTGACGCCAACCACAACTGCGGCATGCCCGCTGCCGCGGGATTATGCCACACCTGATCGACAATCACACCGCACGAGTCGGCCACCACCACTTTCTTGACGAATCCCCACAGCATTTGCCGAAGGCCGTCGACAGCCAAAGCGGAGTCGAAAGTCCGGCGGGTTCGCATCTGCGGAAGCAGCGACGTGGCGCGCTCAATCGGCCCGGCAACCAACTGCGGGAAAAAGCACAGGAACGCCAAGTAGTCAATCACATTGCGGCAGGCCTCCACCGTGCGTCGTCGTACGTCAACCACATACGCCACAGCCTGAAACGTGTAGAAACTGATTCCCACCGGCAACACCAACCGCAGCGTCACCGCATCGACCCGCCAACCCATCGCCGTGAACACGGCCGCAAAGTTGTCGGCGAAAAAGTTGAAGTATTTAAACAAACCGAGTATTCCCAGATTCAGCACTATCGCACTCCAGAAAGCGAGACTGGCGGAAGGTTTGTCGGGAGCATGGCCGATAACTCGTCCGGCTGCCCAACTCGACAGTCCGGCCAACAGCAGCAGTCCCGTAAGTTGCCACTCCACCCAACCGTAAAACACGAGGCTGGCAACAAGCAGCAGCGCGTTCTGCCACTGGCGACGCTTGCCGCCCAAAGCCCAATACAAGCCGAAGACAGCAACGAGGAAAACGACAAACGTAACCGAGACAAACGACATCGCCTAATCCGATAGGATTCAAAGAAGTTCAATCAGTTGCCGCACTTGCTCGGCGGTGGTGGCCCAGCCGGTGCACAGGCGAATCACGCTATGTCCGCTGTCGGCGGCGCATATCCGATCGAAACCCACACGCTCGGCCAAACGGGGCACCTCGGCGTTGGGCAAGACGAAGAATTGCTGGTTCGTGGGTGAGTCGATATAGGTCTTATATCCCGCCCGCTCCATCGCGGCGCGAATCTGCAGCGCGAACTCCACCGCGCGGCGACCGAGGTCGAAATACAAGCCGTCGGCCAGTAACGTGTCAAACTGTAAGCCCAACAGCCATCCTTTGGCAAGCAACGCGCCGCGGCGCTTGATCAGTCCGCGTGTGAGGTGGATTGCGGGATTGGTCGCCACCACGGCCTCACCCATCAGGGCACCCATCTTGGTGCCGCCGATGTAGAACGCGTCGGCCAGCCGGCCGATGTCGGCCATGGTCATGTCGCACTGAGGCGAACCGAGTCCGTAGCCCAGGCGCGCGCCGTCGATATACAAAAACAATTTGAAACGGTCAGCCACACGGCGCAACGCCTCCAGTTCGGCAAGGGTGTAAATCGTGCCCCACTCGGTGGGCTGCGAGATGTAAATAGCGCGCGGAACCACGTAGTGCTCCCAACCGACCACGTCAAATTCCGCCGTGACCTCTTCCAGATAAGCCTTCACTTCAGCGGGATTGAGTTTTCCCTCATGCGCCGGCAGGGCAATCACCTTGTGCCCCGTGGCCTCGATGGCACCCGATTCGTGAACGTTGACGTGACCGCTGTCTGCGGCAATCACGCCTTCGTTGTGGCGAAGCATGGCGTCGATGACGATTTGGTTCGTTTGCGTTCCGCCCACAAGCAGATGAACATCTGCCTCGGGGCGGCCGATGAGTTGACGGATTCGCTCCGTGGCCGAGGCCGTGAGCGGGTCGTGGCCGTAGCCGGCGTGTTGAACGCGGTTTTCACTCGCAAGGCGCTCAAGGATTGACTCATGCGCGCCCTCCATATAGTCGCAGGTAAAGGATAACATATCAGAGAATTTGCTGATTTAAACCACAAAAGTACTGCTTTTTTCTCAATCAGCAAAAACGTGACAAGGGGACGGTTCTTTTGTCACGTTTTTTGAGTTATTCTTTGGTCTACTCACATGTTTTTCGTAATTTCGCAGCGTTCAAAATCATCAAAACCATGCCAAGGCGACAACGACAAAAGAGTAAAAAGGGCATTTACCACGTTATGATACGTGGTATCAATAAACAGTTCATATTCCACGATGAACTTGATTTCATAAAAATGGAGACCATCCTTAGAGTCATTTCCGCTGTCAACACAGAGTCAAAGCGGAGAGCCTGTGCGATCTATGCTTACTGCCTGATGGGCAATCACATGCACTTGCTTATCGAGCAGATGGACGACACAATCGACGTGGTTATGAAGCGCATAGGAGTTTCATATGTGAGTTACTACAACAAGCGATACGACCGCGTTGGACCACTCTTTCAAGGCCGATTCAAAAGTGAATCTGTAGACAGTTTCGAATACTTTGTCACACTGCTGCACTATATTCACATGAACCCTGTGGTGGCGAACCTTGTAAGCAATCCGGAAGATTACCGGTGGAGCAGTTGGCGCGAATATGCTTCAGATACCTACACAGGTACATCAAGCATCTGTTCGGTAGTGAACGCTTTTGGCAACATCACCCGTGACCAATTACGGCAAATCGTCATCAACCCTGACGAATCAGTCCAAACAGCCATTGACCCTGAGAGTATGACTGATAACGAGGCTGCTCAGTGCGTCAAAAGCCTACTCCCCAGAGACTTGGAAATTCAAAAACTCTCAGAATTGACAAAAAAAGAGCGAGATGAATATCTTTTGAAGGCCTTGCAAGCCGGTGTCGGTGTCAGGCAACTGGTCCGTATCACAGGAATTGGCCGGAGTGTAATCGCAAGAATCAACCGAAAAACGTGACAAAAGAACCGTCCCCTTGTCACGTTTTAATGATGCAAACATCCTCTATGCACCCGCTCAACATCATCAAATATCCAAGAACACCGCATATTGAGGGGTCGCGGTTGCAACCGGGCGACGAAAACCTCAATCAAATCCCCTTTGAACAGATCCGACACCTGACGCTCACACTGGAGGAGAAAGTCGACGGGGCAAACGTGGCAATATCGTTTGACTCCGACCTGAACCTGCGACTGCAAAGTCGCGGACATCTGCTCACGGGTGGCGCGAGAGAAGGCCGGTACGACTTGTTCAAGCAATGGGCCGCCGCCCACCAAGACGTGTTCCGCAAAAGAATCGGTTCCCGATACATCATCTACGGAGAATGGCTCTACGTTAAGCACCGCCTCTTTTACGATGCCTTGCCTCACTACTTCCTTGAGTTTGATATGCTTGACACGGAGCGTGACATCTTTCTCGACACCGATGCCCGAGCGGAATTGTTAAGCGGATTACCGGTGGTGTCGGTGCCGGTGTTGGCGCGTGG
>CACYCT010000014.1 GCA_902772965.1 uncultured Bacteroidales bacterium | reverse complement strand
CTGACAAACTTAGTATTAACTGTTCGGTGGTGCCTCCAACCTCAAAAACCGTCCGCGCGCGGTTGTCGCGGTCAAGACTGAAATACACAACTTTGGCATATTCCTTTGCGGCAAATTCGTTAAGAAGCCAAGTTTTCCCCACTTGACGAGCACCGTTAAGGATTAGTGGCTTTCGATTTTTACTTTTCTTCCACTTAACCAAAGAGTTATATAGTTTTCTTTTCATTATTGTACAAAATTATGTATGAATTAATGTCGCAAAGTTACATTTTTTCGTACATACTTTTGTGTTCAGATGCCATTTTTATGTACGAATTTTTGCGATTTAACTATATTTTACAACTAAGGTCGGTCTGTGACTATCCAGCGATTGCCACCTCAAGTTTCGGATTTAGAACCTCATGCCGTTTTGACCGGGGTTAGCGCCGTGGCGCGGACGACTGAGGAGCAGTCGAATCATAGTTACCCCACGTGCGGTAGGAGGTCTGCCGTACGTGGGGATAGCGTGTGTGTGAGGCAAGGTAGGTTTCTCGGAAAGGAACACCACCAGCCACAATCCATGAGCGTACTTGAGTTTCAGCCGGGTTGGGTCACCTGTCGGCATATATGCTACGTCGTTCAGTCCATGGGCGGTCCTGCCGGATGCCGGAACGCCGCGGCCTTGAATCAAATTCCTGCCGTCATCACGGGAATTTGATGTTGTTGCGGTGAAACAGGTCGATGTCGATTTGTTTCAGGCCGCAACTGTCGAGTGGCAGGAGTTCGTTGTGGTCGTTGATGTAGAGCCTTCTGGCGGGGGTGAATCGCGTGTCTGTCAGGGCATAGTCGATTCGCATATGGTCGGTGCGGATGCCGGCTATGTCAAGCATGGTGTGAAAGAGGACGGCGTTGGTCGACACCGCATGGCTGCGATGGCTGAGTATTGCTTGCCACCGGGCGGGATATTTTTCCGTCCACTGCACTGAAGCCCAGAAAAGTAGCGGAACGCGGAGTTGGTAGTACGTCGGGATGGGCGATGCGTGCAGGAAACGTTGGCGGTTGTCGTCGTAGATGTCCTCGCCGTGGTCGGAGGTGTAGGCGACGACGGCCGGCAGGCCGGTTTTCCGGATCAGACCGATAACTTGTCCGATAACGAAGTCGGTGTACTGCACGGCGTTGTCGTAGGCTTGGGTGAGTTGTTCGCGGTAGGGTGGGGTGGCCGATGGATAGAAAGGTTTGGGATTGTTGCCGAATCCGTCGGGCACGCGGTCGCGGTAATCGAAGTGGGCGCCATAGGTGTGCAGCACCACGAGCATACGTTCGGTTGAGTCCCGGTGCGCGATTCGTTGGGCGAGTAGGTCAACGAGTTTCTCGTCAAAGACGTTGGCCGTGATTGGAATGCTGTCTTTGGTGAAAGTTATTTCCCGCGCCTCACAACCGAGGAAGTCGATCAGCGAGTGGTTTCTGCGCTGGTTGGAGTAGAATACGGTGCTGAATCCGGCCTCGTTGAAGGCGGAGATGAGGCCGCGCTGGCGGTAGACAGCGTTGAAATCGTGTTGGCTCAGCACAGGTGTGAGCAGCGCGGGCACACTTTTGTGTGTGGTGTTGCTTGCGGTGAGTGCGTCGCGGTAGACGGCGAGTTGACCGGCGGCTTCGAGACTGTCGAGTGTCGGTGTGGTGGGGTGTCCGTAGCCATAGAGGCTCATATTGTCGGCGCGGATGGTTTCGCCGATGATCAGCACGTAAATCTCGGCTTGTCCGGCCGGTCGTGATGATGTGGCGTGGTGGGAAAAGTCGGCGACGTTTTTCTGGTAATTGGCCGATTTGTTGAGCCGGTCAAAACTCAGTCCGAAGTTGTAGGCCACGTTAAAGGGGAATATGTCGTCGCGCAGGCTGAAGTTCCTGTCGGTCAGGTAGCACGCGCCGAGCAGGAGCAGCGCGCCGCCAAGCAGGCAGGCAGCGATTCGGCGTTGCGTGCGTCGCCATGTGGCGGCGAGAACTTCGCGGCTCCGGAGTGAGACCACACTCAGTCCGATGCCCAATCCGTATACGACAAAGACAAAGATGACCGAGAGGTAGATTTGCGAGAGTAGTTCGTCAACCTCGGTGGGGTTGGTGGTTACCACGTTGAGAAACATATCAACCGCCACGGGTGATTCGCCGAAGAGGTAGAGCAGAACAATCTGGAACGCGGCGAAAAAACTGAACAGGAAGGTCCACCAGAATCCCTTTCCGGGCTTTTTGAAAAGTGTCATCACGAGCCAGTAGAGGGCCAGAGGCAGTGCGACGCGTAGCAGGTGGGTAAGTGTGGCCCCCGCTTCGGTGAACACCATCATCACGCACGGCAGCGTGAGAATGGCAACGGTGTACCAAAATATGGTTTTCTGGCTGGAAAAAAATGATTTAAATCGGTTCATAGTAAAGTTAAAATGCTTCATACATGGAGAAAGTGAAACCGGAGTGGCCTTTTTTGCCGAATCCGAAATCAAGACGCAGGTTCATGCGTGGGCGCACTTCCCAGCGGTAGCCGATTCCGAAATTGGGCAACACGTGCGCTTTAAAGGATTTCCAGTCGTGAAACACATTTCCGGCTCCGGCCCAGACCACAATGCCGTTCCGTCGCCAAACTCGCTGACGGAGTTCGACCTGCACACTGTAGAGATGTTTGTCACGGAATCGTCCGGTGTAGTATCCCCGCATGGTTTCATTGCCGCCGAGCAGGGCGAGTGATGCCCATGATGGAGAACCGAAGTTAAAGGTTGTGCGTAGGTCGGCCGCGATTATTCCGCCTTTCCACACAGTGCGGTAGATGCTGGCTCGGAGGTCGGTTCGGGCAAAGGTGTAATGGTTTCCGATAAAGCGTGGATGAAATAGTTGGTCGAGTTGAATGATTTGCCCTGAGGCGGCGTTGTTGATAAAGTCGCGTGTGTCGTAGAGCAGGGTGAATCCGGCACCGACTTGTCCGGTTGATTTTCGTTGGCCCTCAAGTAGTTCCGGCCGTGATATGTTGCCACTGGTGACGAAGTTGTAACTTGCGGTTGGGCCGAGATACAGCCCATTTGCCAATCGCCAAAGCATTGAGCCTTCAACGATAACTTCATGTTGGTGCAGTTGAGTCTTGAGGCTGTCGGTGTTCCCCTTCTCGTATCCGATTCCCCAGAAGTTGTAGGGCGAGTACCGGACGCGCATTTTGCCGTGTATCCGTCGGCTGTCGTTGGGGAAGAGGATGTCGCCTTGGAATCCGAAGTTCCAGAATCCGGCTGTTGAGATGTCGGCGAACACCAGTCCGGCCGAGGGTTGCATGGTGGCGTCGCAGCCGTTCAGGCGGAATGTCGCCATACCGGAGAGGGCTATGCCTAATTTTTCCTCCGAGGAATAGTGCGGTCCGCCGAGAACTATCCAGCGCGGTTTGTGGGGCGCGACGGTGTCGGGTTTCTCGTTTTTTCCGCTGATGTAGTCTCCGATCCGTTGGAATATATTGCGTTTTTTGGGAACGGAATCGGTTGCGATGCTGTCGGTTTGCGCCGTGGCGAAGGCGGCGCAGAGCAGGGCAAGTATGATGAATGTGGTGTATCTCATTTTAAAATACGATTAGGCCGACCATTCCGGCGGCGATGATGACCAGGATGGGGTGGATTTTGGTGAAGAACACGCAGCAGAACGAGGCGGCGCAAATCAGGGTTGTGATGATTTGCTGTGAGGTTTCGCTGCCAAAGTTTTCGTGGTTGATCAGCAACAGGGCCGCGGAGGCGATGAGGCCGACCACGACGTAGCGCAATCCGTGCATAGCACCTTGAATGAAAGTGCTTTGCCGGTGATGGTCAATGTAATGGGCTGCCCAGAGGGTAAGGCAGAAAGGGGGAATGACCACGGCCAAAGTTGCCAGCAGGGAACCGATCACACCACCCCCGACAACGTAGCCGATATATGTCGCGCTGTTGATGCCGATGGGTCCGGGGGTCATTTGCGAGATGGCGACGATGTCGGTGAACATCTGGCTTGAGATCCAACCCGAACCAACAATTTCGCGCTCAATCAGCGACAACATCGCATACCCTCCGCCGAAACCGAAGAGCCCGATCTTGAGATAGGCGTAAATGATTTTCAGATACTCGGTCATGGCTGTCGAAGGGTTTTATGGATTTGCCACACATACCCGCCGACGGCACCGAGCAGGATGTAGATGATGGGGTTGCTCAAGATGGGTATTCGGCTGTAAATCATCAGGGCCACGGTGACGGGAATGGCGATGGTGCGCCATGTGACGCCTGCGGTCCGCGCGGTGGTGATTACCGGCGCGATAATAAGCGCCACCACGGCAGGGCGGATGCCCATGAAGATACGATTGATGATGTCGTTGTTCTTGATGGTATCGGGCGTGAGGAAGATGGCGATGGCAAGGATAATGGCGAACGATGGCAGAATGGTTCCCGCCGCGGCGCAGATGGCG
>CACYCT010000013.1 GCA_902772965.1 uncultured Bacteroidales bacterium | reverse complement strand
CGGATGTCATTCCGATTTTCTTTCCAATTAATCCTGGCATTTCTCTTTGATTGTTTTGGTTGTTAACTTGTTTAATTTCTCGTGTGCGTGAACACGTTTACTACACTTTGATCTCAACTTCCACGCCCGAGGGGAGTTCGAGTTTCATCAGCGCGTCGACGGTCTTGGCCGTGGAGCTGTAGATGTCGATCAGGCGCTTGAACGATGAAAGTTGGAACTGCTCGCGCGACTTCTTGTTCACAAAGGTCGAACGGTTCACAGTGAAGATGCGCTTGTGCGTGGGCAGGGGTATCGGACCGCTCACCACAGCACCGGTGGCCTTCACAGTCTTGACGATCTTCTCGGCCGACTTGTCGACCAGGCTGTGATCGTAAGATTTCAACTTAATTCTGATTTTTTGGCTCATATGATTTGATGGATATTTGTGTTTACTTTAACAGGTCTACTCTTCCTTGGCATTCGCTGAGCACTTTCTCGGCGATCTGGCGGCTCACTTCGGCGTAATGCGAGAAGCTCATCGTGCTTGTGGCGCGGCCGGAGGTGATGGTGCGCAGCGCGGTGACGTAACCGAACATCTCGGCCAGCGGGGCTTTCGCCTTGACGATGCGCGCGCCGCTGCGGCTGCTTTCCATGCCTTCGACTTGACCGCGACGCTTGTTCAGGTCGCCTATCACGTCGCCCATGTTCTCCTCGGGGGTGACTACCTCCACTTTCATAATCGGCTCGAGCAGCACCGGCTTGGCCTTGCGGCAGGCATTGCGGAACGCTTGCATCGCGCAGAGTTCGAACGAGAGTTGGTCGCTGTCCACGGGGTGGAACGAGCCGTCGATAAGGGTCACCTTCAGGCTGTCGAGCGGATAGCCGGCCAGAACACCCGAGCGCATCGCGTTGATGAAGCCTTTCTGAATCGACGGAATGTATTCTTTGGGAATGTTTCCGCCTTTGACCTCATCGATGAACTGGAGGGTACCCTCGAAGTCGGCATCGGCGGGTTCGACGCGACAGATGATGTCGGCGAATTTTCCGCGGCCGCCGGTCTGCTTCTTGAACACTTCGCGAAGTTCCACGGCTTGGCTGATGGCTTCTTTGTAACTCACCTGCGGACGGCCCTGGTTGCACTCCACTTTGAACTCGCGACGCAGACGGTCGATGATGATGTCGAGATGGAGCTCACCCATTCCGCGGATAATCGTTTGGCCGGTTTCCTCGTTGCTCTCCACTTGGAAGGTGGGGTCTTCCTCGGCGAGTTTCTGCAGGCCGACACCGAGGCGGTCGAGGTCGTTTTGCGTCTTCGGCTCAACGGCGATACCGATCACGGGGTCGGGGAAGTCCATCGCCTCAAGCACGATGGGGTGCTGTTCGCTGCAGAGCGTGTCGCCGGTGCGAACGTCTTTGAAACCTACGCCGGCACCGATGTCACCGCAACCGATGCTTTCCATCGGATTCTGGTGGTTGCTGTGCATCTGGAACAGGCGCGAGATACGCTCTTTCTTGCCGGAACGGCTGTTGAAGACATAACTGCCGGCGTCGATACTGCCCGAATACACGCGGAAGAACACCAGGCGTCCCACGTAGGGGTCGGTGGCGATCTTAAACACGAGCGCGCACATCGGTTCGTCGGAAGTCGGGCGGCGGCGGATGGTCTTGTCGGGGTCGTTCACGTCGTGCCCGGTAACCTCAGCGGAGTCGCTGGGGCTGGGCAGGTAGGCGCAGACGGCATCGAGCAAGGGCTGCACACCTTTGTTCTTGAACGAGCTTCCGCACAACATCGGCACGATGTCCATCGCCAGGGTGGCCTTGCGCAGGGCGCGTTTGATCTCGGCCTCGGTGATGGTCGAGGGGTCGTCGAAGTATTTCGTCATCAACTCGTCGTCAAACTCGGCGATTTTCTCGAGCATGCTGTCGCGGTACTCTTGAGCCTCGTCGAGCATGTCGGCGGGGATTTCCTCGACGGAATATTCGGCTCCCATCGTCTCGTCGTGCCAGTAGAGCGCCTTCATCGTAATCAGGTCGATTACGCCTTTGAAGTGCTCTTCGGCTCCGATGGGAAGTTCAATCGGGCAGGGGTTTGCTCCGAGGATGGTTTGCATCTGCCGGGCCACTTCAAGGTAGTTGGCTCCGGAGCGGTCCATCTTGTTGACGTATGCGATACGGGGCACGTTGTATTTGTCGGCCTGGCGCCATACGGTTTCGGACTGGGGCTCCACGCCTCCTACGGCGCAGAAAGTGGCAATCGCTCCGTCGAGCACACGCAGCGAGCGTTCGACTTCAACGGTGAAATCCACGTGCCCCGGCGTATCAATCAGGTTGATTTTGTATTTCTCGCCGGCATAAGTCCAGTGGGCTGTTGTAGCGGCGGAGGTGATGGTGATACCACGCTCCTGCTCTTGCTCCATCCAGTCCATTGTGGCGGCGCCGTCGTGCACTTCACCGATTTTGTGTGTAAGTCCGGTATAGTACAGAATGCGCTCCGATGTGGTGGTCTTACCGGCATCGATGTGCGCCATGATGCCGATGTTGCGCGTATATTTCAGTTGATTGTCGTTTGCCATTGGGAAGGGTACACGCTGTGGTGTTTATCAGAAACGGAAGTGGGCGAAGGCGCGGTTGGCCTCTGCCATACGGTGCATATCTTCTTTACGTTTGAACGCTCCGCCTTGCTCGTTGTATGCGTCCATGATTTCGGCGGCGAGTTTGTCGGCCATGGTCTTGCCTCCGCGTTTGCGGGCGAAGATAATCATGTTCTTCATCGAGACAGACTCTTTGCGGTCGGGGCGGATTTCGGTAGGCACTTGGAAGGTGGCGCCACCGATGCGGCGGCTCTTGACCTCTACTTGGGGTGTGATCTTCTCAAGGGCGGTTTTCCAGATTTCGAGCGGGGTTTTCTCCTCGCTGGCCATCTTCTTGCCCACAATCTCGAGGGCGCTGTAGAAGATGCGGTACGACGTGTTCTTCTTACCATCGTACATCAGGTGGTTCACGAATTTGGACACGCGAACGTCACCATAGACCGGATCGGGAAGGATGATCCGTTTTTTGGGCTTAGCCTTTCTCATTGTTTAAGTCAAAAATTGTAGTTTTTGGTCAGCTTGGTTGTTGCGTCTTTGTTCTTCAACGCGGCGACGCTTCGCCGGGTTTACTCAACCGTAGGTCATCACCAATGTGTGTTCAAAAACTAAGTTAGTGTTTGTGTTTAGTGATAAAGGTCGGACGGCTGCCGAGGGGAATTACTTCTTGGCGGCTTTGGGTCGCTTGGCGCCGTACTTGCTGCGGCGTTGCAGACGGCCGGAAACGCCGGCGGTGTCGAGCGTGCCGCGAACGATGTGGTAGCGCACACCGGGAAGGTCTTTCACACGTCCGCCGCGCACCATCACGATCGAGTGCTCTTGCAGGTTGTGGCCCTCACCGGGGATGTAACTGTTCACTTCCTTGCCGTTGGTCAGGCGCACACGGGCAACCTTACGCATGGCGGAGTTAGGTTTCTTAGGCGTGGTCGTGTAAACACGAACGCAAACACCGCGGCGCTGAGGACATGAATCCAGAGCGGGCGACTTGCTGGCGTTCTCCGACGACGTACGGCCTTTTCTCACTAATTGCGAAATTGTAGGCATCTTAGTTTTGTTTTACTTTAGTTTTGAATTACATTTTTCGGTGCTTTCTCGCCAATCCCACACAATCTACCACTCGCAAAATCAGCCGATTAGCAAGCGGTAAACCGTTCTCGATTCACGAAAAGCGTTGCAAAGGTACAAACTAATTTCCTATCCCACAAACCCTTTACACCTTTTTATCAACAAAAAACGAGGCACTTAACCGCAAGCGCCTCGCTAATCATCAATATCTCAAAGAGTTCTGATTTTATGAGCAAGTTGAGATTTTTAGAAAGGTTTAATATCTTTTAACATCAAGCCGCGCTGGTCTTTCTCGCTCAACAGAAGTTCAGAGGCCGGAAGGCGCCAGTCAATGCCCAACGCCGGATCGTCCCAGCGAAGCGTGGCCTCCGACTGAGGCGCGTACACGTTGTCGACCTTATACTGAAACTGTGCCTGCTCGCTCAGCACGACAAACCCGTGGGCGAAACCGCGGGGAATGAACAGCTGACGCCCGTTCTCGACCGAGAGTTCCACAGCCACATGCCGCCCGAAGGTGGGACTGTCGCCGCGCAGGTCAACCGCCACATCAAGTACGGCGCCGCGGCTGACGCGAACCAGTTTGGCCTGGCTCCACGCTCCGCGCTGGAAATGTAACCCGCGCAACACGCCGTGGCCGCTGAACGACTCGTTGTCCTGGATAAACTCCACCGGCCCGACGGCCTCGCGGAAAGCCTCGAGTTTAAACACTTCGCTGAAGTAGCCGCGCGCGTCGCCGTGACGAACCGGCTCAACTATCCACACGCCTTCGATTTCTGTAGGGATAAATTTCATAGATTACACCTTATTTATATTATATGCCGCAAAAGTACTGCTTTTTTCCGATTAGCGACTATTGAAAAGATAAAAATCAAAACCTTCCAAGAGTTTGACATTTGGCGATGGCCAGACTTTATCATCCCCAAGTATCCGTTCTACATCTGCCCACTTTTACTCACGCGGTGCCAGCGGAGGTAGCCCACTACGGCCATGATGGTGTAGAATCCGTAAAGCAGGGCATGGAAGGGTATGTGTTTGTAAAAGTACAGCCAAACGCACACCGCGTCGACGGCCAGCCACAACAGCCATTGCTCAACGTATTTCCGCGCCAAGGCCCACATGGCAACGATGCTCGTGGCGGTGGTGAAACTGTCCAATACCGGCACGCGTGAATCGGTCAGCCGGCTCAGGAACATGTAAATCGCACCCCAACAAATAGCCAGGGCAAGCAACATCACGGCCAGTTCGCGCGCCGAAGCGTGGCGGATGCCCTGCGTGTTGTCGCCGGCGCTGCGGTGGCGGTCGCCACGCCGCCACATCAACCAGCCGTACACGCCCGCGCCGATGTAGTAAATCTGCATTCCGAAGTCGGCGTAGATGCCGCGATTGTAATACAGCCACGCGTTCACAACCGGCATCACCACGCCCACAAGCCATAACCATATATTGGCGCGGTACTCGAGCCAGAGATATACCAGGCCGAGTACCGTGCCAACGATGTCAAGTGTCGTCTTCAGATCCATCAGAACGAGAGCGTGATGTGGCCGAGCACGTTGATGCCCGCCATCGGGTAGAAGCGCGGGTCGCTCACAAGGGTCATCGAGCCCGTTTTGTCGGCGTGCTCCCATACGGCGGCCGTTTGCGAGTAGCCGTTGGTCTCATACTTGGTGTTGAACAGATTGTACACCGTCACACCCGCGGTGATACCCTGTACATGGGGCAACTTGAACGTATACGACAGGTCGAGGTTGTTCACGAAATAGGGGTCGAGCGAGTCTTCCTTGTTCTGGAAATTGTCGAGATACTGACGGCTCACCCACTGGCTTTGCAGCATCGCGCGGAAACCTTTGTACGAGGCCGTTATCATGCTGTTACCCACCACAGACGGCGAGAACGCGATGGTTTTGGTGCCGGCGTTGATGGCCGTCTGGCTCCAAAGGTCGTTCCAGTCGCTGTCGTAGTCGCTCACGTAGCCCACATAGTTCTTGATTTTATTGCGACTGAACGCGCAATTCACGTCCCAACGCAGCCACGAAAGCGCTTGCCAACCGGCGGTGAGTTCCACTCCGGCGCGGTAACTGTCGGGCACATTCTCCGACATCAACTCGCCGATTTCGTTCAGTTTCCCGTTGAGCACCAACTGATTGTGATACTTCATATAGTACAGGTTCACCCCGGCCGAGAATCTCGAACTATGGAAGTTGTAACCCACCTCCCAGTCGAGCAGGCGCTCCGCTTTGGGGCGAGCCGTGAGCGGGCCGTCGGTGTAGTTATTGCGCGTGGGCTCCTTGTGGGCCACACCGAAGGAGGCGTACGCGCGGTGGTGGCGGGCGAAGTCGTAGTTCAATCCCACTTTGGGATTACAGAAGTCAAACGGCTCGTCAACGTCGAGCGTCTGCATCCGCTCGGGCGAGGCGGTCCAGTCCCACTTGTCGTTCACACCCTTGATGGTGTACCCGATGTGGCGGTACTGCACATCGGCATAGGCCGACAGTCCGCTAACGATTCTGTATGTCCCTTTGAGATAGATGTTAAAGTCGTGTTTGCGACCTTTGTTGCGGTAGTACTCGTGGTCGGGCGCGAGGTTGCCGAGGTAGTTCTCCACCCACAGCACGCGGCCGTGGTGGTTGTTGGTGTAGTAGTTGTACCCGCCGCCGAGCGTGGCGTGCAACCGCGATCCGCTGTAGTCCACCGCGAACACGCCGCCGGCGAAATCGCTGTCCAGAATCTTGCGCCGGACAAGGCTCGACTTCTTCACAGTCCCCTCGGCGGTGGTGAATGGCGTGAGGCCATACTCAACCAATGTGCGGGCGTTCTTGTATTCCTGATAATAGCCGTAGCCGTCGGTGTAGTGCAGGGCGAGTTTCCATTTCCATTGTGACGTGGCGCGGTGGTTCCAAATAAGTTGATAGTGGGTTTGCCGGTAGATGTCCTTCTGGTCGTCGTAAAATCCCACCACCTTGCCGTCGCGTTTGATTTCGCCGTTGGGGTTGTACTTGCGGTCGGTTGAGAGCATGGCGCGGCTGATACCGTCCCAAGCGTGGTAGGTATCCTCCTTACCGCCGAAGGTGATGAACCGGAGCGAGTTGGCCCCGTTAAAGTAGCCCACTTGCGCGTAGTATCCTTTCAGACTGCTTGAGGCGCGGTCGCGGTAACCGTCGCTGCCGATGTGACTCAGACGCATGTCCACCGCCCAGTGGCCACCCATCAGACCGGTTCCGGCACGAAGCGTTTCCTTGTTTGTGTTGAACGAGCCGTATGTACCGGATAGTTCGGCGTACGGCACACGTCCGAAGGGCTGCGTGCGCATGTTGATACTGGCTCCGAAAGCGCCGGAACCATTCGTCGACGTACCCACACCGCGCTGAATCTGGACATCGGCGAGCGAGGAGGCCAAATCGGGCGTGTTCACCCAGAAAATCGAGTGGCTCTCGGCGTCGTTCATCGGAATGTCGTTGCTGGTGACGTTGATACGTGTGGCATCTGTGCCGCGCACACGAATCGAGGTATACCCCACCCCGGCGCCGGCGTCTGAGGTGACAATCGCTCCGGGAGTGGATAAGATTAAAAACGGCAAATCCAGGCCGTGGTTCACAGCCGCGATTTGCGAGGCACTGAGGTTGGTGAACGCCATAGGCGTATGGCTCGAGGCGCGGGTGGCATGCACTTCCACGTCCTTGAGCTCAATCGTGTCGGGTAAGGTGGTTTGCCCCACTACCGACACACCGAAGCCCGTCATCAGGGCAACGGCAAGCATACAGATGTGTTTCATTTTGATAATTAATAAGTTTAGTTCTCTACGCCGGTATGATCCGGATCAGATTCCATGGGTATGTTCTCAGCCGCGACCCGAGGGGCACGGCACCCCCAAACTCATTGAATCGACCGCAAAGGTACAACTTTTTATCAAATCGCCATACATCCACTGATCAAAAAACGTCACCCCAAGAAACACTTTCGGCCGCGAGCCCGACGAGACTGCGGCCGAAAGATGGTGGTTAATGGCGGAAAAACGCTTAGTTTGCCGAGAGCAGAAGATTGATGATCGCGTTCAGGTCGCTCACGTCTATCTTTCCGTCGCGGTTCAGGTCGGCGGCCGCGTTGAAAGCCCCGCTAAGCATCTCGTTGAGCAAGGAGTTCAAATCGCCCACGTCAACCTTGTTGTCGCCGTTCACATCGCCGGGAACGACGGGAGCGTCGATTTCCTTGACGGCAAGGAATTGTTGCCAATAGGGCTGCGAGCGGTAGTGGTCAACGCGGCGCGCCGGCACCCACAACGTGGCGTTGTTGTAAGTCGCAGCGCTGAACACATTACTGAAGCACACCGGAGCCACTTCGGCTTTGCTGACCACATCGGTGATGGCTGTGCAGTTCATGAAATCATTGATATGCATCGATGTCACTTGCGGACCAATCTCAACGGTTTTCAAGGTCGCCACCTGAGCAAGCATCGGGTTGCTGCCGGTATAGTTGCGGCCATAGTGGAATGTATCGATTGGACTGCCGTAAAACTGGGACTGGTTGTCAACACGCCAGCCCTTAACGGTGAGCGTGTCGGCACTGTCTTCGATAATCAGGTTACGCAGCGCGGTCGTGCCTACAAAGGCCGACGCGCGCATCAACTTCAAACTTGACGGCAGCGTGAGCGAGGCGCAGGCGTTGTTGCCGGCGAAAGCGTATTCACCAATCGTTTCCACACCGTGACCGAGGTCGATGCTCGCCAGCAGACTGTCGCCCCGGAAAGCGTTCACGCCGATTTCCCTCACGTTGTCGGGCAGGGCGATGGCTTGAAGCGACCGGCAGTTATAGAACGCGTTATCGGCAATCCCGGTGAGCGAGGTGCCGAAGGTGGCGGTGGTCAGACCTGTGCAGCCCGAAAAATCACTCTCGTGCAGGGCAGTCACTTGGTCGCCAATCGCTACGGTGCGCAGCGTGGTCACGTTACTTGCAATTGCGTTGCTCCACGTATAATTGCGCCCATAGTAGAGCGAGTCGAGCGGGCTCTCGGCAAAGAGGCACTTAGCATCAGTACGCCAGTCGTTCACTTTGAGTGTGTCGGCGCTGTCTTCGATGATCAGGTTACGCAGCGCGGTCGTGCCTACAAAGGCCGACGCGCGCATCAACTTCAAACTTGCCGGCAGCGTGAGCGAGGCGCAGGCGTTGTTGCCGGCGAAGGCGTAGTCACCAATCGTTTCCACTCCGTGACCGAGGTCGATGCTTGCCAGCAGGCTGTCGCCGCGGAAAGCGTTCTCGCCGATAGTCTTCACGTTGTCGGGCAGCGCAATGGATTGCAGCGATTGGCAGTTGTAGAAAGCATTTTTGGCAATGGCGGTGAGCGAGGTGCCGAAGGTGGCGGTGGTCAGACCTGTGCAGCCTGAAAAGTCACTCTCGTGCAGGGCAGTCACTTGGTCGCCAATCGCTACGGTGCGCAGCGTGGTCACGTTACTTGCAATTGCGTTGCTCGACGTATAATTGCGCCCATAGTAGAGCGAGTCGAGCGGGCTCTCGGCAAAGAGGCTCTTAGCATCGGAGTGCCAGCCGATTACCTTGAGTGTGTCGGCGCTGTCTTCGATGATAAGGGTGCGAAGACCGTACATGTTATTAAAGGCGTAGGTATTCACCGTCTT
>CACYCT010000012.1 GCA_902772965.1 uncultured Bacteroidales bacterium | reverse complement strand
ATTTTTGGCTTTTAGGGGCTGACGCGCGGTGCCAACATACGCCTCCCAATCATGCGCCATCACTCCAAATTTCGGAAGAGGCAAAAATGATTGCGCGACTCACACCGCCTGCACGTTTCGAAGCCCTCAACGTGGAGTGGATCTGCAACTGAATAAGTCTCTTCACTACAAATCACCGACAACACTCAACCTATCCATTTTTACATCTTTATAAGCCTACCGAAAATGGTAGTTTTTCTTGTTTATACAATAAAAAATGGAATAAAAAGGAACAATAATTTGGTGAAAATTACTACTTTTGTGAACTTCTTCACAAGTAAATCGCGTGTTCAAACCTAAGATACCGCAATTACTTTTTCGGTAAAATCATATATTACTTTCTATAATTCAACTTTTTATGAAAAAACTGTTTACCGCAATTCTGGCATTGTTGACCATGAGCACATTCTCGGTCAACGCGCAGACCCTTCTTGACGAAGGATTTGAAGATGTGCCGGGAACGTCAACCACAGCAACCCTGCCGGCCGGGTGGGAAACGGTGTCGCAATACACCGGATCCAACCTGAACTACCGCTGGGCAATCCACTTCACTCCGTCGGGAACGACGATGAGCGGACACAAGTATGCCTGCGTTGACGCACCCACCTATCTGGATGCCAACAACCGTGACGCGTGGGGACCACGCAAAGAAATCCTGCTCACGCCCGCCGTGCAGTTGGACGACACCTACCAACTATCCTTCGACTGGAAAGCAGCGGCTTACGCTGCACTGCAAGAGGGAAAATACGCACTGAAAGTGGCCATCGTTGACGTTGCCAACGCCGACACCACCGAAATCTTCGACTTCACCAACGAAGAGCAGGTGCGTAACAGCGGTGTCCCCGCTGATCCTTACGGACAGTACATGTGGGCCAACTGGACACAACACACATCCAAACTTGACCTTTCACCCTGGCAAGGAAAGACCGTGAAGGTGGCCTTCATTTACCAACTCTTCAAGCAAACGGCCAACGTGCTCTACCTCGACAACGTGAGCATCAAGCAACACAAGCCCCAAACAGGCCCCGTGGCAGAACTCACTCAAACCACCTACCGCTTCCCCGACGCTTACATCGGTGAGAAACTCTACTCCGAGGTGCAGACACTGAAAAACGTCGGTCTGAAAGGACTGAAAGTGACCGGTTTTGAAGGTCCTGACGCCTTCGCGCTCGTGATGGACACCGTAGGCATGAACCTCGGCGTGAACGAGACAGCACGCTTCCAAATCATGTACCAGGCAACCCTGATGAGCCCCGTTGAGGCCGACCTGACCATCAAAACCAACGGCGGCGACGTCACCCTCCATGTGATTGCCTCCAAGCAGGCAGTCCCCGACGGATACCAACTCGAACTCTTTGAAGGCGACCACTTCCCGCCCGCCGGATGGGAACTCGGAGGCTCGTCGGTAAACCCCTGGAACACCACACACTACGCCCTTGAAGGCGATAAGAGTATGTTGGGCGCGCCCTACATCGAGGAAAGTTACATCACCACCCCGCGGCTTGACCTGAGCGATCCCGAAACACCGGCTCAGTTCATGTTCACTTACTACGCTCAATTCGTGGGCGAGGACGTTGAATATCCCGCAAACGACCTCGAAGTGTACGTCTCCAAAGACGGTGGCACCAATTTCTCCAAAATCTGGACCGCCGACTACACCAAACTCGACACTTTAATTAATGTCTCAATCGACCTCTCGCCCTATCGTTCCGAAGACATGCGCGTGCGATTTGTCAACACCGCCTGCGGATACGACTCCGAGTACGGCATGGACGACGGAAGCAGCTTCTTCATCGACCGCGTGCTCCTGCCCGGCGTTTATGGACTCGACGGAGTGCCCATGCCCGCGGTACTCGTCGCTCCCGCCGACAGCAGCGTGAACATCTACCCCAAGAACATCAAACTCACTTGGAAAGAAGCACAGTTCGCCGAAGGATACCGTGTGTATGTCGGCGAACTCAACGAGACAAATCAGCAATGGGATCTGGTCAACGGAGTTGACGCAGGTAACGTCACCACCTACACCATTCCCTCGGCCAAGTACGAAACCACATACATCTGGAAAGTGACGCCCTATAACAATGCCGGCGACGCTCCCGACTCGCTCGCTTACATCTTCACCACACAGGAAGACAAGTCTATCAGCGAGTTCCCCTGGAGCGAAGGCTTTGAAAGCGGCACATTCGCACCCCTCGGCTGGCTTGCCGAAGGCGGACGATACACCCGCTGGTCGGCTTCCGACTACTACCCCTTCGACGGCAAGTACTCCGCAATGGCATACAGCAACGAAACCGAAGTGCCCGCCATCCTGACCACACCCGACATCACCGTTGACCAGCCCGGAATGCAACTCAGTTTCTGGTGGGGTAACGACCGTCCCGCGAGCCTTGTCAAAGACGACAGTCAAGTGCACGTGAACAAATCCACCGCTTCCGACGGCATCGACGAAGTAATGCTCGACATCGAAGTTGACGGACAATGGCAGCAACTCCGCCTGATCAGCAACAACGCCGAGGGCGTTGACGAAGACGGCGAGCCGATCCGCTACTGGGTATACGAAACCGTAGACCTGACACCCTACGTCGGAAAAGTTGTCGCCTTCCGCTGGCGCTACATTTCGCACAACTACAACCGCTCGCGCGGCGCATCGCTCGACAACGTCAAGATTGACCTCGCCGGAGCAGACGTAAGTTTCAGCCTCTCCGCATGGGACGCTTACAAAGTGAACGCCGGAGAATCCGAAACATCACCCAACATCGCCCTGACCAACCTCGGCAGCCGTGACGTGACCATCAAATCCATCGAGTTCGAGAACAAGTGCTTCACCACCTCGCTCAAACCCGGTGACGAACTCCCCGCCTCCGGAAGCCTCCAGTTCACCGTCACCTTCAAAGCCGGCAACCTCGCCGAAAGCGACTCGATCCGCGTTGACGACGGAATGGTGCTCACCTTCAGCGACGGCTCCGAAGCCGTGCTCAACGTATCCGGTGTCGCTCTCGCCGCTGACTACCGCTACTACGGATTTGAACACGACGACACAGGCGTTTGCCCCGAAGACTTCACCGTGATGGACGTTGACGGACAGGCCACCAGCCGACTCTCGTTCTGGAACTTCCCCAACAACGGAACACCACTCTCGTTCTTCGTGCTCAACGACAGCCAGTGCTACAACTCGCTCAAAGAACCGCACGGACACCAATCGCTCATGACACGCTGCAACACCAACGGAGCGTTCGACGACTGGATTGTCTCGCGCAAACTGCTCGCAACCGAGAACACCAAGTTCGACTTCGACCTGCGCAACTGGGAAAGCATCAACAGCATTATGCCCGCCGGCGGACCCACCGTGCAAGTGCTCGTGAGCACCACCAGCGCAACCAACCGCAGCTCGTTCAAACAAATAGGTGATGACCACACCGAGGAACTCTTCAACGATGTGGCTTGGACACACCTCAGTTACGACCTGAGCAGCTATGCCGGACAGCAAATCTTCGTTGCCGTGCGCGCTTACTCGAACAACTGCCTCGGCGCGTTCTACGACAACTTCGAGTTCGCACACGTCGGACAAACCCTCGACGTCAACCAAGACGGCAAAATCGACGTGGCCGATGTCAACGAAATCATTAATGTTATGCTCAAAATGTCGGACAACAAGTTCGCCGACGTCAACGGCGACGGAACTATCGACGTGGCTGACATGAACGAACTGCTCAATTACATCACCGGTAAATAACCCTTAAACATGAATCTTCCCGGGGGAGGCGAGTAAACCTCCCCCCGAGGATGATTCAAACCAAAATAACCTATTTATTAACTAAACCATTTTATTATGAAACACTTGAACTATCTTTTCAGCCTCGCACTGATTCTGCTGGGCTTCGGTTGGGCAAGTGCTGATGTGGTGGAGAATTACACCTGTGACTTCAACACCTCCATCACTACCGGCTCATCCAATCGCGCGTTCAAAGTGGCCCCGGGATGGAAACACATCGTCGGATGTGACACCACCGGCTCCAGCTGGCGACCCACTTATTCCTATGTGGACTACGCCTACGGCTCAACCTACGGCGTCGACGGAACAGGCGCGCTCTACGCCTACACCCAGACCAACCACCTCGACTACCTCGTTACCCCTCCCGTGACCGGCTCGTTTACGCTGCAAGCCAAACTCAACCTCAACGGTTACATTAAATTCTTCGCCATCAACAAGGACGCCGAAGGTAACCTTGTTGCCGAAGAGACACCTCTGTTCGAAAAAGCCTACACCAGTGAAGAAGGCTCCGTTTGGGCAGAAGTAACCCAGTCCGGACTCAATGCGCAAATGATCGGTATCGTGATTCAAAACACGTATATCGACAACTTTGTCGTCACCGGCTCGGCCGAGATTATCTACGAACCCAAACTGAGCATAACCCGCAGTGGTTCCACTTCATGGGTATATCCCTATGTGAACGCCGACAACCAATTCACCTACGACGTGCCGACCGTCACCGTGACCAACATCGGCGAGCGTGACCTCGTTGCCGGAGAAGACAACTTCAGCATCAGCATCGCTCCGCAAAACAAACCCGACGAGACCGTGCTCACCGTACCCATCTCGGTTAACCTCGCCATCGGCGAAAGCACAACCATCGAAGGCGTTTCCGTGACCGAGACTTACAACACATCTTGGGTAGACGCCGGACGCAAACGCATGGACATCTACGAAGACTTTGGCAAGACATCCGTTGTCGGCAACTGGATTCAGCCCAAACCCTATGTGCCCGAAATGACCGTCAAGCAAGGCACCAACGACCTGAGCCAAACCTCCTACGCGACCGCGTTCGGCACCTTCGGCATGATTAACGAAAACGTTGTCAAAACCTTCACCATCAACAGCACCGGTGGCGCTCCTCTCGAAGGAACAGTCACCCTTGACGTCAACGGCGGATTCGCTGTCAGCCAAACCGAGTTCAACCTCGCCGCCGGAGAAAGCATGAATGTCGATGTCACCGCTCTCAGCTCGACACCCGGCGTGTTTAGCGGAACGCTTACCGTTGCCGCCACGGGCGTGGAATCCGTTATCATTCCGCTGAGCGCGACAGTCCTCGACGAAAACAAGTTCTTCGAGCCCTTCACCAACGACGCCAACCTGACCACCATCCCCGCCGGATGGTACGCTCCAACAGGCAACTGGACAAAAACCAGCAACACAAACGGTAGCAACAACTACGTCAAGAGCGGAGTTATCGCTCCCCACAAACTTATCACCCCGCTCCTTCGCGTAGCGGAAGGCGAGAAGATGACCTTTGACGCGTCACGTCAAACCAACTCCGGCCTCTCCGAGCGATTCATCAACGTCTACTACAGCACCGACCGCGAAAACTGGACACTCGTCAAAGAAGTTCCCTCTGCCGACCTGCCCGCCCTCGCCACAGGCTACAACGCATCGCCCACCAACTTCGCCACCATCGTGGTTGAAGGAGTGCCCGCCGGTGAGTACTACATCGCTTTCGAAAGCGGTTACTGCTTCATCGACAACGTGTACGGCTTCGAGCGTGTTGACGTGAATCACGACGTGGTTGTAACCGACTTCCAAATCCCCGGAACTGTCACATCCAACAACGACGTTACCGCTACTGTCACCCTGCTCAACCTCAACAGCGTGGCCGAGGCCAACTACACCTCCACGCTGAAACTCGACGGACAAATCGTGGCCGATGCTGACCCCGTTGAAATCGCACCCAACGCCTCTGTAACCATCGAGTTCACCTTCGTGCCCAACAACGTTGGTACATTCCCAGCAGTCGCTGAGTTCAACTTCGGAGACGACTACATCGTCACCACCACCGAAACCGAAGTGGAAGTAAAACAAGAAACAGCCGAGGATGTTATCCAAGTAGGTGAACCCTCTTCCACCACCAACAGTGTACCCCTGTCGCTGAGCTACAAAAACAGTGAGTCCGAAACCGTCTACACTGCCGAACAACTCGGCATTGAACCCGGAACGATGATCACCTCGATCACCTACAAGGGCTATGTTTCCATCTCAAAAACCCTCACCCCGACCGTGAGCATCTACCTCGCAAACGCTGAAGAGGCTACCCTTGTCACGCCTACCACCGGTTCCCAACCTCTGATGTCGACTGAAGGCATGACAAAAGTGTTTGAAGAAGATGTAACCTTCGCCACCACCGGCTCCACCACGCAACACGAACCGCTGATCTCGGCAACCCTCGCCGAACCGTTCGAATACACCGGCGGAGCTCTCCGCATTGTGGTCCGCGCGCTCTATGACGACTGGGCAAGTGGTGTCAACTTCGAAACCGCTTCCGTAACCGGACAAAGCCTCTATCGCCGCAACGACACCCAAACCACTTTCCTTGAAGGAAACTCCTACGTCTCCTCAGCCAATATGCCCGTGGTATATCTCGGAATCGAGAAAGAGGCTACCACCTACTCCGGCGTTGTCACCGACACCAAAGGACAACCGATTGAAGGTGTAACCGTGACCCTGACAAGCATTCCCGCAAATGCCGAAGGAGGTCCCCGCCGCGCCGCTACCAGCGGATCCGCAGTCTACACCGCAACCACCGATGCCGAAGGTAACTTCACCGTCGACGTCATCCAATCCGACCTGCGCTACAACGCCAACTTCGCCAAGGAAGGCTACAAAGCAGTCAACGTCGACGGAATCGACTTCGCCAACGGAAACGTCACCCTCGACCAACCCATCGTGATGGAACTTGATTCCACTACCGGCGTGGCCGACATCAACGGCAAGACGATCCAATCCGTCAAGTTCTACAACGTGGCCGGACAAGCAGCCGACAAGGCATTCGAAGGAATCAACATCGTTGTAACAACCTACACCGACGGAACAACCTCAACCGTCAAAATGGTCAAATAAACCACGCGCACATGCTTAAACGATAAGCATCTCACATAACGAAGGGTTGTGTGGCCAAGATGCCGCACAACCCTCCTTTTTTAAAAACTTCACAAGGCCACGCAACGCCGAGGCCGACAAACGAGAAACCGACACGATGAAACGAAACCTTACTCTACTGGCCGCCATCATCATTCTGAGCCTCACGGCCATGGCACAATCACGTAACATCAACCTTACCATCTCCATCACAGGCCCCGGCAACACGCCACTACCAAACGCAACGGTAACACTGATGCAAACCGACTACTCCCTGTCATACGGAACCATCAAACTCAATTCCGAAGGACAGACGAAAATCAAAGTCTATGCCGGTAACCACAAACTGGGCGCGACTATGGCCGGATACAACCCCGCCGAAACAACCTTCTCGGTCACGCGCGACACTACAGTCACACTACAACTCTCCGAAGAAATCCTCCTGCCTTTCTCCCTCCAAACCACCGTCACACACAACTCCGTAACCGGACTGAACGACGTCAAACTCACCTGGAACAAAGAAGCACCCGTATTTTACGACTCCTTTGAATCCTACACCCCGTTCTCCATCAAATTCGGTGAATGGACCGGTATCGACGCCGACGGACTCAACGCCGCCCCGCTCGTGGGTGAATACATGAACCGGGGCGTGATGCAGTACGCCCAAATCATCAACCCGCTCACGGTGGTGCCCGCGTGGTGGTACGACTACCCCATCCTACGCCCGCACTCCGGACAGCAATACGTCGGATTCACCCGCACCCTCTCCGGACAAGCCAACGACGATTGGCTCATCTCGCCCACCATCACTCCCGGAAACAAAAACGTGCTCGCCTTCATGGCAAAAGCCGCCGACATATATAAAGAGAAATTCCAGGTCTTCATCACCGAGAAACTCGACAACCCCGTCCAAGCCGACTTCCGGCTGCTCAACCCCGGAAACTACGAAACCGCCGACTACACCGGCTGGCGCGAGTTCTCCTACGACCTGAGCGAATACGCCGGAAAACCCATCAAATTCGCCATCCGGTACATCAGCGAGACACTCAACGGAGGCGCGTTCATGCTCCAGGTCGACGACGTGTACGTCGGACAGGACCAATCCGTGTTCCGCGCCAAATCACGCGAGCAACACGCCATCCGCGTCGAGACACAAGCCGAACGCTCGCCCATGAACCCCAACGAAACCTTCAGAATCTACCTTGACGGAAACCTCGTCGGCACTACCGACCAATACGAATACGTCTTCACCGACCTCCCCGCCGGAACATACACCCTCGGCGTGCAAGCCGTATACTCCGCCTCTGAAACCGAAATCGTAACCACTTCCGTCACCATATCCGACCTCAACAGCCGCGTCACAATCAACGTCGCGACAAACAACAACCGGTCGGTCGACGGACAACAAGTGGAACTCATTGACCTCGCGACCACACAAACCTTCACCGCGACAATCGCCGGCGGTGTCGCACAATTCCCCTCTATCCCCCACGGAGAATACCTCATCGGCATCACCGCGCCGCACTTCAACGTCTACGAAGGAAACCTCACCGTTTCTGGCGAATGCTCCACCAACGTCACCCTGACCGAAACCATCGTTGACCCCTATAACATCACCACCGATGCCGACCCGGCAAACAACGTCACGGTCCGTTGGAACAGAAACATCTCCTTCAACGACTCCTTCGAAGACTACCCCGACTTCGCCCGAGGCTCGTTCGGCGACTGGAGAACATACGACCTTGACCTCCACCCCGTCTACCCCATCGCACTCGGAGGCATGTCCAACATCATCTCCTTCCCCGGCTCCGGAACGGCATCCAATCCGCAACCCATCGCTCCTCTCGTGTTTAACCCGTGGAGCACCACTCCGCCCATGATGCCGACAGACCCCGCCGTGCAAGCGCCCACAGGAAACAAATCCATCGCATTCTTCTCCGCACAGCAGAACGGATCAAACAAATGGCTCATCTCGCCCGAAATCAAAATCCGGAAAGACTTCGTGTGCCGATTCACCGCCAAAGCCTACGCCGAATACCCCGAATCGATGGACGTGTGCGTATTCACCGACGGAGCCAACCCCACAACCGACAACTACACACAAGTAAGTTCCATCAAATCTGTCACCACCGGCGTGTGGACCATCTATGAAACCGACCTCGCCGACTTTGTTGACCAGACCGTGCGTATCGGAATCCACTACACCTCCTTCGACGCATTCTTCGCGCAACTCGACGACTTCTACGTCGGAAACGGTGAAACCGAAGGCTCAACAATCGATGTCGGATTCGTTGACCACTACGACATCTTCCTTGACGGTACACTTCAAAGTTCCGTCGACGAAACCGAGTTTATCCTGCCGCGCCTGAGCGCAGGACAACACACCGTAGGAATCCGTGCCGTGTACACCAGCGGAGCATCACAAACTGTTGAGTACACTTTCACCTTGCCCGAACCCAAACTCACAGGCGACATCAACGATGACGGAACTGTCGACGTACTCGACCTCAACATCCTCATCAACATCCTGATCGGAACAGACTCGGCCGACAACTACAACGGCCGCGCCAACGTTAACGGCACCGGAGCAGTCGACGTGGCGGACATCAACGCACTTGTCAACATCATGCTCGGGAAATAATACCTGTTTGCATTCCACCACCGCTCCCCCGTTCGCACTCGAATGAGGGAGCGCTTTTTTTCAATCTCAACAACAAATACATAAGATACCCACATTGATTTTATACGACCCATCTTGACACCCAACGCGAAAAATGTTGTAGTTTTGCATCCGCAAACTCCACCACCGATGCCGAAACACAACAACAAATGGTTTTATCACGCCCTCACACTGCTCACGGTTGTGGTGTGGGTCGTCGCGTTCGTGAACACCAAAATCCTCATAGCAGCCCATCTGACACCCACCGAGATTTTTGTCTACCGCATTATCGTCGCCTACATCGGACTGCTTGCCGTTTCAAGATTCCGCATCACATTCAACGGTTGGCGCGACGAGGCGCTCTTCGCCGCCCTCGGCATCACAGGCGGCTCGCTCTACTTCATCTGCCAGAACACCGCGCTCAAACTCACCCTGATGACCGATGTGGGCGTGCTGATTGCCCTGAATCCTCTGCTCACCACCCTACTCGCCGCCATATTCCTGCGTGAGGAACGCTTCACGTGGCTCAAACTCGCCGGCTCGGCAATCGCTTTCGCCGGAGTGGGCATGCTCACGTTTGAGAACGGATTCGTCTGGGGAGACGGCCTGCTCGGCGACATTCTCGCATTCGGCGCCGCACTGTCGTGGGCCATATATTCCGTCATTCTCAAGCGCCTCAACGACCGTTACAGCCCGCTCACCATCACGCGAAAAACCTTCTTCTACGGCCTGCTCACAGCCCTGCCCGTAATGCTTTCCGACACACTCACACCCCTGTCCACCCTCGCCCAACCCATCGTGTGGGGAAACCTCGTCTACCTCGGACTCATCGCCTCCATGGCCGCCTACTTCGCCTGGGGAAAAGCAACACGCGAGATAGGCGCCGTGAGCACAACCAACTACCTCTACCTCAACCCCGTGATATCGATGATTATCGCCTGGGCGCTGTATGGCGAGAGCGTCGGCACGGTAGGCATGCTCGGCTGCCTGCTCATCTTCGCCGGAATTCTTATCGTGCAACACCACGCAACCGCCCGGCGATAACGCCAATGTCGATAAGCCTATACCCGGTGATTCTGCAAATAGAACACAGGCCGGCGCGAGATTACGCGCCGGCCTGATGTGTGTATGTGGCTGAGAGGTGTCAGAACCGGAATCCGAGGGAGGCCGAGATGCGGTTGTTGTGATCCTTGACTTCGTCGTACACCGTGGGCAGGTCGCCATAGGAGGGGAAGAGGTGGTAGTTGTTAAGGCGGTATTTGTGCACGTAGGCGAGGTCAATGTAGAAATTATTGTATTTGTATCCGAAACCGGCTGTGATGTATTGGGTAGAGCGGTCGTAGGCATATCCGGTTGCGCTGCCTGAGGTGACTACGTTCACTTTGTTGTCGCGCACGTCGGCTGAGGCCGAAGCGGTCTGGTAACTGTAACCGGCGCGGATGCTCCACGAGGGATTGATGCGGTATTCGGCACCCACACGGATAATGTGGTTGGGGCTGAAATAGTTTTTGATGTCGCTGGTGGTGGATTCGATTTCGTGGTCGCCGTGGTAATAATTGTCGTCATACCATTGGCGCACTCGGGTGGCTGTGTTGGCGACATATTCGTAGTCGGCACTGATGATACCTTTGCCTCCGATTACGCCTGCGATAGAGCCGATGAAGCGCCATGGTGTACGGAGTTTAAAGTCGTTGACGTATTCGGGCGAGTAGTCGCTCAGTTTGTAGTTCGTGCCGTTCTCGGGTGCGAAGGCGGTGTTGAGTTCGGTCCAGCCGCGTTGGCGCATTTTATAGAAGGTGGGCGTGTGGAAGGCGATACCGAAGCGGAATTCGTTGACAGGCTTCAGAATGATACCGAACTTGAAGTTGTATCCCAATCCGGTGGTTCGTGTCCAGTTGTTGTATCCGAGGTCGGCGTTTCCGTTATCGAGTGTGGCCGACGCATCGTCGGGTTTGGTGTATACTTCGGTATTGTAGAGCGACTCGCCGTAGTATTGCGTGCGTTCGTGCAGGAATTCGTTGATTCCCACTCCGACACCCCAATAGAGCGTGTTTACGAGGTTACCGCCGAGTGTGATGGCGAACTCGTCGTTGTGTCCGCGCTCGATCACTTCGAATTCCCCGTCGGCCGTCACGCCGTCGAATCCCAGACCGGCGAATTTGGTGCCGGCGCTGTTGGTGGGAATGGCGAGGTAGTTGTTATAGGCGAGAATCTGGTTCCACGGCGCGTTGCCGTTCCAGAACGGATTGAAGCCTGACTTGGCGGTCATGTTGTCGGCCGTGGCGTCTTCGTTGTCAGTCATGGCGTCGGCGATGTAGTTGGTCACCGAAGTTGGCAGATTGCGAACCACGCCGTGGTAACGCCGGTCGTACGAGGCGAGACGATTGTAGGTGAACGACCAGTTGATGTTGGGCATGGTCTCGCTGCTGAGTTTAAACGCGCCAGCATAACCGAAGTTATTTACTCTGAAGCGTGTTTGGCTTTCGGAGTATGTGCCGGTTTTGCTTGAGTTGAAGTCAAGGCTAAGTGTGATGCCGAGGTCTCCGGTCCGGTATACGCCGATTCCGCCGGGGTTATGGACAATCGCGGAGAGGTCGCCTCCGAGCGCGCCGAATGCTCCGGCCATGGATTGATAGCGCGAAGTTCCTCTGAGCTCGTTTTGAATCAAGGGGAGGTTGTCGAAGGCGTACTCGTAGTTATACTGGGCGTTGGCGGTGAGCGCGAGTGATGTGAGCGCTACGGCCACGAGGGTGATTTTTTTCATTGAATCGATAGGTTGGTTTGGTCGATAGGGTGTTGTTGTTCATTTTGTGGGGCGAGGGGTGTTGTTTCCCGCATCGCCCCACGGTTGAGTTTTTTAACTTTTTGGTGAGTGGATTAGCGTCGGTGTCCTCCGCCTCCGCCACCGGAGCGTCCTCCACCGCCTCCGCCGCCGGAGTATCCGCCTCCGCCGCGGCTTCCGCCGGAGTATCCGCCGCCGGAATATCCGCCACTACTGCGGCTGCTGCCGCTGGAGTATCCGCTACTGCGACTGCCGGAGTATCCGCTGCTGCTTGGGCTATACGAGCGGGAAGGGCTTGAAGAGC
This sequence comes from uncultured Bacteroidales bacterium, assembly GCA_902772965.1. GTDB lineage: Bacteria > Bacteroidota > Bacteroidia > Bacteroidales > Muribaculaceae > Sodaliphilus. The sequence goes on along the minus strand of CACYCT010000012.1, from coordinate 29,020 downwards.
GGCTTGTGCCGTAAGAGGATGATGAGGAAGAGGATGCGCCACGGCTTCGTACGCTTCCGCCGCTCCAACCGGAACTTGAGCCACGGGAGGTTGTCGAGTGTCCGATGTTGCCTGTGTTGCCGACACTGCCGCTCGGGCGTTGGCGTCCGGTGTACATGCCGGAAGAGTTGTTGCTGTAGCTGCTGGGGCGCTGACGTCCGTTGGAGATGGAGCCGGTGCCTACGCCTGTACGGCTTCCGCTGCGTACGCCGGCATACGATGAGCTCCCGCTGCGGGTGTATGGACGGTTGGCTGCTCCGCTGAGGTGGCTGCGGCCGTCACCGGGACGGCGTCCGGTGGTGTAGTGTCCGTGGTGGTAAGTAGACGCGTAGTAGTGGTGTCCGGGACGATCCCAGTAGTGACGGCGTCCGTAGCCCCAACCATGCCATCCGGCATAGTGGTGACGATAGAACGGGCGCGACCAGCCCCAGCCCCATTCGTAGTAAAACGGACCATGCCATGTGGCGTAAAATCCCCAGCCAAAGGGGCGATAGTAGCCATACCAGCGGGTAGGATACCAGGGATCATACCACGGGTCGTAACAATAGGTTCCCCAACCGAATCCCCAGCCCACGCGGGGCGAGTATCCGTAATTGGTGCCGATGATGATGTTCACCGTCGGGGTTTCGTTGTAGTATAGTTCAACAAGTTCACCGTCGTTGCACGAGATAACGATGTCGGGGTTGTAGAAGCGCTCGATACGCTGGGTGTTTGCAAACACGTCGCGGTCTCTGAGGCTGTCAACATCAAGCGTGTCGCTCAGGTCGTACTCGAATTTCGCTCCGTGACGGTTGTATTCATCCACATCGCGGTCGGTCTGATAGTTGGAAGTTGCCGTTGATGAGTATCTCGGCAAGACCTCCACTGTGGCTCGGCCTGCTCGGGTTTCCACCTTCTTGGTCTCCTTCTTCACCTTGGTGGAACTCGAACTTCCATCATAGTAGATGTCGTCATAATCCTGGGCTTGGATCATGCTGCCGGCCGTGAAGGCCAACAGGCCCAATAGTGTTAAAACTCTTAATTTCATATTTGTGGATTTGTTTTGAGGTTTCGTTTTGTTGATTGTTAGACCGCCGGAATGTCCTTTGGTTTAAAAATCGGGTGCAAGTTACGCATTTGTTTTGAACGCGCGGTGTTTTTTTCTGCAAAAAATTGCAAACCGACCGATTTTCATAGCCATCGGGGCATTTCGCTGAAGGCACATCCTTCACATTCATCATAGCAAAAACCGTGCCGGAAGTCGGCAATGACCGCCCTACCCTCTCCTAAAAACACCTTGGAAACCGGATGTGGAACTTCCGGTTTCCAAGGCAGGTATTTTTAATGCGTCTTATCTTAGAGCAGGTACTGCGAACTGATGGAACGGTTGTCGTGCACGCGCTGGATGGTGTCGGCGAAGAGTTCAGCGATGCTGATGATGGTCACCTTAGGGCACTTAGTGGTGTCGAAGGGGATGCTGTTGGTTAAAATCACCTCGTCGAGGCAACTTTTCATAATGCGCTCGCTTGCGGGCTCGCTCATGATCGGATGTGAAGCCACGGCGCGGACCGTGAGGGCACCGGCGTCTTTCATCAGTTGCGCGGCGGTGCAGATGGTTCCGGCAGTGTCGATCATGTCGTCGATAAGAATCACGTTTTTGTCTTTCACGTCACCGATGATGGTCATTTTTGCCACCACGTTGGCTTTAGCGCGCTGTTTGTGGCAGAGCACGAGGGGCACATCAAAGTATTTGGCGTAACTGTTGGCGCGTTTGGCTCCACCTATGTCGGGGCTGGCGATAACCAAGTCGGGCAGACGGAGTTGCTCAATGTATGGCACAAACACCGACGATGCGTAAAGGTGATTCACGGGCACGTCGAAAAAGCCCTGAATCTGATCGGCATGCAAGTCCATGGTAATCAGGCAATCAATACCAGCAGCACTGAGCAGGTTGGCCACGAGTTTGGCGGCGATACTCACACGGGGCTTGTCTTTTCGGTCTTGGCGTGCCCAACCGAAATAGGGAATCACGGCAGCGATGGATTTTGCCGACGCGCGCTTGGCGGCATCAATCATCAGCAGCAGTTCCATCAGGTTGTCGGAGTTGGGGAATGTGCTCTGCACGAGATAGACGTGCGAGCCGCGCACTGATTCTTCGAATCCCACTTCAAACTCACCGTCGGCGAAGTGGATAATGTTCATATTTCCGAGTTCAACGCCGAGGTCATGGGCGATTTCGGTCGCGACATAACGCGACTTGGTTCCGGAGAAAACTTTGAATTGGCTCATTGTAATGGTTTAGGAGTAGATTTGACACCGCAAAGGTAAACAACTTTTGCGGTTCGGGCAAATTTAAACCGTGAATATTTATCGGTTTTGATAGAACTTGCCGCCTGACAATAGTTTGCTCAATGTCAACGAACTTATTTTTTTGATTTTCGGCGAGGCTTGGATGTGATGGCTTTACGCAGAGCCCGGGCTTGATGGGTGTGTTGCTCGGCAAGGTCGTCAAGGTCGAGGGTGTCGTAGATTTCGGCGAGGGCTTCATGGGGCTCGGGGCGTGACTTGTCGGCTTTGATGGCCCGCTTATAACACTTTATGGCCTCGGGCAGGTCGTCTTGCGCCAATAATCGCGCGAGGAGGAAATGGGCTTGGTAGGCTTTGGAATCCGTTTCGGTGGCAAGTTTGAGCAATTCCATGGCTTCCTGTTGCCGGTCGAGCGAGAGCAGGAGTTCGGCTTTCCCCACCATAGCCTCTGTTAGGGTTGGACAAATGCGTAACGCCTTGTCGTAGTTGGCCATAGCGGCCTGGATAGCGACCCGGTCTGTGCGGGGTTGGTATTCCGTTTCGGCTTCTTCGAGGATACCGTGTCCGAGTGACAGATGTCCCATTTGGGCATATTCCGCCGCAAGGTCGCTCAGGAGTTTGTTTTTCGCGTCGATTTCTTCCTGCAAGGCATCGATGGTGCGTTGCTGGGCCGCGAGTTGATAGAGTTTTGCGGCTATAAGTCGCTGCACTACGGGTGATTGCAACTGATGTGCGATGGCTTCGGCCTGGGCAAACCGGGCAATGGCGTTTCGGAATTGTCCTTGCCCGAATGCCTGCAGGGCATTCCGGTAAAGTACGCGGGCCTGCTCTTGTTGCAGGGCTTCGTTGATGGACTGCTGGTTGTTGAAATGCCTGCTGAACTCGATAACGGCCGGATTGACGATGATGTCGCGTTGCGAGAGTTGGCGCATCATGGTGATGCCTTCGAGACTGGTGCACCGCGAGAGTGCCACATACGTCTGTCCGCCGGTGAATGCCCCGCCTTGGAAATCGATGATCACGTTGTTGAACGTGAGGCCTTGGCTTTTGTGCACGGTGAGTGCCCAAGCGAGTTTTATGGGATATTGGGTGAATGTGCCGAGCACGTTCTCCACAACGACGTTTTTCTTCACGTCATAAGTGTATTGCACGTTGGCCCACTGTTCCTGCTCAAGTGTGTGCTGTTGGCCGTCTTCCATTTCAACAATCACTTTCCCGGTGTCGATGTGAGCCACTTTGGCGATGGTTCCGTTAACCCAACGGTTTTCCTTGTCGTTGCGGATAAAGATAACTTGCGCTCCCTGCTTGAGGGTGAGTTCGAGTGAGGTTGGCAGAAGGTTGTCGGGAAAGTCGCCGTCGATGGCGCCTTGGAATGTGATTTCCGGGGTTTTGAGGTTATTGAGGCGTTCGTCGTTGATGACATCGACGGTGTCGCGTCGGGTGGCGAGTGTGATGGTGAAGTCCGATTCGGTGACGTTGGGGTTGACGCGAGAGTTGAGAATGGCGATGTCTTCGTTGGAGGCTTTACCGGCGCGCACCCGGTCGAGCAGGGCCACAAACGGGCCGTCTTCCTGACGGTAAACACGAACGAGTTCAATCGGTATCAGACCCAACTGATTGAAAACCCGTGCGTTGAAAAAGAACATCCGGTTGTATTCCCGCCGCAGGATTTCATACATGTCGCGCGTCACAACCGGCTCGAGTTGGAAAATGTCACCGACAAATAGAAGTTGTTTCCCGCCGAAGGGTTCACGGTTGTTGCGCGTGAAGTGCCGCAGTACTCTGTCAATATGGTCGATGATATCAGCCCGAACCATAGATATCTCATCGATAATGATCAGGTCGAGTTCTTTAATAAGGCGGATTTTGTCTTTGGAGAACCGCAGGGTCTTCTCGATCATTCTCGGGGCGTATTCCGGGTCGTTTTGCAGCAGGGGCTTGAAGGGGATTTTAAAGAAGGAGTGGAGTGTCTGTCCTCCGACGTTTACCGCGGCGATACCTGTCGGCGCGAGAACGACGAACTTCTTTTTCGTGTGTGCGCAGATATATTTAAGGAATGTGGACTTTCCCGTTCCGGCTTTTCCGGTGAGGAAAACAGACTGCTGGGTTTGCTGAATGAGACTCCACAGATTTTGGAACTCGGGGTTATCCAGATCGATATTTTTGGGGTAGGACAGATTCATGGAACCGATTTTTTGACGTGCAAAATTAGGTGTTTTCTTTCAATCCGCCAAACCTTTGCGTGGTTTATGCCTGATGGCTCCGGCGGAAAAAACACCCCGGTCATATCGCTGATTCAATTAATTGTATTACCTTTGCAGCCTGATTTTATAAATAAGGTGTAACAGCAATGCCCAAAAATTTAGTTATCGTAGAGTCTCCGGCGAAAGCCAAGACAATTCAGAAATTTCTTGGTTCCGACTATCAAGTGATGTCGAGTTACGGCCACATCCGTGATTTGATCAAGAATGATTTCAGCATAGATATTTCCGATGGATTCAAGCCGATTTACGTTGTTCCGGAGGACAAGACGGAGTTGGTTTCGAAATTGCGCAAAGCGGCCGAGGCAGCCACGCTGGTGTGGCTGGCTTCTGATGAAGACCGCGAAGGAGAAGCCATTGCATGGCACTTGTATGAAGTGCTGGGTCTGACCCCCGAGCGCACCCGCCGCATTGTGTTCCATGAGATTACCAAACCTGCCATACTTGCCGCTATTGAGAACCCGCGCGAGATTGACCGCAACCTGGTTGATGCCCAGCAGGCGCGCCGCGTGCTCGACCGCATTGTGGGCTTCGAGTTGTCGCCGGTGTTGTGGCGCAAGATCCGGCCCTCGCTTTCGGCCGGACGCGTCCAGAGTGTTGCCGTGCGCCTGATTGCCGAGCGTGAGCAGGAAATCAAGAATTTCCGCAGCGAGGTCTACTATCGCGTCACGGCCCAGTTCACGCCCGAGGGAAGTGAGTCGGCGTTCGGAGCCGAACTGCCGCGACGAATCGAAACGCGCGACGAGGCCATAGCCTTGCTCGAAACCTGCAACGGAGCCGCGTTCTCGGTGGGCGACGTGAGCGTGAAGCCGGTCAAGAAGTCACCCGCGCCCCCGTTTACCACCAGTACGCTCCAGCAAGAGGCCGCGCGCAAATTAGGCTTCTCCGTGAGCCAAACCATGCGCGTGGCACAGTCGCTTTACGAGGCCGGACACATCACCTATATGCGTACCGACTCGGTCAATCTCTCATCTCTGGCAATCAACACAATCAGTTCCGAAATCAAAGACACCCTCGGCGAACGCTACCTCAAAGTGCGCCGATACCACACCACAAGCAAAGGTGCCCAGGAAGCCCACGAGGCCATCCGACCCACCTACATCAACAAGCATGAAATCTCCGGCACCGCGCAAGAAAAGAAACTGTATAATCTGATCTGGAAACGCACCATCGCCTCCCAGATGGCCGACGCAGAACTCGAGCGAACCACCATTGAGATTCAAATCCAACCCAATACCGCCGCAAACGACCATTTCCAAGCCACCGGCGAAGTGGTGAAGTTCGACGGCTTCCTCCGCGTCTATCTGGAATCCACAGATGAGACCGCCAACGAAGCCGAAGTCACCACTCTTCCCAAGATGAAAACCGGCGAGCGACTCAACGCCACCGAAATTCTGGCGACACAGCGATTCACTCAGCAGCCCAACCGGTACAGCGAGGCATCGCTGGTGAGGAAACTGGAAGAACTCGGCATTGGCCGCCCGTCGACCTACGCCCCCACCATCTCCACCATCCAGGCACGCGAATACGTGGTCAAGGGTGAACGCAAAGGCGAAAAACGCAACTTCGAAGTCATCACCCTCGCCGACGGAAAAATCTCCTCCAAAACCAAGAGCGAACTCACCGCTTCGGAAAAAGGACGACTCATGCCCACCGACGTCGGGGTTATCGTGAACGACTTCCTGATGCAATACTTCCCGAGCATTCTCGACTACCACTTCACAGCCAATGTTGAGGCTACTTTCGACGAAATCGCGCAAGGACACGAGCGATGGAACGACGACATCGAAAAATTCTACAACGACTTCCACCCCCTCATCGAACAAGTGAAAACCATGGAACTTGAGCATCGCGTGGGTGAGCGTGAGTTGGGAGTTGACCCCGACACGGGAAAACCGGTTTACGCCAAAGTGAGCCGTTTCGGACCGGTGGTGCAACTCGGTAGCAGCGAAGACACCGAGAAACCCCGCTTCGCCTCTCTGGTCCAAGGCCAGTCGATTCTCTCAATCACCCTTGAAGAAGCACTCAAACTCTTTGACCTGCCACGCACACTCGGCCAAATCGACGGACAAGACGTCACCGTGGCCGTGGGAAGATTCGGACCCTACGTAAAGATAGGTAAAGAATACGTCTCAATACCGAAAGACATCTCGCCCCAAGAACTAACCCTTGAGCAAGCCGGCCAACTGATGGACGCCAAACACAAAGCCGATGCCGAACGCGTGCTGATCACATTTGCCGAAGAACCCGAACTGCAAGTGCTCAAAGGACAATACGGCCCATACATCTCCTTCAAGAAACAAAACTACAAGATACCCAAAGGGGTTGACGCCGCAACGCTCACACTCGAGAAATGCCGCGAAATCGTTGCCGACGAAGGCAATCTCAGCCGCCGCCGCGCGACACGCACAACGCGCAGAACCAAGACGACAAACAAATAAAACTTCGCCACATTACGCCCCGAAGCACACACACTTGCCGAGGGGCGTTGTTTTCACTTCCACAAACGAATGAACTCAAAACTTCTCAGCCAACTCTACCTCCGCGAAACCGCCTTCAAAAACCTCATGCAGGAACGCATCCACAACGTCTTGCTCATCGCAAGCACATACGACGCCTTCATGCTTGAGGAAGACGGAAGAATCGAGGAGCAGATTTTCCTGGAATACGTCTCACTCAACCTCAGTTCACCCCCGCGCGTAACCCTCGTGCCCGACTATGACAAGGCTGACGCAGAACTCCAGGCCAAACATTACGACCTCATCATCGCAATGCCCGGAGTGGACCTGAGCCAAACCTTCGAGTACGCCAAGCGAATCAAGGCGGACAATCCCGAAATCGCGTACGTGGTGCTGACCCCGTTCTCGCGCGAGGTATCCCGTCGACTTCAGGGCGAAGACCTGTCGGCGGTCGACTACGTGTTCTCTTGGTTGGGAAATGTGGAATTGCTCGTGGCCATCATCAAACTGCTCGAAGACAAGATGAACGCCCCGGCCGACGTCAGCGAAGTGGGCGTGCAGATGATTATGCTCGTGGAAGACTCGGTGAGGTTCTACTCCTCGATTCTGCCCACACTCTATACGTTTATCCTCAATCAGTCGCGCATCTTCGCCACCGAAGCACTCAATGCCCACGAACGCATGTTGCGCATGCGCGGCCGGCCCAAAGTGATCTTAGCCCGAAACTACGAGGAAGCCCTCAGCCTGTACGATACCTACGGAAACCAAATGCTCGGCGTAATCAGCGACGTGACATTCTCCCGAGAAGGGAAAAAAGACCGATCGGCAGGACTCCGGCTGGCCGTCGAACTTCGCCATCGGGACCCATATCTGCCCGTCATCATCGAATCGTCGGAGAGCGAGAACGCCCATCACGTGGACAGTTTTGGAGGAACATTCCTCGACAAGAACTCAAAAAAACTCCCCGTCGACCTCGGCAAGGCAATCATGCGGATGTTCGGCTTCGGCGACCTGATTATCCGCGACCCGGAAAACGGAAACGAACTGCTCCGATTCCCCGACCTCAAGGCACTGCAGTACCACCTGCGCGAAGTACCACCCGAGGCATTTTACCACCACGCGAAAAACAACGACTTCTCGCGCTGGCTATCCTCGCGCGCCCTGTTCCCCATCGCGCAAGTGCTGAAAATGCACAAAATCAACTCACCCGAGCAGTCACCCGAGATGATTGAACTGATGCTCTCCGTAATCGCCAAATACCGCAAGATGAAAAACCGCGGCGTAGTGGCCGAGTTCTATCGCGACCGATACGACCAGTTCTCCTCCTTCGCGCGTATCGGACAGGGCTCACTCGGCGGTAAGGGACGCGGACTGGCATTTGTCGACGCGATTATCAAGCAGAATCCGCAATGCGACGACTTCGACGGAGCGACTCTCCGCATTCCGCACACCATAGTGCTCTGTACCGACATCTTCGACGAGTTTATGGAATCCAACGGACTGTACCCCCTCGCGCTGTCCGATCTGCCCGACCAGGAAATCCTGAACGCCTTCCTCGCCGCGCGACTACCCGAACGGCTGCACGACGATTTCGACGCCATATGCAAGGTAATCAACGCACCGCTGGCCGTTCGATCAAGCAGCCTGCTCGAGGACAGCCACTACCAACCCTTCGCCGGAATCTACGCCACCTATATGGTGCCGCACCTGAACAATCGCGAACAAACCGTCAGCCTGATTGAGCAGGCCGTAAAAGCAGTCTACGCTTCGGTTTTCTACCGCGAGAGCAAAGACTATATGGTTGCAACAAGCAACGTGATTGACCAGGAAAAAATGGCCGTGATTCTGCAAGAGGTTGTCGGAACGCAACACGATACGCTCTACTACCCCTCATTCTCCGGCGTGGGGCGGTCGCTGAACTACTACCCCACCGGAGCCGAACGCGCGGAAGACGGTGTGGTCGAACTCGCCGCCGGACTGGGAAAGCAAATCGTTGACGGCGGACGCTCGCTGCGCTTCTCGCCGCGGCACCCGCGACACATCCTCCAACTCAGCACAACCCAACTCGCCCTGCGCGACACGCAAACCCACTTCTTCGCCCTCGACACCGCCAACATCAACCCGCTCGCCATCGACGAGGGATTCAACCTCGTCCGCCTGCCGGTACAGGACGCCGCCGACGCGGGACACATGCACTACATCGTGAGCACATTCGACCACCAGAACGACCGCCTTATTGACAACGACCAAATGCGCGGACGAAAAGTGGTCACCTTCGCCAACGTGCTCCGCCACGGCGTGTTCCCACTGCCGAAAATGCTCGAGTTCATGCTCACAACAGGACAACAGCAAATGGGACGACCCGTTGAGGTGGAATTTGCCGGTGTACTCGCCGACAACCCCTCCGACAACAACCGAGGCACACTCTACTGGCTGCAGATCCGACCCATGGTCGACCGGCGCGAAATGCTCGACGAAACAATCTTCCACGCTCCGGAAGAGAATGTGCTTATCCGCAGCCACCGGGCACTCGGACACGGCATAAACGACAACATCACGGCGGTGGTCTTGGTCAAACCCGAAAAATTTTCTTTTGAAAATAATTCGGCAATCGCAGACCAACTTGAGAAAATAAATCGTACCTTTACCGATTCAAACGAAAACTACATCCTTATAGGCCCCGGGCGATGGGGCTCGTCGGACGAGGCGCTCGGCATTCCCGTGCGATGGGCAAACATCTCCGCAGCAAGGCTGATTGTTGAATTGTCGCTACAGGGACGGCGAATCGACCCCTCACAAGGGTCACACTTCTTCCAGAATCTGACCTCCTTCGGCGTGGGATACTTCACCGTAGGAGAACACGACGACGGAAGCCGGCTCGACCTCGAATACCTCGACAGCCTCCCCGCCGACGAAACAGAATTCATCCGCGTGATTCACTTTGACAAGCCGCTCTCCGTAACCATCAACGGGCCGAAAGGATGGGGTATCGTTCTGAAAAACTGAACACTGCAACAAAGACCATCAACATATGGATTTCTTCAGTAAACTCAAACACGCATTCGGATTCAGCGACGACGGCAGCGAAATCGACGACGAACTCGCCTTGCCGCAACGCGAACAACATACCCGGCAACAAACCGCCGACACAACCGGACTGGCAAGCGCCAACGTATCCAACGACGCGCAAATCAACGAACTCAAACAGATGATTGCCGCACTCTCGACACAAGTGCGCCAACTCCGAAACGCTACCCCGGCAACACCATCTGCCACAACTACAAACACCAACGACAACGACACTTCAGACCTGCGCGACCGCCTCAACGTGAGCGAGGCGCAACGCAGAGCGGCGCAAAACCGAGCCAACGACCTCACACAAAAAGTCGAAGAACTCCAAACCAAAATCGACTCGCTCGAAGTGGACAAGAAAGGATTGCAGAACAAACTCAAAGTCGCCTCCCTGAAAATGACACAAGCCGGTATCAACCCCGACGACACCGGACAACTCGAGCAACTCCGACACCAAGCCGAACAAGCGAGCACGCTAACCGAGCAAGTCGAGCAACTGCAAAACCGCTGCAATCAGTCAGAGCAACAAGCCCAAGAACTGCAAGAACAACTCGACACAGCCCGCGAGGAACTGCAAATCGCCGCCGAACTTCAAGCCAAACTCGAACAGTTTGAAGCCTATAAAGAACGCAAAGCGGCTCAAATCGCCGAACTCAAAGCCGAAATACAACAACTCACCGACAAAGCCAACGAAGTTGACGAGCAACTCCGGGCACGTCTTATCCTCGCCGAAGAGAACGCCGCGCAACAGCGAAAGGAACTCACCAAATTCCAGGAACGCGCGCGCGACGAAGCGGAGAAACAGAAACGACGCGACATCAACATCGCCAACCGAATCGATGCCTTGAAGGAACAACTCACCTCCGCCTCAGCACGCATCGACACCCTTCAAGAAGAAAAAAAGCAACTCGAGCAACAACTCAACCAAGCACGACAACAATCCGAAACCACAACACAGCAAACCGACCAACTTGCCAACGACCTGCGCCAAGCCAGAGCGGAACTCTCCATAGCACGCGAGCAAGCAACACAACTTCAGACCACCTCCAGCGAAGCCAACGAGCGAGCGCAGCAACTCACCCGTCAACTCGCCGAGGCCGAGCGACAAACCGAGCAACTCACCCAACGACTCTCCAACGCGCAAGCCCGATATAAACAAACACTTGAACAACTCGAGCAGACACGCAACCAACTCACAGACACCCAGACACAACTCACGCATACACAAACCGAACTGCTCACATTAAAAGAAAAGCAAGCCGAAACGCCCGAGCCGGTCATCTCTCCCGAACCGACAGAAACCGCCGCACAACCCGAACAACACCCCGAGCCTGACCCAACCGAACCGGAGTTCACCGTCATACCCAAAGATGAGCATCACGAGGAAACCGAGCCAACGCCTAATAGCCAACAGCAGAGCGAATTCGATGAATACCTCGACGACATCGACTGGCTACTGCCCGCTCAACCCGACCCGCCCGCTACGCCGGAACCGGAACCCGCCGAAGAAGCGAAACCCACTCCTACCCCACCCCCCGACCCTCGGCAACTCTCACTGTTCTGAGTTTAAAGTTTGTGAAATATACCCGTTCACCAATCCACAACTCAGAAAAAAAACCTAACTTCGTAAATTAAAACCAAGACAATACAAACCATTCAATATAAACAACTATGAAAGAAAAAATTAAACAACTGTTCAAGAGCCGATTCGGAACCGATGGCGTGTTTTACGCCTCTGCCGGACGAATCAACCTGATCGGTGAGCACACCGATTACAACGGAGGCTTCGTCTTCCCCGGCGCGATTGACAAATATATCATGGCCGAAATCAACATCAACGGCACCGACCGCGTGCGCGTTTACAGCGCCGACCTTGACGCCTACTGCGAGTTCGGCCTCAAAGAGGAAGACGCCCCCACAGAGCAATGGGCAAGATACATCTTCGGCGTGTGCCGCGAGGTGATCAAACGCGGATTCGTCGTGAAAGGCTTCGACACCGTCTTCGCCGGAAACGTACCCCTCGGAGCGGGACTGTCGTCAAGCGCCGCACTCGAATCGTGCTTCGCATTCGCGATGAACGACCTGTTTAACGACAACAAAATCGAGAAATTCGAACTCGCCCTCATCGGCCAGTCAACAGAGCATAACTACTGCGGCGTTAACTGCGGTATCATGGACCAGTTCGCCTCCGTGTTCGGAAAGAAAAACTGCCTCATGCGCCTCGACTGCCGATCGCTCGAGTATGAATACTATCCGTTTGAGGCAAAAGGCTATAAACTCGTCTTGCTCGACTCGCGCGTGAAACACGAACTCGTTGACTCGCCCTACAACAAGCGCCGCCAGTCGTGCGAACACGTGGCCAAAACCCTCGGCGTGGAAACCCTGCGCGACGCCACCATGGAAATGCTTGAGGCCGCACGCGACAAAATCAGCGAGGAAGACTTCAAGCGCGCCCGCTACGTCATCGGCGAGAAGCAACGCGTGCTCGACGTTTGCGACGCACTCCGCGCCGGCGACTTCGAAACCGTAGGACGTTGCATGTACGAAACCCACAACGGACTCTCGAAAGACTATGAGGTGAGTTGCGAGGAACTCGACTACCTCAACGACATCGCGCGCGAATGCGGCGTGACAGGATCGCGCATCATGGGCGGTGGCTTCGGCGGCTGCACCATCAACCTTGTCAAAGACGAACTCTACGACAACTTTGTCGCCACAGCCAAAACCCGCTTCAACGAGCGATACGGACACGAACCCATGGTCTACCCCGTTGTAATCAGCGACGGAGCACATAAGTGCGAATAACATGAAAGTCACCATCCACACCGAAGACTCGCCAAAAGGCGAAATCACCATCTACCGACTTGAGAACAGCCACGGCGCCGCCGTGACACTGTCGAGCCTCGGCGCCGGAATTGTCGGCATTGAAGTGCCCGACGCCAATGGAAAACTCGCCGATGTCGTGCTCGGATACAAAAACCCCGCCGACTACCTCTACGACGGGCCCTGCGCCGGAAAAACGCCCGGACGGTACGCAAACCGAATCGCACGCGGACAACTCACCATCGACGGACGCGAATACCAACTTGCCGTCAACAACGGACCCAACCACCTGCACGGTGGGCCCGAAGGATTCCAGAACCAAATCTGGGACTGTGAAATGCACGGCTCCGAGTATGTCGTGTTCACCCTGCAAAGCCCCGACGGCGATGAGAACTACCCCGGAAATCTCACCGCGCGTGTGCAATACGGATGGAACGACGACAACCAACTCTATATCGCCCTGAGCGCCGTCACCGATGCCGCCACCGTGGTCAACCTCACCAACCACACCTACTTCAACCTTTCCGGCGAAAGCAGCGGCTCCGTGCTCGACCATATGCTCTATCTCAACGCCGACACATACCTGCCCACCGACGACACCCTCATTCCAACCGGCGAGATGGCACCCGTGAAGGGAACACCGATGGACTTCACCGAGTTCAAGAAAATCGGCGCCGAAATCAAAGCCGATTTCCCCGCCCTACGCTACGGTAAAGGCTACGACAACTGCTGGGTGCTCAACCCGAGCGAGCAGAACAGTATGCTCAAACAAGCCGCAACGCTTGCCGACCCGAAGTCGCGCCGAACCCTGACTGTGTTCACATCACAACCCGCCGTGCAGGTCTACACCGGCAACTGGCTCAACGGTTCGCCCATCGGCAAGAGCGGACGGTCGTACAACGACTACGACGGCGTGGCCATCGAATGCCAAGGAATGCCCGACGCCCCGAACCACACCAATTTCCCCTCGCAGGAACTCCAACCCGACGGGGAATATATGCACTACATCGTTTTCGCTTTCTCAACCATCAACGACGAAGAATAACACAATATGAAACCAACCCTATTCGTACTCGCTGCCGGTATGGGCAGCCGCTATGGTGGCCTCAAACAACTCGACGGACTCGGCCCCCACGGCGAAACCATCATGGACTACTCCATCTACGACGCTATCCACAGCGGATTCGGAAAAGTCGTCTTCGTAATCCGGAAAGACTTCGAGGCCGACTTCCGTGAGAAAATCCTCTCCAAATACGAAGGTCATATCCCCGTGGAAGTCGTCTTCCAGTCGGTCAACGACCTGCCCGAGGGATTCACCTGCCCGCCCGAGCGCGTCAAACCCTGGGGAACCAACCACGCCCTGCTCATGGGAAAAGACGTCATCAACGAACCCTTCGCCATCATCAACAGTGACGACTACTACGGACGAAACTCTTTCGAAGTGATGGCCCGCGAACTCAGCGCGCTGCCCGAAGGCTCAACCGGACACTACTCCATGGTGGGCTTCAAGGTGGGCAACACCATGAGCGAGAGCGGAACCGTCTCGCGCGGCGTGTGCGAGACAGCCAACGGGAACCTCACCGGAATCGTTGAGCGCACAGCCATCGGATATGACGACGAACACAACATCGGCTTCGACGACGAAAAAGGAAACCGGGTCACCCTCGCCTTCGACACTCCCGTTTCGATGAACTTCTGGGGATTCACACCCGACTACTTCCGCCACAGCGAAACCTTCTTCGTGGACTTCCTCAAAGAGAACCTCACCAAACCCAAAGCCGAGTTCTTCATCCCGACCCTCGTGAACAAACTCGTCAACGACGGCACAGCAACCGTGAAAGTACTCACCACCGAGTCTAAATGGTTCGGAGTCACCTACAGCGCCGACCGACAAGGCGTTGTCGACAAGTTCGCGCAACTCCACGCCGACGGAACATATCCCGAAAACCTGTTCTAAACAGTTCCACCTTATATTAAAAGCCCCTTCTTCGGCCTCCGGAGAAGGGGCTTTTTCGCATTTCATACAACGAAACACACAGTTCATACAACACAAACCGGAATCTCAGGCTGTTCAATAAACGAAACATAACTTTGCATTGTCAAAACGACAGAACAATTAAGAACCAACTATGAAAAAGATAATCAAACGAACCCTGATCGCGCTGCTGGTGATCGCAATAGCAGCCGGAGGTTACGGACTGTGGATCTACTACGGCACTCCGACAAGCAACCCCGACAACTACACCCGCGTGGGCGACATCCCGGCCCCGAGCGGTTTCGAACGGACAGAAGACGATTTCACTTTTGAACGCAACCTGCCGCTCAAACCCAAAAGCGCTAAGGTTGAACTCGTAGCCGGCGGAAACGCCCGAATGCAATCCACCTGCTATGCCGTGGTCGACATGCCGATGCTGTCCAACGCCGAGCAATGCGCCGACGTGTGCATGCGGCTCCGAGCCGAAAAACTCTTCGCCGCCGGACAATACAGCAGCATCCGATTCAAAGACGTCAACGGAAACACACTCCAATACCGCGGCGGAGCATCGCGAAACGCAATCAACAACTACCTCCGGAACCTCTATGGCGTGGCAAGCACCTTCTCCCTCGCACGCGACATGAAACCGCGAGCCATAAAAGACATCCGCCCCGGTGACGTGTTTGTCTACCCCGCTCCCGCCGGATTGCCGTACGGACACGCCATCATGGTCGTCGACGTGCTCAACAACGGGAAAGGACAAAAAGCGCTCCTGCTCGCCGAAGGAAACACACCCGCGAGAAACATCCACATCATGCGAAACACAGCCAACCCCTTCACCTCGCCGTGGTTCATCATCGATGACGACGACACAGAAATGCTCTTCTCCGTCTTCCGATTCAAAGCCTCTGACCTAAAACACTTTTAGAATAAACACAAACCATCTAAAACACACTGATCAAAATGAAAAATCTGATCATCTGCCTGTTGGTCGCGCTCGTGAGCGTGATGACAACAACGCCCGCCGAAGCGAAAAACGGCTCGAAACTCAACCTTGACGCGCTGCCCGTGAACATCATCGTCAAGCAAAAAACCAGTTTCGATGACGGAAGCGCAATCACCATCTACTACAAAAAGACCGGTTCGCAATGCGAAGTCTACTCGCCCGACAACTTGAAAGACTACAACCTCAACGACGCAACCCGCATCGAAACGACCAGTTTCGAAATCGTCCACAAAACCGAAGGACGCCTCTACCGCAAAGCCTCCATCGCCGAGGTGAGAAAGATCATCAAGAAACTGGTCAACAAGTACCTCTAACCCGAATCAGAGAATACCATCGAAAAACAAACATTTTTCCGCTGTCGGCTTCGTGCGAGCGAAGCCGACAGTTTCTTAAAAACAAACCATTATGAGAAAAACAAAGAAACGCATCATTTGCCTGTTCCTGCTCGCCTGTATTCCGTGCGTCATCACTCTGGGTATGCGACTGATGAAAACCAAAAAGCAGTTGCCCGAATTACCCGACCGCACACGATATGCCACCCTGACCCAACGTGCCGACAAAGCCCTTGACTTCGCCCAACGCCACAACCTCAACGAGCGCTACGCCATATTCGTCGACTACAGCATCCCCTCCGGTACGCCGCGACTGTTCGTGTGGGACTTCAAAAAGCAGAAAGTGATTCACAGTGCGCACGTCATGCACGGTTCCGGCGGAGGCAGCACAGCCGAGAAACCGCGCTTCAGCACGCGACCGGGAAGCAACTGCTCCTCGCTCGGACGATTCGCCGTCACAAAACACCACGGCGTGAAGATCCAACGCTCGTTCCGCCTCAACGGAATGGACATCGACAACCGCTCTGCCTTCAACCGCGGACTGATGATCCACAGCGCACGGTGGGTTGAACGGCATAAACACAAAAAATACATTCCCCTCAACGAAAACGCCAGCAGAGGTTGCGTCACCGTAGCACCCAACGACATGACCTATATCTGGAACCTTGTCAATAACCAAGATAAAGACATTCTCTTGTGGAACTACAGTTGAAACGAAATATTTTTCCTATCCTTAAACTTGGTTATCTGATAAATCAACATGCAATAAACGCGATTTATAACAATTAAAAGAATTATCGTAGATACCGGTTAAATCATCATCAATTGTTATCAGTGAATCAATATCCTTGACTTCGTCCAAACATTCATTCATGAAGAATCTCAAGTCCGTTTTTGTCATATAGCCTTAACAGATGCTTAATTATGCTGTCAGTCGGTTTCTGATGATGTGGCCGTCCTTGAAATATATCCGATAGAGGAGGTTGAGCAGGTTGTATGTGGTGCGGTAGATTCTTTTGTTCATATCCGATGTGAGGTTGCCGTTGGCGTCGTAGGTGAGTTCGGTGCTTTTGTCGGAGTAGTCTTTGAAGTCCATCGCTCCGGCATAGGTTAGGGGGTTGGCATGGTCGGTGACTTTTGTCAGTCGGTTGCCTTGATAGTAGAGTTGGAGGTTGTCGATGTAACCGTATTGCCATGCGGTGTAGTCGACAACGGGCATTGCCCGTGTGACGCCTTTTCGCGTTATCGCGGTGGGATTGCTGTTGAGGTCGTATTCGTATGTGCAGTCATAGTCGCGGGAATTGGTGATAATCAGGTTTCCATTCCAGTTTTAGTTGCGGTATTTGGGGATATTTATTTGGCAGAATTAATTTTGGGGGATGTATTTTAGTGGTTCTTAAATTCTTATAGTCTTTCAGAATCCAAAACAAATCCATTAAATTAGAAGTGTCCTCATTTGGTTTGCTCTCTTTCTCGTCAATTCTGTAAATTGTTTCTCTTATAGTATTTCGTTTTTTAACAATTAAACAAATGAAATCATCATATAGTTCAATATCTTTCTCACTTTTAATGTTATTTGGGTTGATTGATTGTAATAAAGATGTTATTTTTAAAGCGGATTCTTTCTCACATATGATTGTATTATTTATAATAAAACTACCGGAAGTATAAATGATATCATTTAGTAACAATTGGTTATTATTGAATTTAAGAATAAAGAATGAGTTCAATCGTTGAGCCATTTGAATTGAATCTAACTTTGGATAACAATAACAGCCACGATATGGAAAAGCACCTCCAATAAGTATATAATCTCCATGAAGAGAATCCGTTAAGTCTTCATTTATTTTCTTTAAAGTGAGTGATAAACTGTCTTTTCGACTACTCTCTGGGTTAAGAATAGTCGGTTGAGAATGAACATAAAAACAACTTACTATCCAAATACAAAACAAAACAAGTCTTCCAATCATACCCATATTGATTTGAATTAAAATAATAATATGGGCAAAAGTGATGGTTTTTTAACAATGGCCCCATTGCCGTGCTGTGCACCATTGTCAATCCAACCAGCATCCAACAATCTTAACATCAAATTGTTAAACTGAATAACAGGCTCTTGCTGCGGATTTTTATTTCGAAGACTTGTTATTTCAAAAGCTCTACCATGCCCCAAAACTTCATGACATGCTATGAATGCACGACACTGCATTTTGTCACCCACCACTTTTACCAACGCCGAATCTCCAAAATTGAACCATTGGACATAGTGAGAGCGTGTTGTCGGGCGCGCATCGCTGAAATCCCATATGGCGCTGTCGCCACAGCATCGATGATGGTGGTATTCCGACATTAGAATCCTGTCACCATCGTTGGGCCAATGAACACTTTCTCTGATATCAATAACTTGGGGATGTCCAGTTAAAGCAAATAGACACATCAAAAAAAACAAAACATTGAAACGAAATGATTTCCTGAATCGGAAACAATTCACATTAATACATATTGACTGAACTGTTGCCGGCAACTCAGTCGTTTTCTGATATAATAGAAAATTACTATACATTATAGATAAATATGAATGTACAAAATTACAAAATAATTTCGAGAACACAAGAGTATGGAGTGTGTTTTTTTAAAACAAAACCATAAACAAATATAATGCTTGATGATTTTGCTGATTCGTTTGCCTCTTCCTTGTATATCGTCTTAATCCGGTTACTTTGTTTCTGACTTTTATCGGATGGTTTTGAGGCTATTGCCCAACATGAATAGAGAAGATGTTCAATTATCCTTTACCCGACTTTGACCGCGAAGCGGCTGAGTGAAGATTCCTCAACACGAAAGCGCAAAATCTTTTGAGCAATTAATAGAACCAACCATAATATTACCACACCTGGTGACGTTATAAAATAGATGGAATGGCTCAAGATATCAACAAGCACGGAATTGGTGCGCGTCGCCACCGACGAGGTCGTCTTCGTTCGCGCCGACGGAAACTACTCCGACCTCGTGCTCACCAACGGAAAAATCCGTAAACTGACCTTCCAAATCCACTTTTTTGAAGAGGCATTCCAGCGTCTGCGCGCGAACACGTTTGTGCGTGTGGGACGAAGTCTGATCGTAAACAGGCGATACATCCACGTGATCAATCTCACCGAACAGTCGCTCGAGCTCACCGGGCAGGAAATTAAAGCCGACATGCCCTTAATCAGAGCCTCACGCGAAGCCCTGAAACAACTCAAGGAAGCGCTTGAACAAGAGAAAGGAGCCGAATCATGAACAACGAGCCCCGGCAAATACCCGAAGTACCCGTCATCATCATTGAGAGCGATGATGAGCCGATGAACGCCGTTACCACGCCGCCGGTACAGCCACAGCGACGCCTGTCTTGGCTTCAAGTCGCGGGCATCGCCGTGCTGGTCGCAGCCTTGCTCGCGGCTCTGTTCGCAGGCTACAAACTGTATAACTACTACCACATCGGAATCCCCGTCTCCACAACACCTTCCGAGAACATCGACAAACTGAAACAACCCCTCGTCCCGGCGACTCCCGAAGTCAAACTCACGTCAGTAACCGTGCTCGACGTGCCAATCAACTTCTACGAACTTCACGGACTTAAAGCCTCAATCCAATTCACCCGACCCGAAGCCGACGACACATCGGTGTATCTATACACCCGCTGTGCCGACCACACACCCGAGGGGAAATACATCGGCTCGCTCGTCGCAGAAGGAAAAGACTTGCAATCCGACCGCACACGCCTCGGCTACATGGCCATGGCCGACGGACGGATGGTGATAGGTATCGCCCGAAGCGACAAGGTGAAAGACTACGTACTCGAGCGGGGCGGATCCTTCTTCCGGCAGTTTATCCTTGTCAGCGATGGTGTGATTCCTTCCCGGTTCTATCTCCACGGCAAAGTGGAACGCCGGGGCATAGGCAGAATCGGCGATACGCTCTACTATATCGCCACGGCAGGCAAAGAAACCCTCTGGGACTTCGCCGACGCCCTGCGCGAGTACGGCTTTACTGACGCGATCTACATCACCGGCGGAAACGCACATTCCTTCTACCGTACCGCCGACGGTGTCAGCCACGACATAGGCGTGCCCGACACCACGGAAAACACCTCCACGCAAATCCCGTGGCTCGTGTTCAAAAAACGTTAATCAGAACGTGAAGTGCAATTGGATTCTCACACCGGAACGGTCGATGCCCGGTGTGTTTCTGTATGTGAGCCGCCAGACGTAGTCGACGCGCAGGAAGGTGAGAATATTGTCAAGACCTACACCGATTTCCATATACGGTTGCTTATCCATCGGTTTGCAGCGTGTCTCGGCAGGGAAGAGGAAAACGTCACTGCTTTTCGACGGGTCGTTCTTGGCGCTCAGACTTCCCCACAAGCCGCGGAAAGAGAACACCTCGCGGAGTTTCAAATACTTGATCAACGGAATCCGGTTGAGCAACGCGCCGTTGGCCCAATAGGTCACGTCCCACGAAAGATACTGGTCGTTGGCGAACTCCATCGCGTCCATCAGCGCGTAACTCTCCGGCTGAATGGTGTACGACAGGTTGGCGTTGGGAAGCAGCAAGTCGGGGTACGCCACCTTGCTCCAAATCTTTGCCCCTTTTAAAATCACATCCAAATATCCGAAAGCGGAAAACCAGAAGCGTTTCTGCAGCCCGATTTCGGTTTTGTTCACTTCGTACAGGCTGCCGAGGAATCCGCGTGGCATATAGGTGTGGCTCAGGGTGACGATGGGTGCGTCCATATTGATGGGAATGCGGTAGGAGCGCGACTGGTAGAACTTCTCGCCCGGCGCGTAACGCAGCGTGGCGGTGAATCCGGCTTGCTGATAAGAATGCCGGCTGACGGAATCGGGTGTCATAAACTGAATGAACCGCGATGCCTCATGCACGTTATGCTCGGCTTTGAGCGAGATGGAGAAGTGACTCTCGGTTTCGAGTTTCCACTCGAGTTCGGTGGTGCGAAGATAGGCCAACTTATTGTCTTTCTGCCGCTTTAGCATAAGAAAGACGTTATCTGGATTGGTGTAGAGGTAGTGCTGGCCGAGTTTGTCGATGTCGTATTGGTGCTTCAGGCGGATACTGTGGATGGAAAACTCCTGGTCAAGGTGCTTTTTTGGCCGGAAGGAATATTCAAGTTGCGCCATATATTTCCACTTCTTGTCGCGGGTTCCGTAGGCGGCATATGTTCGCGCGAACAGGTGGCGGCTGAGATTCACGGTGGACATGCCGCCGAGGCGCAGTCGCACACCTTCAAGCGAGTTGCCGCTGATGATGGTGTTGAGCGGACCGATGTCAAACCGGCTGGGTTTACTTGTAGGCACATAGCCTTTGACAAGTGCCACAACCACTTGCTCGGTCCAGTAGAAAAACTTGTTCTTCCGCAGTCGGCGGAGCATGGAGCGCACTTGCGAGGCGTCGGTGCGTGACGTGGGAAGCCGGTGGTCGTCCCAGAACTGTTGCGGCATCCGCGACGCCTCATCGGCCACCACCTGCTCGGCCGGTTGCCGGAAAAGCGGCTCAGCCTGAGTGTCGAATTGGAACTGATGGTTGGAGTAGGAACGCTCGCGCCGCGCGAAGAGTTCGGGTGTCCGGGGCGCGATTTGCAGTTCAGCCTCCATGTCGTCGCGCGTCTTCAGGCGCGTGCCGTCGGGCGCTTGAATGAAATCCTGACGGATGTATAGGCGCTGAACATAGTTGACATTGATTTTATGAGGCACGTTCATTGTCACTCGCCGGATAAACAGACTGCTGTCGGTGGCAACATACATCCGACCGATAAAACCGAACGACTCGGGCGTGAAGGGCGAGAACGAGAGTTCAACGTAGGGACGGTCGTCAATGGTTACGGTGTCGGTGAGGTAGTACTTGTAGTAACTGATTCCGATGTGCGACAGCGGGCTGACAAACCGGTTGGCCAACAGCGTGATGTCGTTTCCGAATATGTCCACCTCGCGGAACATGTCGTCCATAAACCGGCGGATGCTCGTCGGGTCGTCGAACGACTGGTCAAGGCCGGCGTTCTGGATAGCCAGCACGTGTTCGCGATGGGTTTTGGGAGAATGCCGGTAGTACTCGCGGCAGTAGCGCTCGTCAACGGAAATGGGCAGGATTTGCTTTCCGCTGATGGCCGAGGTGTCGCTGAACTCGGCGAGGGCCACAAGTTTGCGCACAATGGTGTTTTTTCGTTTAGCGCTTTCACCCACGTCATTAAAGCCGTACAGAAGCCGCTCGAATTTGTCGTACTGATATTGCTGACTGTCAAGGGGGTTGTATCGGCTACGCTGGTCTATCAGCCGTCGGGCGAGGGCAACGGCGGGATTGTCCTTCTTGGAGTATTTTTCCTTGGTGCGCTTGACGACAACCTCACCGAGTTCCACACTGGTCGGCACGAGGTCGACCACGAGCACGGCCTGACCGATACGAAGCGGTATGTCCTTGGTTTTGTATCCGACGGCCGACACACGCGCGATGGGCGCGCCGATGGAGGTGCTGATAACGAATCCGCCTTTGTCGTTCGATTGCGTACCGTAGCCGGTTTCAAGCAAACTCACGGAGGCGAACGGAATCGGCTCACGCGAAACAGAATCGCGCACATAGCCGGCGATTTGTGTTTGTGCAAAGGCAAACACAGTTGTGAGCAGAAACAGCGACAAGAGCGCGAGGCGGGTGAAACGTATTCGGGTCATTGAAGAAGCAGATTTAGCAAGACGTTGATGTCGTTGATGTCGGTTTTCCCGTCGTGGTCAAGGTCGGGATTGCCTTTTACCGAAGTCGGTGCGACTCGTGCCAATAGGATATTAATCAGACTGTTGAGGTCGCCGATATCGACTATGTGGTCACCGTTCAAGTCGCCGTGTGGCATGGGGAGCAGGTCGGGCAAATGGTTGTCGATGAACCCGAGGCGGTCGGTGATCCACTTTTTCAGGTAGGTGACTTCGGCTTGGAAGTCGGGCGCGACGTAATGATTGGGCCACGCGTGGCGGTTATACAGTTTCCACGCGTCAAAGTTTCGCTGAACCGCCCCGTCGGCGGTGAGCACGCCGGCAATGGAGTCGACAACAGCCATAATGTGCCCGGTCTGATAGGCTTCACGCCGGTATTGCCGCCATCGCTGAAGGAGGCGTTGTCCGAAAGCGGGGTCTTGCAGCAGACGTTGCCACCAGAAGGGAATCAGGTAGATCTCGCCGTTGGGAATCATAAGGTCGTTGTTGCGGAAAATCCAGGTGTCGGTCCGGTATCCTTCGTAGTAGTTGGCGTTCCCGAAACCGAGGTTCTGGTCCCAAATGGTAGCATGGAACTGCGGGTCATCACTGTCACGCCGCTTGAACAGTCCGGTGCTGAGCCGGTATCCGTCAACGTTGTGGCTGAATTCGGTCGAGAGCATATAATCAACGAACGAGTTCACGTTGATATACCGCGCATATCCGGTATCGGGGTCGGCAAAGTCGGGAGCGTTGATGGCGTCTTCCATAGTCTTGACGGCCGACTGGATGTAGGTTTGCTGTGCGGTGGAGAGGTCTTCGAAATCGGGCCAGTTGTAGACAAAGAAGATTGACCGACGCTCATAAGGGGTTCCGTCGGCGTAACGGGGCCGATAGGCGGAACGGAAATGGGGGTCTGACTGGCGGTCGACTCCAATATAGTAACCTCCGGTGAGCGCGTCACCCGACTCACCCGGGTCGGGCAGATCGAGCCGTGATTCTCCTTTTGTGTTCAATTCACTCAGGATATACACGCCGTAGTAAGTGCCGTCAAGGATGAGTTCGCAATGGCGTCCGTCAGGCGCATAGGGCAAGTAATTGCGGGCGAGTTGAAAGGCGAGCATATCGCGCATCAGGCTCTTGTCGGAATAAGCCGCAAGGAGTGCCCACTTGTTTTCGGCCGGCATTCCGAGCAGGGAGGCCTTCCGCTTCTTTCCGCCGCGGTCATAAGGCGCGGTAAGCGTGTGGATGGAATAAGGTTTCTTGGGCGAATTTTCGAACGATGTCGTGCCGCGGTAGCGAAGACCGATGTATCCGCGGTAATCGACATGCTGGTTGGGGTAAGCGATGGTATCGGGATAATTCAAGCCGGTGGGATTGTTGATGATGAGCATGGTTGCGGTGATGCGTTCGGTCCGGCTGATTTCGGTCGCGCCGGTGTTGATAAACACGATGGGCAGGTTGGTGCGCAAGAACGTGACGGCCGTGTTCTCAGGCGGGTAGTTTATGGCCGAAACCGCAATCACACAACCGGCAAGGGCAATCAGGCAAACCATGTGGCGCAACTTGTTCATCGTGGCGCAAAATTACTTTTTTCCATTGAGATTGGGTGAGGGTTATGGTTATTTTTCCTAATTTTGCAACTAATTAATCCTTTTGAAACATCATGGGCGTAGAAATCGAACGTAAATATCTGGTGTCGGGCGAGGCATTCAAGTCGCTCGCCTCGGCATGTCACCACATCATTCAGGGTTATCTTTGCGCCGAACGCGGCCGAACGGTCAGGGTACGAATCATCGACGGCACTCGTGCGGTTATCACCATCAAAGGCCCCGCCTCAGGGTTATCCCGGCCGGAGTTTGAATACGACATTCCCGTCACCGATGCCGAGCAGATGTGCCGCTTATGCACGGGGGTGGTCATCGACAAGCACCGCTACATCGTTTCCGATGACGGCAACCGCTGGGAGGTGGACGTGTTCCACGGGGTGCATGAGGGGCTGGTAATCGCGGAACTGGAATTGCCGAGTGAGGAATACGAGTTCCGGCTGCCGACGTGGGTAGGCCGCGAGGTGACCGGCGACAGGCGCTATTACAATTCCGTCCTTAGCGACGTGGAGCGGGATTGACGTAGGTGTCGTCGGGCAGGTGTTGCAGGAAGCCCTCATCTACAAGAAAACTTATCTGACTGAATATCATATCCTTCGGAAATGACAGCGTGGTCAGGAACTCGTTTATCGTGCGCGGCTTGATGCCGGCCATATAGAGGATTCCCTGCTGAACGTCCTCGGGAGTGATTACAGCGTGTTGGCGCCGGCTGATACACAGGTCGCAATGCCCGCAGTATGTGTCGGTTTGCTCGCCGAAGTAGGTGAGCATCTTGCTTTCCCGACAGCCGGTTTCGGAATAGGCGTAATCGAGCATCGCCTCGATGCGCTGTGTCATCCGCTGTTTCTGGTCTTCATAAATTGTGGTGGGAATGAGCACGTATTTCGACTGCTCGCGCGAGGTGGTATAGATGATGTAGGGCGTTCGTTTGCGCGGAATGTAGTGCAGAATATGCATCCGTGTGAGTTCGAGCAGCGACTGGTAGATGTGTTCTTCGTCAACACCGCTGTTGCGCCGGATAACCGCCTCGTTGATAAACACATAGTCGGCAAACAGGCCGGTATACGTCCGCAGAATGGTTTGCAGCACGCGGTCGGCGCCCTCGGTGGTGGTCTGCAAGTTGTATAACTGGTCTTTGCGGGCGAGAATCATCACACGCGCCTGGGTGTCCACTTCCTCGACAAACTCAATCCGCTCAGCCTGCGTGAGCAGCCGCAATGCGCTGTGGGTGGCCAAGACCGGCAAACCGTAGGTGGTGCAGAACAGGTTGAAGTTGAAGTCATACATCTTCTGATACCCCTCTCCGAGCGCCACATTGAGGAACGCGCCCACGAGGTCGTAGACGTGGCGGATAAACTCGCGGTCGGGGAAGGCGTTGGTGATGTGACGGCGAAGGGTTGCCTTATCGGCGGGGGTGACGAGCAGAACCGCATAAGCGCGTTGGCCGTCACGGCCTGCGCGACCGGCCTCCTGATAGTATTCCTCTATCGAGTTGGGAATGTCGATGTGCACCACAACACGCACGTCGGGCTTGTCGATACCCATTCCGAAAGCGTTGGTGGCCACCATCACGCGACACAGGCCAGACTTCCACTTGTTCTGCTTCTCGTTTTTGTCTTCACTGTGCAAGCCGGCATGGTAGAAATCTGCATCTATCCCGTTAGCCAGCAGCACATTGGCTATTTCTTTTGTGCGCCGCCTGCTTCGCACGTAAACAATGGCCGAGCCGGACACGCTGTTGAGTATATGAACCAATTCCGCCACTTTCTCATGGGTGTGACGCACGACGTATCGCAGATTCTCGCGGGCGAAACTTTTCCGGAACACATTCGGCCGACGAAACGCCAACCGGTTCATGATGTCGGTCACAACCTCGGGTGTGGCCGTGGCCGTAAGCGCCAGCACGGGCACGTCGGGGAAAAGTTTGCGCACATTGGCTATCTGCAGAAACGACGGCCGGAAGTCATAGCCCCACTGGGAAATGCAGTGGGCTTCATCAACAACAATCAGGCTCACGGGAAAGTAGCGCAAGCGGTCAAGGAAACTCTGCGAACCGAGACGCTCGGGCGAGACGTAAAGGAACTTGTAGTTGCCGTACTGGCATTTCTCGTAAGTCCGGCGTACCTCCGAGGCGGTCAGGCCGGAGTATAGGTAGGTGGCTTTGATGTGACGGGAAACGAGTTGGTCGGTCTGGTCCTTCATCAGCGAGATGATGGGCGTGACAACGAGTGCCAGTCCGTCGATGGCCATCGTGGGTACTTGAAAGGTAAGCGACTTTCCTCCGCCGGTGGGCATCAGCCCGAGCGTGTCGCGACCGTCAAGAACCGATTCTATGATTTCCTGCTGCAAGGGGCGGAAACTGTCGTATCCCCAATGCTTGCGCAAGACCTCATGAATATCCTTATGCGTCATCCACGTGGGCCCGAATGGCCTTGACAAACAGTTGCACCACTCCGCCGCGATGCCGGTTCTCCTCTATCGTGTAGACTATGTCGAAAGGCTTACCGCTGCCGACAAGTTCAAACATGTCTGCCATATTGAACGCGATTCCGCTAAAGACACGGTCGGAAGTGGGGTCGGTCATTTCAAGACGTATGTGCTCCATCGCGTGGCCGACAATGCGGCTCGTTCCGGCATCGGTCACGTTCCGGGTGATGAACACCGGCTTATGGTTCTCCGGACCGAAAGGACTGAAGTAGCGCATCTGCCGCAGGAAGTCGGTGTTGATCTCCGCGAAAGTCAGCGCGCAGTCGATATCCAACGCGGGCGTAACCTGGTCGTCGGCGATGTGAGTTTCCACATATTCCGTCAGGCGCCGCCGGAACTCGTCGATATTCTCCACTTTCATCGACAATCCAACCGCATTGGTGTGCCCGCCGAAGTTCTCCAACAAGTCGCGACACGACTTGATGGCTGCATACACGTCAAAACCGCGCACCGAACGCGACGAACCCGTCGCAAGACCGTTGCTCTGTGTCAACACCACCGACGGGCGGAAGTACAGTTCGGCCAGCCGGGAGGCCACAATACCTATTACGCCCTTGTGCCACGAAGCGTCGTAAATCACAATCGGGCTCCGGCCTGTGAGCGACTGTCTGTGACGCTCGATGATCTCGTTGGCCTCAACGGTAATCTGACGGTCAAGTTCTTTACGGTCTTGGTTGTACTGGTCGATTCGCTGACTGAGTTCACGGGCTTTCTGTGCGTCTTGGGTCACAAGCAGTTCCACCGATTCCTGACCGCTCTCCATACGCCCGGAGGCGTTGATTCGCGGCCCGATTTTAAAGATGATGTCGCTGATGGTGAGGTCTTTGTTCGACAGGCCGCACAACCGGATAATGCTCCGCAGTCCCACACACGGGTTGTTGTTGAGCCGCTTCAAGCCGAAAAACGCCATCACGCGGTTCTCATCCACCAAAGGCACAATGTCGGCGGCGATGCTCACGGCCACGAGGTCGAGCAGACAGTCAAGGTCATGCATTCCGATGCCGTTGCTCTTGGCGAAGGCCTGCATGAACTTGAATCCCACACCGCAACCCGACAGTCCTTTGAACGGATACGGGTCGTCGACACGTTTGGGGTTAAGAATCGCCGCGGCGGAGGGAAGTTCGTCGTCAGGCACATGATGGTCGCACACGATGAAATCTATCCCGCGCTCTTTGGCATACTTGATTTCCTCAATCGCCTTAACTCCGCAATCGAGTACAATGATTAGGCTCACTCCAATCTCGGCGGCATAGTCAATGCCCTGGTACGATATTCCATAACCCTCGTCATCACGCAGGGGAATGTAATACACCAGATTGGAGTAGAAGTTCCGCAAATAACGGTAGACCAACGCAACGGCGGTTGTGCCGTCAACGTCGTAGTCGCCGTAAATCATGATTTTTTCCTTGCCACCCAACGCCGAGTTCAACCTGTCGACAGCCTTGTCCATGTCGCGCATCAGGAATGGGTCGTGGAGCCGACTTAGCGAGGGACTGAAAAACGCGCGCACCTCGTCGTGGCTCTTGATGCCGCGCAGTGCGAGCAGTCGAGCCACGGCGGGGCACTTGGCGAATCGGTCGGCCAAAAGCGCCTCGACTTGTTGTTCTTCGGGTGTAAGTGGTAAGTAATTCCATTTACTTATCATTTATGTCGTTTTTTATTATGCTATGTAACCCGAAGCCTGTTGCTCGCTTGCAGGCGGCTCATGGGGACGCCTTTATATGAAATCATACGCACACTCGGCATCTAAGCGTGCGTGCAGCGCGGACTTGGAACCCCAAGCAGCCTTATCATGCGATGCAACTCAGTGTCACACACGCAAATGGCACGCGCCGGTATATGTTGACAATCGGCATCTCGGAACTCGAATCCGCAAATGCCTGACATTAATCTCTACAAAATTACTTGTTTTTTTACAACCAACAAAGAATTTTAAACACCT
>CACYCT010000011.1 GCA_902772965.1 uncultured Bacteroidales bacterium | reverse complement strand
GGCGGCGAAACGGTTAACCTTGACCGGATAGACCTCGCCGAGCGCCTCGACCGTGAGTTGACCTCGGTGATTTACGGTCAGACGAGCACTTTGCTGTGCTTCAAACGCGCCAACCGGTATTTCCCCGCGCTGGAGCGGGTGTTGAAGGCGCAGAACGTGCCGCTGGACTTCCTGTATCTGGCCTGTACCGAGAGCACGATGGATCCACTGGCCTACTCGCCCGCGCACGCAGCCGGCCTGTGGCAGCTCCTTGCCGGAACGGCCCGCGAGTACGGTCTGGAGGTGAACGACGAGGTTGACGAGCGTTACGACCCCGAACGGAGTACCCAGGCGGCATGCCGATACCTCAAGGCGGCCTACTCCAAATACGGCAACTGGCCCACCGTCGCGGCGAGTTACAACGCCGGAATGGGCAAGATTTCGGGTGAACTCGGCAAGCAGGGCGTGTCAACGTCGCTCGACCTGTATCTGGTGCAGGAAACGTCGCGCTACTTCTTCCGCATACTCGCCTTCAAACTCATTATGGAAAACCCGAAACGCTATGGTTACCGACTGCACGCCAATCAGTTGTATCAGCCTGTGGCCTACACCACCGTGACGGTGACCGGCAGTGTGGACTCGTGGGTGACATGGGCCAAGCAAAAGGGCATCACCTATGCCCAACTGCGTGAGGCCAACCCGTGGATCCGCTCCACAAAACTGACCAACAAAAGCGGAAAAACCTACAACGTACGCGTTCCCCAGCAGAATGAGCTCTATCGCTCGAAACGCAAGTTCACGGCCTACAACCCCGCATGGGTGGTGAAATAAACCCGCGCTTATGAATCAACACCACGACACAGAAGAGCAAACCTGCGTGAGCGTGCTCGGCGCGCGCGTGCACAACCTGAAAAATATTGACGTCGATATTCCCCACTACCGGCTCACGGTGATTACCGGACTGAGCGGCAGCGGGAAATCGTCGCTCGCATTCGACACCCTCTTCGCCGAGGGACAACGTCGGTATCTCGAAACGTTTTCGGCCTACGCCCGCGGCATGCTCGGCATCCTCGAGCGGCCCGACGTGGACAAAATCACCGGCCTGAACCCCGTTATCTCCATCGGACAGAAAACCACCAACAAGAACCCCCGCTCCACCGTGGGAACCACCACCGAAGTGTACGACTACCTGCGCCTGCTCTATGCCCGCGTGGCAACCGCGTACAGTTACCTCTCCGGCCAACCGATGGTGAAATACACCGTTGACAAAATCCTGCAACTCATCCTTGACAAGTACGAGGGTCATCGCATCTACCTGATGGCGCCGATGGTGAAAAACCGTAAAGGACACTATAAAGACCTGTTCGAGAACCTGCGCAAGAAAGGGTACCTGCACGTCCGCGTCGATGGAGAACTGCGCGAAATCACCTTCGGAATGAAACTCGACCGCTACCGCAACCACACGATTGAACTTGTTGTCGACCGCCTGCGTGTGGCGGAAAAAGACCGGCAGCGGTTGCTCGAATCGGTGGAGAAAACCTTCCGGCAAGGCGACGGACAACTGATGATATTCGACCTCGAAACCGAGCAGATGGGCTTCTATTCGCGCACGCTGATGGATCCCGAAACCGGACTGAGTTACCCCGAGCCCGCGCCGCACAACTTCTCGTTCAACTCCCCCCTCGGCGCATGCCCCAAATGCAAAGGACTGGGGGTGGTCAACATCATCGACCGCGAGAAGATGATGCCCGACATGTCGCTCTCGATCCGTGCCGGTGGAATCCTGCCGTTAGGAAAATACAAGAAGTCGCTTGTGTTCTGGCAGGTGGAGTCGATATGCAAAAAATACGACTGCACCCTCGACACGCCCCTTGAACAACTCCCCGAAGAGTGCCTCGACGACATCCTCAACGGCACCGACGACCGACTCACCATTCAAACCGAAACGTTGAGCACGTCGAACGTCGCGCTCAGTTTCGAGGGCCTGCTCAAATACCTTGAGATGCAGCAGGACGAAACCGCCACGGCGCAAGCCCAAAAATGGGCGGGACAGTTCTATTCGCGGCGCACGTGCCCCGAATGCGACGGACAACGCCTCAACCGCGTGGCGCTCCACTTTCGTCTGGCCGACAAAAACATCGCCCAATTGGCGCAGATGGACATCGGTCAACTTAGCCGGTGGATAGCCGAGTTGCCCAATCACCTCGATGAAAACCGCAGGACCATATCAGCCGAAATCATCAAGGAAATCACCTCACGGCTGCAATTTATGCTTGATGTTGGTCTCGACTATATGTCGCTCAATCGTCCTTCTGCCTCGCTCTCGGGCGGCGAGAGCCAGCGTATCCGCCTGGCCACACAGATCGGCTCCCAACTGGTCAACGTGCTCTATATCCTCGACGAACCCAGTATCGGCCTCCACCAGCGTGACAACCACCGCCTGATTGATTCCCTGAAACGCTTGCGCGACGCCGGTAACACCATCGTTGTGGTGGAGCACGACCGCGATATCATGCTTGAGGCCGACTACGTGATCGACATCGGACCCAAGGCCGGCCGCCGGGGAGGAAACGTGATGTTCGCCGGCACACCCGCCGAACTGCTCCGCGCCGACACCATCACCGCGCGATACCTAAACGGCTCGCTGCAAATTCCCCTGCCGACGCAGCGGCGGACAGGAAACGGGCACAGCATCACCCTGCGCGGCTGTAGCGGAAACAATCTGCAGGGAATCGATGTGGAAATCCCTCTGGGCACGTTCGTGTGCGTCACAGGCGTGAGCGGAAGCGGCAAATCCACCCTAATCAACGCCACGCTGCAGCCCATACTCAGTCAGCGGCTGTATCACTCCACCACCGCTCCCATGCCCTTCGCCACCGCCGAAGGCCTCGAGAACATCGACAAAGTTGTCACCGTTGACCAATCACCCCTCGGGCGCACGCCGCGCTCCAACCCCGCTACATACACCGGCGTGTTCGCCGACATCCGTAACCTCTTCGTCGGGTTGCCCGAAGCCAAAATCCGCGGCTACAAACCCGGACGATTCTCTTTCAACATTTCAGGAGGACGTTGCGAGGTGTGCAAGGGTAATGGGTATAAAACCGTGGAAATGAACTTCTTACCCGATGTTCTCGTTCCCTGCGAAGAATGCGGTGGAAAGCGCTATAACCGTGAAACACTGGAAGTTAAGTACCGCGGCAAGTCAATCGCCGAAGTGCTTGAGATGACGATAAATCAAGCCGTGGAATTTTTTGAAGCCATTCCTTCGATTCTCACCAAGATAAAAATGCTTCAAGACGTTGGACTTGGTTACATCAAACTCGGGCAACCGTCCTCTACACTTTCCGGTGGCGAAAGTCAACGCGTGAAACTGGCCGCCGAATTGGGTAAGCGTGACACCGGACGAACGCTCTACATCCTCGACGAACCCACCACCGGACTCCATTTCGAAGATATCAACGTACTTTTGGGCGTGTTGAATAAATTGGTCCAAAAGGGAAACACCGTTATCGTGATTGAGCACAACCTCGACGTGATCAAATGCGCCGACCATCTGATTGACCTCGGACCCGAAGGCGGGCGACGGGGTGGGCGGGTGGTCGCTACGGGCACACCCGAACAGGTGGCCCTAAATCCCGACTCCATCACCGGACGTTACCTGCGCGACGAACTCCAACGCGCGTCAGGACAACAATAGGGTAGAGCAGCCTCCGAACCGCTCTCCGAACCGCACTCAACGGCTTGCCGACTTATACCCTCGGCAAGCCGTTTTTGTCTCTCCATCTTGAGAGGAAAATTCGGACACCTCCTCTGAAATGATCAGAAAAATTTTGGCGTATAGGTCAATTTGCAGGCTGAAACCTCTGTATCTTGTTGTGTTTCAACGTGTAGGAGTACTTGAAACGCTTTCAGGCCGT
>CACYCT010000010.1 GCA_902772965.1 uncultured Bacteroidales bacterium | reverse complement strand
TTTGTGGAGCACAGCGGACTCGAACCGCTTACCTCAACACTGCCAGTGTTGCGCTCTACCAGATGAGCTAGTGCCCCGAATGCGACTGCAAAGGTACAACCGTTTTTTGAACCCACCAAATTTTTTAGCCACTTTTTTTCGAATTGCTCAAAAAACGGATAAAAACAGAAGTGCGTGCCGGGATTCCAGCACGCACTTCCGTTGTATGAGGGTGAAAGTGCCTTACTTGATAATCTTGGTGGTTTGTGTCGAGCCGTCGCTATACCGCTTGACTACGATGTTCACGCCCTCGAACGGGGTTTCGCTCAGCTGTCCGGCCGGGTTGCAGTAAATCACCGATCCGGGCGTTGCGGGGTCTACATCAATGTCAGTCACTGAGGTGATGATCTGCGGGTCGGCCGTCCAGTTGATGGTGAAGGGTGTAACGTTGTCAACCGCCGGCGCGTCGGAGGGAAGCTGCACTTTATAGGTGTAGGTGAGCGTGCCGCTCGCCGAGGTGGAAGACTCGGAGGTCGGGTCAAGCACAAGGATTTTTCCCACCACCATGTCGGGAGTTACGAGCGAGGCTGCGCGGCGGGGTGCCGAAGAGGTGCCGGACGTGCCGTTAAGTTCAGTGCAGCCGCCTGTCCACTCGTTGAGGTGGCTAAGGTCGAAAGTGGCGTTTCCGCTGGGGTTTTGTGCCGCCAAACGCTCGGTGAGATTGATTTCATGCATAGTCTTGTTGTCGTCAAGACGGAAGAAATAGTATTTCTTATACGTTTTCTGTCCGTTCTCAACCACGGGCACCTGACCCGTCTCGGCTTCCAGCGTGCGCGTCTGATTCTGATAGTCCAAGCCTTTGTTCCAATATGTGGTATGGAAAGTGAATGAGTTTGTTCCTCTGTCTAACCAGAAATACGGAACATCAGCGTCACCGATACAGGTATATTCAAAGATTTTGCGAGATTGTTGTTTATCATTGTTTATTAAAGCGTTTTTTGACAGATTTAACCCGGAGAGATGATTATTGATGCACTGCACAGTTCTCAGTTGCGTGTTTTTGCTGAGGTCAAGTTCGTATAGATTACAGTTGTTGCAGTTGAGGCTTTCCAGGCCGCTCGCTCCGCTAAAGTCAAGTTCACTGAGTTTTGTATTTTTTAGACAGTCTAAAATAACGATGCTGTTGGGTACTTTCAGCGATGTCAGTTGGCAATTTTCCAAATACAGGTGTTGCAGGTTTAGATTCGGTGTCAGGTCCATGTCTCCGAGGTTGGCGCCTTTTACTCCTAAATACAAAAGGTTTTTCTGCTTGTCAAGGTTGATGATTTGTTTCAGGCTATACGACGAACCTTCTCTCATCTGAATCCATTTGAGTGTGGTGTTCTCATCTTCTCTGAGGCGAATCCGCTGCAAACTGCCGCCATAAATGGAAAGTGTTTGCAATTTTTTGTTATTTGCCACGTCCAACTCAGTCAACCTGCTACTTTTCTCCAAATCCATTCGCGTCAGATTGGTGCACCCGCTTAAGTCAATGGTGCTGAGTAAGTTTTCGTGGCCATCGAGATACTGCAACGCGCCGCAGCCTGTCAGGTTGAGGTTGGCCAGGCCTGTCCCCTCGTAATTGGTCGAGAAATTCAGGTATCTCAGTGAGGAGCAGCCGCTCAGATCCAGCGTGCTGAGTTTGTGTCCATATCCCCATGTGATAAAGGCTTCCAATGTCGG
The DNA here is from genome assembly GCA_902772965.1 of uncultured Bacteroidales bacterium. Lineage (GTDB taxonomy): Bacteria > Bacteroidota > Bacteroidia > Bacteroidales > Muribaculaceae > Sodaliphilus. Next base: position 9,520 of record CACYCT010000010.1, on the reverse strand, counting down.
GTGGCCGCTTAATTGGGTTATTGTCGTCACATTCGTGCCGGCGAGAAACAGGGCTTTTAGGGAAGTGAAGTGTTCAATACCGGTTACGTCGGTCATTTGCGTCAAGCCATTCGACAGATAAGGCAACATGTTGTTGCCCCGCGCGGAGGTGTTCAGGCACAGTTTTGTCGTGCTCGCTATCTCTGAGGCGGTGAGCAGGTGGTCCGTGCCTTTTCCGTCAAGGTCGCAGTAAACCGCCGGCGCCTGGTCGTAAGGCTTCACAAACGTGTAAGTCGACAGCCACTTGCGGAAGTAGGGGTCGGGGAAGTTCTCGCTGTTGATCACCACGCCGGTGGGCGGATTGCTGATTGAGGACACATCGGTGCCGAGGTCGGTGTAGGTGCCGTTATCTCCCGAGCCCGGGTACTGGTAGTAGTGTGTGCCGGTCACGCCCGTGATGTTGTCGGTCTGGTTTCCGTAGCCGGATTGGCCGTAACTGAGAATGAGGTTCACCTCGTCCACCTCAGGCAGATAGCACAGCCACCAGCCGGTGGCATCGTCCTGCACACTGAGTTGCGAGCCGGGGAACCCACCCAAAGGTTCGGTAGAACCATTCCATGCATAGACATGGGGGGCGGTGTTCGACTTGATCCAGATGGTCACGTCCGCCCGTGTCATGCAGGGCAGAAGTAATGCCGCCGACAAGGCGGACAGCAGAATTTTTGCAATTCGTTTCATTAAAGTGGTATTGATGGATTTATAAATTCGTTTTATTGAATACCATAGGAGGCTGAATCCAGTGTGGCCTTCCAATGATATGCGTCATAAAGTTTGCGAAATTATACTTTTTATTCCTTTGACTCAAAATTACCCACCATTTTTTGGTAATTTTTAACAGAAATCATACGATTGTGTAATAACTTTGTAATGGTAGCTATCAGTTAAGCGAATGTGCTTGAAGCGTTAAATAAGTTAAAATAAAGACATGAATAAGACGGAATTATATAATTTTGTAATTCTACAAATCTTTTTTCTATGACCACCTTTGAAGCCAGACAACTGTTCCGCCTGGAACTGCAAAACGCATACCCGCCGCGGGAAGTCGACGCGATGTGGCGCATTGTGCTCGAGGAAGTGCTCAATTACAGCCCCGTCGACGCCGTGCTGCGGGAAAACTCGGAAGTGGCCGGGTTTTTCCCCGCCCGGTTGCGCGACATCATCATCCGCCTGCGGGCCGCCGAGCCGCTGCAGTACATCCTCGGCATGGCGCGCTTTCACGGACACAACTTCCGCGTCACGCCCGACACGCTCATTCCCCGCCCCGAGACCGAGCAACTCGTCGACATCATCATCGACCGCGAGGCCGAACGATCCGACCTGCGCGTGCTCGACGCATGCACCGGCAGCGGTGCCATCGCCGTGAGCCTCGCCAGGGCACTCCGGTTTCCCTCCGTAACGGCATTCGACAACTCGCGGGCCGCCCTGCGCGTGGCACGCGAAAACGCGAACGCGCTCAAAGCCGACGTCACCTTTTTCGAAGCCGACCTGTACAACTTCGGTTCCGCCGGAGCGTTGCAGCCGGTTGACATCCTCGTGAGCAACCCGCCATATATCACACAGACGGAATGGGCATCGCTTGAGCCGAACGTGCGCGACCACGAGCCGCAGGCCGCCCTCATCGTGCCAGACGACCAGCCACTCAAGCCATACGAGGCGTTGGCCGGACTGGCGCGCGAACTCATGCGGGAAAAAGCCCGAATCTACCTTGAGGTGGATCCGGCACGGGCGCGTGACGTGGCGCGACTGCTCGGCCAAAAGGGTTTCGGCAACATGGAAACCCTTGTCGACTTCCGCGGCAAGGAACGTTTCGTGGTAGCGCAATGGACAGACTAAAACGCAAACTTTTTCGTTAAAAAGGTGTAAAAAACGCCCAAATGCACTTTATTATCTTAATACGCGTGTGCCATTTGGCGTTGATATAGTAATTTTGAAGGCTGAATATATGCCCACAGTGGCAAAACACCGCACCAATGAAACTTAACAAACTCATATACATCGCCCTCTCGGCCATCGTGACAGTTGTCGCCGCGTGTAATAAAAACCACGACGACTCCTCCACAACCGTATACACCACCAGCAACACCTCAACGCTCGTCACCGCGTTCTCGCTCAAAGCGAACACCGCCGTGATGACCAACCTCGACTCGGTGTATTTTACCGTTGACCCCGAGCGCCGCGTGATCTACAACGCCGACTCGTTGCCTATGGGAACCAACGTGACAAAACTGCTCACGAGTGTCACCTTCTACTCCGCCATCCAATCGGCGACATACATCGCCCAATACACCTCCGGCGGCGTCACAAAAACCGACACCATCAAATACACCGACTCCTCCACCGACTCGATCAACTTCTCCGGCAAGGTGACGCTCAAAGTGGTGTCTTACGACGGGAACAACACCGCCGAGTATGACGTGAAGGTGAACGTGCACAAAGTGGACCCCGACACGATCGTGTGGTCGCCAACCGCCCGGCGCGACCTGCCCGGAAGCGGAAACGACAACCTCCATCAGCGAACCGTCGAGTCCGACGACCACTATTACTGCCTGCTCCAAACCTCGCAGGGCTTCTACATCTCCGACGCCGAAACGCCCGCCGGCCCATGGAGCACACAGGCCATCACATGGGGATTCGTGCCCGACGTGGAAACTTTCGCCGCAACCGACAGCGAGTTCTTCATCCTCGACACCGACGGCTACCTGCACAAGTCGTCCGACCTGATCACGTGGAACGCCACAGGCGACCGGTGGAAAAACATCATCGGAACCTATCAGGACCGGGTGCTCGGCCTCACCACCGACACCCGCCCCAAGCACGATGAATACCCACGTCGCGCAACCTTCACCCCCACACCCGCCGACACCCTCTTCCCCGTCTCGGGATACTCGCAACTGATCTCGATCGACCCCGACTGGGCGGTCAACCCCCAGGCGCTTATGGCCGGGGGATACCTCGCCAACGGCACGCTGAGCGACCGGACGTGGGGATACGACGGCGACACGTGGGCCATCGTGAGTTCGAACCGCAGCGTACTGCCACCCCTGACCGATGTCACACTCGTGCCTTACCTCGTCACCAAAACGCCCTACTACGGAGGTAAAACAACCCAAAGCGTGGTGTGGCTGCTCTTCGGCGGCTTCACCCAGACCGGTGCCGCCAACCGCGTCACCTACCAGTCGAGCAATATGGGCATCACATGGACAAAAGCCGCCAACGGAATGCAACTGCCGCCGTTTATCCCCGACTTCGGACACGCCCAAGCCTTTGTCCACTACATCACCCTGCCGCTCCAGTCCGCCGCCCCGCGCCGCGTGTCGCAACCCGTGACCTCATGGAAATGCCCCTACATCTACCTCTTTGGCGGCATGACGGCAAACGGAACGTTGCACAACAACGTGTGGACTGGCGTGCTCAACCGACTCAGTTTCAAACCCATATACTAATCCGCCAACCAAACCCCACACCCAAAAAATGAAACGCAATCTGCTTACACTCACACTCTTGCTGCTGACAACACTCCTTGTCGGCGCGCAGGAGTACCGCTTTGAGGTGGGGCCGGCGTTGGGAATGAGCGGATACCTCGGCGAGGCCAACACCTCCAACCTCTGGAAGCGTCCCGGCCTTGTCGCCGGCGGCGTAATCCGATACATCCTCAACAGCCGCTGGGCGTTTAAGGGCAACCTGATCTACGCCAACATTAAAGGAGACACGCGCGGACAGCAAAGCCAGTTCCCCGACGGACACCACTACTCGTTCTCCTCCTCCGTGTACGACCTGAGCGCGCAGGCCGAGTTCAACTTCTTCCACTTCGGAACCGGCGCGCGATACAAACAGTACAAACGCATCTCCCCCTATATGGTGGCCGGAATCGGTTTGGCCTACGCCTCCACCAAAGGACGCTCCGAAGTGGCCTTCACCATTCCACTCGGTATTGGGGTGAAATACAAAATCAAAGAGCGGCTCAACATCGGCCTCGAGTTCACGATGAGGAAGTCGTTCGGCGACAAAATCGACAACCTCAACGACCTCTACCTCGTGAAGCACTCCTTCGGCAAAAACACCGACTGGTACTCTTTCACCATGGTCACGCTCACCTATGAGTTCAGCAAGCGATGCGTCAAATGCCACTACGTCGAGTAAAAAAACAATCAAGTCAACTATGCTAACAACGATCGAGAACACAATAGACCCCAAGCGCATTCCGCAGCACATTGCCATCATCATGGACGGCAACGGACGGTGGGCACAGGCACACGGACACGAACGCGCCTTCGGACACCGCAACGGAGTGACAACCGTCCGGCGCATCACCGAAGCCGCCAGCCAACTCGGCGTGAGATACCTCACCCTGTACACCTTCTCGACCGAAAACTGGAACCGTCCCCAAGCCGAAGTGGACCTGCTGATGCACCTCGTGGTCTCGGCCATCGAAGAGCAAACCCCCGACCTGATCCGCAACAACGTCCGCCTCACCGCCATCGGTGACCTCGGACGTATGCCGGAGTTCGCACGCCAACGGCTGCAACGTTGCATCGACGACACCGCCACCGGAACCGGGCTGCACCTCTGCCTCGCGCTGAGTTACTCCGCCCGATGGGAAATCGTGGAGGCCGCGCGCGACATCGCCCGGCAAGCCGCCAGCGGCACACTCGACCCCGAAACACTGAGCGAAGCCTCTTTCGCAACCCACCTCGCCACGGCCGATATGCCCGACCCCGACCTGCTCATCAGAACAGGAGGTGACATCCGTGTGAGCAACTACCTGCTCTGGCAAATCGCATATTCCGAACTTTATTTCTGCGACAAATACTGGCCCGACTTCGACGCCGGCGACCTGATGAAAGCCATCGCCGACTACCAAAACCGCGAACGACGCTTCGGAAAAACCGGAGAACAAATCCGTAACAACCAATGACGACAACACGCAACCATACCACACCTATGAAACCCCTCAGCCTACTGCTCACCCTGCTCGCCATCGTCGGCCTCACCGCCAACGCGCAGCAGAACAAGCAAACCTACACCGTGGGCGACACCATATTCAACCCCAAAATTGTCTTCACCAACTCCCCGACAACCTACACCCTCGCCGGCATCGCCGTCGAAGGCGCCGACAACTACGAGGACAACATCGTTATCGGATACTCCGGCCTCGTTATCGGGCAACGGCTTGAAATCCCCGGTGAAGACCTCAAGGCCGTCGCAAAACGCTTCTGGAGGCAAGGCCTGTTCTCGAAAGTGCAAATCGCCGTCGACAAAATCTGTCAGGACAAGGTCTGGCTCCGGTTCGTGCTCCGCCAACAGCCGCGCGTGAGCCGGGTCAACTACATCGGCATGAAAAACAACGAGAAGAAAGACATCCAGGAACGCCTCGGAATCGTTGTCGGAAGCCAGATGACACCCAACATCTCCAACCGTATCAAGCAAATCGTCGAGAAATACTACGCCTCGAAAGGCTTTGAGCGCGCCACCTGCACCGTCAGCCAAGCCGAAGACCTGTCGAAGAAGAACGAGGTGATTGTCGACATCAACGTCGACAAGCACGACAAGATCAAGGTGCACCGCATCTACTTCACCGGCAACAACGTGCTCAGCGACCGCTCGCTCAAGCGCGCCATGAAGAAAACCAACGAGAAGCGCGACCTGCTCAAACTCTTCAGTCAAAAGAAATTCGTCCGCTCGGACTATCAGGACGACCTGCAGCGCATCATCGACAAGTACAACGAGAAAGGCTACCGCGATGCCGTGATTGTCGCCGACAGCGTGGTCAACTACGACGAGAAAAACGTTGACGTGTACATCACCATCGACGAAGGCAAGAAATATTACATCAACAACATCTCCTGGGTGGGCAACACCGTTTATCCGTCAACGCTGCTCAACGACATTCTCGGCATTGAGAAAGGCGACGTGTACAACCAGAAACGCCTCAACAAGCGAACCCAGGAAGACGACGACGCCGTGGCCAACCTGTACATGAACAACGGTTACCTGTTCTACCAGCTCATTCCCGTTGAGTCCAAAATCAACGGCGACTCGATCGACCTTGAAATGCGCATGTATGAGGGAAAACAGGCACGAATCAACAAGGTGGTCATCAACGGCAACGACCGGTTGTATGAGAAAGTGGTTCGCCGTGAGTTGCGCGTGCGCCCGGGCGACCTGTTCTCAAAAGACGACCTCATGCGTTCGGCACGCGAGATCGCCCAAACGGGACACTTCAACCCCGAGACCATGGACATCCGGCCCGAGCCCAACGAGGAAAACGGAACCGTCGACATCATCCTCAACCTCGAGTCCAAAGCCAACGACCAAGTGGAGTTCTCCTTCGGATGGGGACAAACCGGTGTCCTCGGCAAACTCTCGCTCAAGTTCACCAACTTCTCCATCAAAAACCTCTTCCACCCCTCGTCGTACAGAGGAATCATTCCGCAGGGCGACGGACAGACGTTCACCATCAGCGCGCAGACCAACGCCAAATACTACCAGGCGTACTCGTTCTCCTTCCTCGACCCGTGGTTCGGCGGAAAACGCCCCAACTCGCTCTCCGTGTCGGGATTCTACAGCCGCCAGACGGGTATCAACTCGTCGTACTACAACCGCCAGTACACCAACTTCATCAACAACTACTACGCCAACTACTACCCCGGCGTCAACAATATCTATAACGGATACGGCGGAAATAGTTACTACGAGAACGCCTACGACCCCAACAAATACCTCCAGATGGCCGGCGTGACCATCGGATTCGGAAAACGCCTCAAATGGCCCGACGACTACTTCACCCTCACCGCCGACCTGTCGTACCAATGGTACAGCCTCAAAAACTGGGAATACCTTTATTATATGAACAATGGTGTGTCGAACTCCATCGTGCTCGGTGTTACTCTCGCACGCAACAGTATCGACAACCCACTGTACACACGCCGCGGAAGCTCGTTCTCTCTCTCGTTCCACACAACCCCGCCGGCAGCGTTGTTCGGAAAGAAAAACTGGCAAAAACTCTCCCAAAGCATCGAAGACGCCGACAAGCGCGAACTCTACCGGTGGATTGAATACTGGAAACTCAAATTCCAGGCACGCACATACACCCCGCTTACCGACCCCGACGGACGATGGACGCTCGTGCTGATGACACGCGCCGACTTCGGACTGCTCGGCTCGTGGAACAAGCACATCAAATCGCCCTTCGAGACCTTCTACGTCGGCGGCGACGGTATGAGCGGAAGTTACACCTACGCCACCGAAACCATCGCCCTGCGCGGTTACGAGAACGGAGCCTTCACGCCTTACGGGTACGAGGGATACGCCTACGCCCGGTACGTGATGGAACTGCACTTCCCGCTCATGCTGTCCACCAGCGCGACAATCTACCCGCTCGTGTTTATCGAGGGCGGCAACGCGTGGACATCGGTCAAAAACTTCAATCCCTTTGACATAAAGCGTTCGGCAGGCGCGGGCGTGCGTATCTTCCTGCCCATGATCGGTATGCTCGGTATCGACTGGGGATACGGATTCGACAAAGTGTTCGGAAAGAAAGGCGGCAGCAATTTCCACTTCGTGCTCGGACAGGAGTTTTAAACCAAACCCACCGCGCCAAGTCTAACCCACAACACGAAACAACAAAACAAATTCCAATACCACTATGAAAAGATTCACCTTAGCGCTCATCGCCACGCTCGCCTGCATGGCAGCAGCTCACGCCCAGAAATTCGCTCTGGTCGACATGGAATACGTGCTCAAGAATATCCCCGCCTACGAAATGGCCAACGAGCAACTCAACCAAGTGTCACAACGCTGGCAGCGCGAAGTGGACGACCTGAAAAAAGAGGCCGACACGATGTACAAGAACTACCAGTCCGACATGGTCTTCCTCACCGACGAGCAAAAGAAAAAGAAAGAAGAAGAAATCGTGGCCAAAGAAAAAGAGGCCTCGCAACTTCAGTACAAATACTTCGGCCCGCAAGGCGAACTGTTCAAAAAACGCCAGTCGCTGATGAAACCCATCCAAGACGACATCTACAACGCCATCAAGAAGGTTTCCGAGGAACGCGGCTTCCAAGCCGTCTTCGACCGCGCCTCGTCGCAGAGCATCATCTTCGCCTCGCCACGCATCGACGTGAGCAACGAAGTGCTCTCCAAACTCGGATACGGACAATAACACACCCGAAACAATAACATCATAACACAATACACAACAATGCTTAAGAAACTCATTCTCGCAGTGCTCGTCGCTGCCCCGATGTGCCTGATGGCGCAAACCGCAAAGTTCGGATACCTCAACACGCAGGAAATCTTCAACGTCATGCCCGAAAAAGCAACCGCCGAGAACACACTCAAATCAGTCTCCGACCGGTACGACACCGAGTTCAAGAACCTGCAGACAGCCTTCCAGAAAAAATACGAGGACTACGAGAAGCAAGCCAACGACGCCTCAACACCCGATGCCATCAAAGAGCGTCACCAGCAAGAACTCCAGGAAGAATACAATAAAATCCAGAACTTCCAGCAAACCGCCGCGCAAGATCTCCAGAAACAGCAAGAGCAACTGCTCGCGCCCATCAGCCAGAAACTCCAGAACGCCATCCAGGCCGTAGGCGCCGAAGGCGGATTCACATTCATCTACGACACCTCCATTCCCGCTGTGGTCTACACCGGAACCGGAGCCGAGGACATCAGCGCCAAAGTCAAAGCCAAACTCGGCATCAAATAACAACAACCGAAACAAACACACGGGGGCACAACACACAAACTTGTGCCCCCAAAAGTATATATGAACAAACTCACCCGCTTCCTGCTGCCATTCGTTTTAATGGCTCTGGCGCTGCCCGCGGCAGCCCAAGTGCGCATCGCCGTGTTCAATTCCATCGAGGTGTTCAACGCCATGCCCGAGAAAGCCGCGGCCGAAACCAAACTGCAGGCCACATCCTCACGCCTGCAAGCCGAGTACAAACGCCTCCAGTCGCAACTCGACCAAGACTACGCCGACTATCAGGCCATCGCCGCCGACACCTCCACTCCCGCCACCATCATCCAACGCCGGTTGCAGCAGATTCAGGAATCCGACAAACACCTGCAGGAGTTCCAGGACAACGCCGCCGAGGAACTGCGCCGACAGCGCGAGACACTGATGACACCCCTGCTCGGCGCGATTCAGGCCGCCGTCGGCGAAGTGGGCGACCAAAGCGGATACGACCTCATCATCGACACCGCCAAAACTCCCGTGGCCTACACCAACTCTGCCACGGTGACCGACATCACCGCCGCCGTGAAAACCAAACTCGGCATCAAGTAAGCCCTTTTCCCAAGACGGGAAGTACGTAGGCGGGCTCTGCGGAATCCGCCTTAAACTTAGCCCTTCTTGTCCGGGGGCTGCCGGCAAGAGCAAAGAATGTTGGCGTATAGGTCAATTTGCAGGCTGAAACCTCTGTATCTTGTTGTGTTTCAACGTGTAGGAGTACTTGAAACGCTTTCAGGCCGT
>CACYCT010000009.1 GCA_902772965.1 uncultured Bacteroidales bacterium | reverse complement strand
CCAGGAACATGAACGATATAACAAACTCCTTTGTGGTTATATGAGCTTTGGTCGGCTCGCTGGGACTGCACTGGAGTTTGTTTTTTAGATAGTCACACAAAGAGATATAGAATGGCAACTCACAGTAAATTCAATGAGGCTACAAGGGTGCAAATCCCTGCACTTGTTCACCTTACCAGATTGGGATATTCCTTTATTCCTCGCATTTCTGATGAAAAAGCGGGTACATTCTATGACCAGCAAACCAATATTCTGACAGAGATATTCCGTCGGCAGTTTGCAAAGCTTAATCTTGAGAAAGAAGGGCAATTTAATCAAATCCTTCAAGAAATACGTACAGAACTTGACAACGATGACATCGGCAAGGCTTTTTATAAACGCCTCACCGATGTTTCAACCAGGTTGGTCGATTTTGAGAATCCCGACAATAACGTCTATCATTGCACTGCTGAGTTCACCTGCAAAAACGGTTTCGACGAGTTCCGTCCCGACATTACGCTATTTATTAACGGATTGCCCCTCGTCTATATCGAGGTTAAGAAGCCGAACAATAAAGAGGGTATCGTTGCTGAGCGTGACAGGGAATACCACCGTCGTTTCCCGAACAAGAAACTGCGTCGTGTCAACAACATTACGCAGTTGATGATATTCTCAAATAACATGGAATATGATGCCATGGGCGGCATTGTTCCAGTACAAGGTGTTTTCTACTGCACTGCAGGTAAAAAATCCGCACCTTTTAACTGTTTCCGTGAGGAAAATCCGACAAACGAAGATGTGGCACCATTTAATCGTGATTTCTTCTACCCGCCTATAGATGCTACCGTGGAGCATCAAATTTTGGCAAGCTTTAACAGCGAGGTAATCCACAATGCTCCCGAATACATTACCAACAAAGGAGTGAACACACCGACAAACCGAGTGCTCACATCCATGTGCTCCCGTGAGCGGTTACTTTACATCATCAAGTATGCTATTGCATATGTTCATAAGCAAAAAGAACTTCCTGATGGGGGTATTGAAACTATCGACGAGAAGCATATCATGCGATACCAACAACTCTTCGCATCATTGGCTATCCGCAAAAAGTTGAGCGAAGGTGTAACTAGTGGCTTGGTATGGCACACTCAAGGCAGCGGCAAAACTGCGTTAGCCTACTATTTGACCAATGTGCTTACTGATTACTATGCGAAGCAAAGCACTGTAGCGCAATTCTATTTCATCGTTGACCGTCTCGATCTTTTGGAACAGGCTACAAAAGAACTCACAGCCCGTGGTCTGCTGGTGAACACGGCCAACTCTCGAACCGAGTTGATGCAGTTGTTCAGAAACAACCAAGCTACGGTGAACAACACAGGCCAACGTGAAATTACTGTTGTCAATATCCAGCGTTTCATGGAAGATAAGGAACGAGTGAACCTGCCCGAGTATGCTACCAAGCTACAGCGCATTTTCATTATTGACGAGGCACACCGTGGCTATAAACCCACCGGCTGCTTTCTCGCCAACCTGTTTTCCGCTGATGAAAACGCCATCAAGATTGCTCTCACTGGAACGCCTTTGATTGGCGAGGAGCGCAATTCGTGCGCAGTTTTTGGCAACTACCTCCACACTTATTACTATGATAAATCAATCCAGGATGGCTATACACTGAAGATCCTTCGTGAAGATATAGAAACATCATGGAAGAAGAAGCTCCAAGAGACAGTCCAAGGGCTCGAAAAACTTGTCCAACGGCAAGAATTGCTCAAGTCACAAATAATTGAGCATGAGAATTATATTTCGGCCATCTCGCAGTACATCATGCAGGATTTGCGCTCATTTCGAGCCATTCAAGGCGATGACACATTAGGTGGCATGGTGATTTGCGAAACGAGCGAACAGGCCAGGCGCATCTATGAATACTTTGAGCAAGAGTATCAAAGAATGCAGCCTCAACCTATGAAATTCAAGTTGCCCGATGGAACAACCGTCATCGGCGAGCCCATTGTAGAATACAAGACACCGTTTAAGCCGCTTAAAGCTGGTCTCATACTCTACGACAGTGACGATAAGGCAACGCGTACCCAAGTGATTACTGATTTCAAGGAAAATAATACGATTGATATTCTCATCGTGTTCAATATGCTTCTCACTGGTTTTGACGCTCCACGCCTGAAACGGCTATATTTCGGCCGCAAACTCAAGGATCATAATCTGCTCCAAGCTATCACGCGTGTCAATCGACCATATAAGAACAACCGCTATGGCTATTTGATTGACTTTGCGAACATCAAGGAGAATTTCGATCAAACCAACAAGGCCTATCTGCAGGAGTTGTTGCGCTTTAACGACCCTGATGAAGTTGGCCAGGATAATATCACTGATACGTTTACTCAAGTTCTCGAAGACCCCGAAGAGATCATCAAGAACATGGTAGAGATTCAAGATAAATTGTTCGCATTCACTACTGACAATGTCGAGGAATTCGCAACCGAGATTTCTACCATTGAGGATAAACAACAGCTCATAGAACTTCGCCATGTCGTAACTGCCGCTCGTGATATGGCAAACCTTGTACGCTCATTTGGCTCAGACGAGTTGAAAGAGAAATTTGCTGAGGTTGATTTGCCGAAACTTCCGTTAATCTTGGGTGAAATCAATCGGCGCATCGATATGATTAATCTGAAAGAACGATTCAATCCAGATGAGGGCGTTCAACAGACCATCACCGATGCTTTGGCCGATATTGAGTTCTCTTTCAACAAAGTGAAAACTGAAGAGATGGAAATTGTCGCCTCAAAGATGGAGCAATATAAAGAAAAACATCGCTCGGTTGTACATAACCTTGCTGAGTTTTTCGACCCTGATGATCCAGAGTATATCACGCTCAAAGAGTTGTTCCTGCAGCGCTTCAAGGAGCACAACTTCTCATTTGAGACCGAAGCACAACTCAACGAGGAAGCAAAAGCGCTCGACGAGATACTTGCTCGTATCGCTGCTTTGCAGAAAGCCAATAAAGTGCTGTTGAACAAGTATAACGGCGACGTGAAGTTTGCCCGAGTACACAAGCGCATTGTCGAGGAAAACGCAGAACGTGGCAAACGTAATCCCAAGCAGGAGCCCATCATATCGGAATCGCAGAGCGAGATCCTGCAATCGCTGTGCCGCATCAAGTCGGTCATTGACAGTCAGGTTTACGACCGCAACGACATCTTGAAGAAGGATGCCTATTTCGAAACCACTGTTATGACCTTGATCACTCAAAGCCTTAACGAACTGAAAATAGCCAACAAACGGGATGACCGTACATTCATTCAGACGCGAATTGCGGGCCAGTATCTCGATCAATACCACCAGCAATTTAACATCGCATAAGATATGGATTTCAAGCAACAAACCTATCAGCTCATCGATGACCTGAAGCTCACTTGCACATCAAGTGGTCTGGGCAACGATGGTAACGAGTATAAAATCATTACGCAGGTATTCCTGTATAAGTTCCTCAACGATAAATTCGGTCATGAGGTAAAGGAGATATCGCCCAGATTGGAGAATGCCGAATCGTGGGAAACTGAATACGAGCAGATGAGCGAGGACGAGATTCTCGACCTTTGGGATGCTCTCTCGCCCGATACACCGCGTCTAAAGCCGCAGCATCTGATCTCGTATCTGTTCAACAATTCCCAGCGTGGCGATTTTGACCTTATCTTCGATCAAACGATGCTTGATATTGCAGAACTCAACATCAACATTTTCAATACGCACACAGTCGAAGAGACTAAAATCCCGATATTCGAGAAGCTGACTGATTTCGTGACCGACTCGGCCAAACGCAGTGAGTTTGCCCGGGCACTGGTCAACAAACTTGCCAAGTTCTCGTTTGAATCGGTGTTTAACGAGAAATATGACTTCTTCAGCGACATTTTCGAGTACTTGATCAAGGACTACAATAACGCAGGCGGCGGCAAGTATGCCGAGTATTACACGCCCAAGTCCATCGCCCGTGTAATGGCTCGTCTGCTTGTGGGCGACAACCCCGACCTGCACAGCGTTCAGTGCTACGACCCCTCTGCAGGAACCGGCACGTTGCTCATGGCCTTGGCCCACCAAATCGGCGAAGACCGTTGCACGATTTACAGCCAGGACATCAGTCAGCGAAGCAATAAGATGCTCAAACTGAACCTCATTTTGAACAACCTAGTTGCAAGTCTTGACAATGCGGTGCAGGGCGATACGCTGGTGTCGCCTTATCACAAGGAGAATGATAATGTCACGCTTAAGAAGTTTGACTTTATAGTCAGCAATCCTCCTTTCAAACTCGATTTCCCTGACACCCATTCAGAGGTCGCTTCACAAACCGCTCGATTCTGGGCCGGTGTGCCGAATCTGCCGTCGGCAATCAATCCGCAGAAACCCAAGATGGCGATTTATACATGCTTCTTGCAGCACGTTATCAACTCATTGAAAGATGGCAAGGGCAAAGGTGCCATTGTTGTACCAACAGGCTTTATTACTGCAAAGAGCGGAATCGAGAAGAGGATCCTGCAACGTATTGTTGACGAGAAAATGGTTTCAGGTGTAGTTTCGATGCCCTCTAATGTATTTGCCACCACAGGAACCAATGTTTCCGTACTATTCTTTGATAAGGGCAAGACAGACGATGAAGTGGTACTCATTGATGCCTCAAAACTTGGCGAAGACTATAAAGAGGGAACAAACCAAAAATGTCGTTTACTCGACTTTGAAATAGACCAGATCGTTAACACTTTCCGCAACAAGCAGAAAGTTGATGATTTCTCCGTTGTCGTCTCATACGACGAAATCAAGGAGAAAGGCTATTCCCTGTCGGCTGGTCAGTACTTTGACATCAAGATTGATTATGTCGACATTACTGAAGACGAGTTTAACGAGCGCATGAGCAACTACCAAGAGACGCTTGCAGCGCAATTTGCCGAGAGTCATCGTCTCGAGAATGAGATAATGAAACAGTTAAAGTCATTGAATTTTAATACAGATAAAGAGATATGATAACCAAAGAAGAAGTTCTGCAGCTATTGAGTAGTACAGAAACATATAGAATCGAGCGAACTACGTCGATACGTGACATGGACAAGTTCCAGGAAGCCATCTGTGCTTTTTCCAACGACTTGCCCAATTCTCGCAAGAAAGGCTATCTGATT
>CACYCT010000008.1 GCA_902772965.1 uncultured Bacteroidales bacterium | reverse complement strand
TAGCGCTCGGGGAGATGGCAAAGCGCAAGTCACCGCGTCAGCGGTGGTGCGCGGTGCCGAAGGCATTGCCACTCGACCCAACATTAGTGCCGGAGGAGTGTGTCCGTTGCAGAGACAAAAGTAACTGAAAAACTGCGTCAAGGCAGTCGGAACTGCAACCTCTATCGAGGTTTTTACACCGGCTGCCTTGTCGCTGTATCGGACACATGCCTGTCGGTCTGCCGGGAAATATACACGGCGGTTTGCGTACATCAGACACACGCCCCCGGTATACCACACCTTTTCTGGTGGTTATTTGTCGGGGTTGAGCAGTGTGTTCAGGTCAACGAATTGGTATCCGCGGGCGCGGAGGGTGGTGATGAGTTGGGGTAGGAGGGTGTAGAATTTTTCGGTTCGGCGCGGGTC
This sequence comes from uncultured Bacteroidales bacterium, assembly GCA_902772965.1. Classification (GTDB taxonomy): domain Bacteria; phylum Bacteroidota; class Bacteroidia; order Bacteroidales; family Muribaculaceae; genus Sodaliphilus. The sequence goes on along the minus strand of CACYCT010000008.1, from coordinate 23,909 downwards.
GGTGCCGAAGTGAATCATGAGCAGGTGGCCGTTGAGGGTGTGGTCGGTTTCCCATTGCAGGAGCCGGTTCCAGAGCCAGTCGTTGGACCGGTAGGTGGCTCCGGTTTCGGCTTCGATGCCCGGGAAGGTGTAGTCTTCGTTGGTGAGTGTGCCGTTGGTGAAGTTGACGATTTGGAGGCCGAGTTGTCGTGCCCATGAGGCGTTGTGTGCGTTATACCATTCGTAGGGTGGCACGAAGTAAGGCGCGTTTGCGGTGGTGATTCCGAACCGTGCCATGCGTTGGTAGCACGCGAGCAGGTCGGTTTGCATGGAATCGCGGCTCACGAGGCAACTGTCGCGGTGTTTCCAGGGCGCGTAGAGCAGGTGCGCGTCGGAGTGGCTGCCGAGGTAGTGTCCGTCGGCTTGTATGCGGCGGATGATGTCGGGGTGGTTCTCGTAAAATTCCCCGGTGAAGAAGAAGGAACCCGGCACTTTTGTTTGCCGCAGTGTTTTGATGATGGTTTCCGCTCCGTCGTATCGGTCGTGGGCGGTGAAGATGAGCGCGAGGCGTTTTTGTGTTGTGTCGGCGCGGACGATTCCGTTGTATTCGTACACGTTTCGGTCGTTGCGTGTAGCCTGTTGTCCTTCGGTTTCGTAGGTGGAGAAGGGGAATGTGAGGCAGGCGGTTCCGTCCATGGTTGGCTCGTTGGTGGAGTAGTCGTGTGTGAAGTCGTGGTAGACCACATCGCCGGGTTGCATGTCGAGGTATGCGTTCGATTCCACCCAGGGGATGTCGTCGGTGAGGTTGACGCCTTTGAGGGAGTTGAAGATGGTTGCGTAAACCGGTCCGTCGACGAGTCCTCCTGTTGGGAAGCCGGCGTTTTGGAAAGTCCAGTTGCTGTGCGGGGCGTGTGGGTATGTGCCGCCGATGGGGAGTTCCACGATCATACTTGTTCCCCAGGGGTTGCATCCGAGCAGCCAGTCGCGCAGGGAGCCTTCCATTTCCTCGTAGGTTCGGTCGCCGGTGAGTTGCCGGTAGAGTATGCATTGGGTGAGCAGGGCGGTGGTGAGGTTGTTGGAGCACCATATTCCGGGCACGCCCCACATGAAGGGATGGTCGTCGGCCCGCTCGCGCACGCGTTCGATTCCGGCGCGCAGGTTGCGGATAAACTCGTTGCGCAGCCGGGGCGTTTCTCCATCGGTTGCGAGGCGCACGTGACCCATGTTCATGAAGGGATACCACTGGTAGTGTCGGGCGGAGTCTGCGCCCATCCAGGGTGTGACGGGTTCGCGTCGGCCGTATTCAATGGCTTGTGTGAGGTAGGCTGGGTTGCCGGTTTGTCGCCAGAGTTCGTACGCGCCGAGTTCCATGTCATCGACCCAGTTGTCCTCCTCGTAGATGTATGGTGAAACGACCGAGACGGTTTGCGTGTTGCCGGGTTTGTCGATTCCCACCTGGTAGGCCGCCTCGGCTTTTGCTCCGATTTTCTTGGCGAAGTCGGGGTAGAACGGGGCGAGCACTCGGCTTCCGAGGGCGAAGTCGGCGGCGAATTTTCCGGCGGTGCTTGCCGCGCCGAGTGTGGCGTTGAGGAATTTTCCTCGTTGCTGGGGCCGTCCGTCGATGTAGTAAACGGGTCTTCCTCCGTGTGGTCCACGTCCGTAGTCGGCCGGGTCGTCTTTGGGCATTTTTGTTCCGATGTGGTCGCGGTCGTCGGCCACTTGGTTATAGAGTTCTCCCGGTGCGGGGTTCATTCGGTCGAGCCAGTCGAGTCCCCATTTGATTTGGTCAACGATGTCGGGGATGTTGTTGGCTCCGGGCCGTCCGTTGGCGTCATAGTGGTCGCCGAAAGCGTTTGGGTTGCGCTCGTAGGCGAGCATGAGTTGGTAGATGGCGTTTGCGGTGGTTGAGGTGTATTGGAGCAGGTCGGCGGCGTCGTGCCATCCTCCGCGCACGTCGAGGTGTTGTCCTTCCTTTTCGGGGTGATAGCGGATGAAGGCGTCAAGGGTGTGGCAACTGTCGTCCTGGAAGGGGTTGTAGCCGCATTGCTGCTGGCGCATGTAGTTGAGCAGGAAGTCGGCAGTTCCGGCATACACCTTATTATTGATGGTGAACGCGGGCGAGGTGTTTTCTCCGATTCGGATGCGATAGGATCCCTCGGTGGTGAAGTCGCTGAAGTTGAGGCGCGCCGTGGTTTGTGCGCAGTCGAGTGCGCGGGTGGGTTTTACGACTGTGGAGTGGTAGACGGTTTGTCCGGTTGCCGCGTCGATGAGTTCAAACGCCATGGGGTAGTTGTTCTGTTCTGTGCTCATCATTACGGCCACTTTTGTGGCGTGGGGCAGGTAACCGAGTTGGTTGATTCGGATCCACGTGTTGGCGTGTGCGGCGGCCGTGCTGAGCGTGAGTGCGGCCAGGAGAAGTGTTCGTTTCATAGAAGGGTGGGAGAGAGGTTTATTCATAGGATTTCATCACGGCGTTCCACACGGCCTTTGAGAGCGTGTACTCGCTGTCGTCGGCTCCGCAGTCCCAGTAGAGCATGCCGCGCAGCCCGAGCGAGTGGATCCACTCGCCTTTGAAGGCGATGCTCCGCTCGTTGTCGTACGAGCCGTAGAACTGCCCCTTGTAGGTCGCGTAGGCCGCGTGGGCCTGCTCGTCATAGAGGTTGATTTCCCAGTTGGAATTTTTGCTGAGCGCAAGCAGTTGCTTGTAGTCGACGGCCGTGGTGGCCCCGTCGAAACTGTGGCGGAGGTAGAATGGTATTCCGAGCACGATTTTCTCGGGCGGCACACCGGCTTTGATGTACGTCTCGACGGCACTTTCGCAGTCGTAGTAACTCGTTTCCGACCGAACGGCGTTTTGGTAATTGGGCGCTTCGTCCATGTCGTATGTCATCACGTTGATGAAGTCGACGTAGGGCAGGGCGGCTGTGATGTCGATGTAGCGCATGGTTCCGTCGGTGTTCCGCCGGAAGTCCATCACATATCCGGCAAAGGTGAGCAACCTGTTTTTTCCGAGCGTTTCGCGCAGGCGTCGCAACAGCAGGGTGTAGTTGGGCGTGTCGATAGCCGGATTGCTTGCCGAGCCGCTCCACGACAGTCCGGGGAATTCCCAGTCGAGGTCTATTCCGTCGATACCCCATTTTTCGACAAAGGCGAGGCAGTCGGCCGCAAATCGGCTCCGGTTGTCGGCTGAGGCGGCGATGGCCGAGAATCCTCCGCCCTGACGGTTGTCGGAATTGGTCACGGTGTGGGAGAACGAGAGGCAGATCCTGATGGCCGGGTTCTGCTCTTTCAAGGCCACCACACGTCGGAACATCGCCTCGTCGCCCTGCAGTTTGAAACCGTTGTACACGCCATCGGCGGTGACATACACCTCGGCGAAGCCGTAGTTGATGTGGGTCACGATTGATGGATCGGGCAACTGTGTGGTTCGGTAATACGGGCAGTAAGCCATGCACACGCGCTCCTTGGGCGCCACCTGCGCGGTCGTGGGCAGGCAAGCCGCCAACGCGCACAGCAGAATCAAAATCACTCGAAGGTTCATACGGAAGTACAATTTTTGGCAAATTTACGCAATTTCCGGCAATCGGGTATTGAATTTACAATAAAAAACAGTAATTTTGCGCCTATGAATATTCTAACGCCTTCATTGCCGCCTGTTCCGCGCGTAGCGGTTATCGAACTTTCCTCAACCGCCGTTAAACTGCTCATCGGCAAGGACTCGTACAGCATTCTCCGTCAGCCTTTCAGTTTCAAACTCTTTGCCCGGCAAAGTTATCTCACCTATACGCACCGCCTGCTTGATGACAATCTTGAGTTGAACGCCGACGGGTTTGCCTCCGTTGTCCTGCCCGAGATACAAAAAAGTCTCGCCCTCATCTCGCGTTTCAGCGTTGATGTGGTTGAAGTGATTGCCACCGCCGCCTACCGGAAAGCCGCCAATCGGGCGCAGATACTTCAGTTGATCAAGCATCACACCGGACTTGACACCTGTGTGCTTGCCCAAGAGGAAGAGGCGTTGGCCACTTTCGACGCCTTCTGCCTATCAACCGCCTACGGGAAGCAACTGAGCGCGCATCCCTACTCGCTCGTGATAGACCAAGGCGGAGGTTCTACCGAACTGGCGCTGTATCACAATCGGCAACTGTTGCGCTGCGACAGCCTCAATATCGGTTCCGAAGTGCTGCGGAAATCATTCTTTAACCTGCTCTATTCGGGCGACACCGACTTCGCGCTGAGCCAGACCTCAGCCAACTCCCACGCCCTGATGCAGCCCTTTATCGACTTCTGCCGCGAGAATGTGGCCAACCCCGATGATGTCTTTACCATCGGCCTCGGAAAATCCCTCTCGCACACCAGCGGAGACCCCAAACGGAAAATACGGCACGACACCATCTTCACCGTGAAAAAACTTCTTGACGATTACTGTAACGCCGACATCGCTGTTCGGCACTCCAACCCTTTCCTGCTCGCCACAGAGCCCATGCTCACCGTCCGGCTCGGACTGGATAACTATCTCCACCTTTGCCGGCAACTCGGCCAAAACAGAATAGTACACAGCGGAACAGGACTATGGTACGCCATCTTCTATCAAATCCTTAACCGACTTGCCCGATGAAACAAACCGAACTGCAGGAGTTCATGCTTGACAATAAGGTCCTGATTCTGCAAATGCGCCAAGCCGCGCACGAACTCCACGCGTCCGTCAATCAGACCTACGACGATGTCCACCCCTACGGTTTCCACCTCGATATGGTGGCCGACAACACGGCCAACCACGCCCACCACTGCATCACCTCAGCCGCCGACATTCTCCCCGTTGTCTTCGGCGCGTATTTCCACGACAGTATCGAAGACGCGCGCCAAAGTTACAACGACGTGCTGCGCCTCGCCTCGCAATGGCTCGGTGACGCGCAAGCCCGAATGGCCACCGAAATCGTCTACGCCCTTACCAACGACAAAGGCCGCACCCGCGCCGAGCGTGCCGGCGAGCGGTATTACGCCGGAATCCGCGCCACACCCTACGCCCCGCTTGTCAAACTCGCCGACCGCCTCGCCAACACGCTCTATTCCGCCCGACAGCAATCGCCCCGGCAGGCGCGTATGCTTGAGATATACCGCGCCGAGATGCCCCACTTTCTGCAAGCCCTCACAGTCACATCCACCGATGACCCGCGCCTGATGCTTCCGCCGGAAATGGAGGCTCTCCTGCGGCGGATTTCCCAGTCATAGCCGCAGCCTACATGGCACCCTGCCAGCCCCGTCCTTACAGTGGAGTAGAAATCACAATAGGCGCAACGGGTCTTGCATAATGGTATGCATATACACCATGCATTATTGATGGAGTTTTTCACTCGACAAAATCACAAAATTCTTCGCTCACCACCCATTTCTTAAACGAGCAACACCAGCAGCGACGAGGCCAGCCCGTAATACACCGCATCGCCAGGCAGCGACACCATGTTGGCAACCAGCATCACCCCCACACCCACCGGCATGGACAGCAGCACCTTGCGGGCCGCAAACCGCCCGGGCATCCACAGCGCGAAACTCAGTGGGAACAAGATGGCCATGGCACGCAAGCCCAGCGACAGGAAGCCCAAGTCGTTGATGAAACTGCCATGGAACACTTGTGTGGCCAGCACCGCCACCGCAAGCAATCCAACGATAGACAAGCGTGTCTGCTGCAACTGCGACACTTCCTCTGACTTCCAACCGAGTCGACCTCGCACATTACTGTATACATCACGCACCAGTATGGTAGCCGCTCCAAGCGACAACCCGCTGCCGCAGCCTATTATATTAATGAGTAACGTTCCCAGCATGATACCACCCAGCCAGGCCGGCAGGTGGTTGAGGATGAACTGCGGGAAAGCCTGAGCCGAGTCGGCAATCACACCCACTCCTTGCGGCAGTGCTTCGCCTGCTTGCCGCATCGCCACAGCCTCTTCGGCCGTGACATAGTGTCCACGCATATACAGGCCCACAAGCGTGCAGGCGGCTCCGATGATGGGAATAAAAAAGGAGCACAACAACGCTCCGCGACGTGCTTTACGGGTACTGGCCCCCGACCAGATGCACTGCGCATAGGTCTGAGTCGATACCACGCCCAAAACAAGCGACAGGCAACCACCCAAATCTTTCATTGCACCACGCGCAATCAGGCTACCGTAACGATGATGAATCTGCTCCACTCCAGTCAAGTTATTCAGATTTCCAACTGAGGGCAACTGGCAAACGCCATCAATGCTCGAGCGCAGACCCATGAATCCGTCGCCCAGATGCCACACGACCACCCCAGCAACTATAGAACTGAGATAGAGTAAGATGAGTTTTATGATACCGTTCGCTCCGGCACTACGGATTCCCCCGAACAGCACAAAAAGCATAATCAGTAACGCACCAGTTACCGAAGCCCACATCGTAGAAATGCCAAACATACTGCCTATCATGGCCGACGACGACAGCACCTGGCTCATAATACTGATGAAAATGCCCACCAGAAACAGCATGGAACCCAGTGTCTCGGCCTTACGGCCATATTCGCGACCCACAATCTCCAACAGCGTGGTGCAGCCGCTACGCCGTAGCGGACCGGCATACACCAGACCCAGCAACAGCGACCCCAGACCGGCACCAATGGTAAACCACCACGCCGACAGACCATAACTGAACGCTAACTGAGCTGTGCCTATGGTCGACTGGCCGCCGGCCAGAGTGCCCAGCAACGCGCCACACACCATCCAACTGCCCGATGAGCCGCCGGTCATGAACACGCGCGCATCTTTCACTTGCCTGCCACTCCACCAACTCACAACCAGCAACAATGCCACAGTGAGCAGCACTCCTACTATATGAACAATCGAAATCATGAATTTTTCTCCTTTCACAGTCCCCCTACCGGAAACAGCGCGCAAAATTACTGCTTTCCGCCCGAATCGCAAAGTCTTTGGACGGACTTGATGCTCGGGACTGTGCTCGACTGAACAAAAAAGGCGAAAAAAACGCGCGGAATTTTGCCAGTCCGGAAAAAGTTTGTACCTTTGCAGGCCATTACGCGAGAAAACGGGCACTTACCAATGCCCAACAACTTAATTCGCTAACAACAAAAGGATATCCAATACAGCAATGAAAAAAGATCTGCACCCCTCCAACTATCGCGAGGTCGCATTCAAAGACATGTCGAACGACGAGGTGTTCATCACCCGCAGCACTGTCAACAGCAAGGAAACCATCGAAATCGATGGCGTGACTTATCCGCTCGTGAAACTCGAGATCACCAGTTCGTCGCACCCCTACTTCACCGGCAAGCAGAAACTCGTTGACACCGCCGGACGCGTCGACAAGTTCTTCAGCCGTTACGGCGACCGCAAGAAAAAGAAAGACTGAACAATTCTTTCTATACCGTATCACCTGTCCCTTTCCCGTTGCGTCGGGCCCGACGCCAAACCGGAAAGGGACGGGTTGTCTTTGCGGATGACAAATGGCTAATAGTATGTGTGTCTATCCGCGACGAAGTCCGTAAGGCGGGGGAGTGTGTTAAATCAGCAAAAGGTTATGCCGGGGCTGTGTGTATTCCAAGCAAATATGCGCAGCGTGTCTCCTCGATAGAGGTGCGATTCCTGTCGAGGTTTTGCCGGTTTCGGCCTTATCGCTGTTTCGATGGGGTAAGGAGGTGTTAGTGCTGTGCTTTTTGGGTTGGCCCTTTCACCCAGTCGTTTAAAAGGTGTCCCTCAAGTTTTTTCGCTTGCCTTTCCCAGTCGTGCGAGGCGATATAGTCATGAATCACTTTGGCGTGTTCGAGGTTGTGCATGTCGGTTCCGAGCATGTCAACCAGACCGTTCTGAATCATCCACAGAGCCGTTTCTCGGGGGCCGTGGCCGAAGTAGCCGGCTAAAGAGAGGAGATTGACTTGGAATTTCACGCCTGTGTCGTGAATCTGTTGCAGTCGCTGTTTTCGGTCGGAATAGTAGGAGTAGCGCTCGGGGTGTGCCAAGATGGGCTTGTAGCCTTTCACGCGCAGGTCGAAGAGCAGGTCGTCGAGTTGGAGCATTTCCTGCTGGAAGGAGTTCTCCATCAAGATGAAGTTTCCCGGCATGGGTATCTCGTGCCCGAGGGCGTATTCTTTGTTCCAGTACTCGTCGATGCGGTATTCGGCGGAATAGTGCAGTTCAATGGGCAGTTGTTCCTCTTCGACGGCGCGTTTGAGCGTGTCGAATCCCGCGGCGAGGGTTTCGGGTGTGTTTTCAAAAGTTTCCGCGGTAACGTGCGAGGTGAGAATGACGCGGTTGATACCCATTTCCATTTCGGCGCGCAGCATGGCGAGGGAGTCTTCAATGGTTTGCGCTCCGTGGTCCACTCCGGGCATGATGTGGCAATGCACGTCGGTGTGGAACGGCAGGGTGGTAATGTGCTTTTTCTTTCTAAATATATTGAACATGGATTTTCAGTGGCTGATTTTGGCTTCTTAAGAACGTACAAAATTACAAAGTTATTTCAGTGTCGCCAAATTTTTCTCTGAGATTATTCTGGTTTTTTCTTTTTTATGCCTCCAAACGGGTGATGGGGCGGATTTTGTGAAAAAGTGGTCTGGGAATTTGTTTTGCTGACAATTTGTTTGTACTTTTGTCGGTGGATTTAAAAACAGAGATTATGATGGATAAAATCGCTTACTTATTGTTGTTTGCGGTGTCGGCGGCGTTGTCGGCCCAAGCCGGGCCGGTGACGGAAACGGCCGCGCGTCAGAAAGCCCTTGAGGCGCGTTTGTCTGTTCCGCGCAAGGCACCGGCGTCGGCATCCGGTGATATTGAGTTGGTCTATGCCCCGGCCGGCGCGGATGGACAGACCGATTTTTATGTGTTCAATTATGGAGGTGACAGCGGTTTCGTGATCATTGCCGGAGACGACAACGCGCGTAGTGTGCTCGCGCGAGGTGATAAAGGTCACTTTGATGCGGAGGATATTCCGTGTAACGTGGCGTGGTGGTTGGGCAACTATCAGCGGGAGATGGCTGTTTTGCGCGCCAACCCGCATTATGCCTATCATGCCGGAGGGGTGTTCCCCGAGGTGGCGCCTATGCTGTCGACACAATGGAATCAAAGAGACCCGTTCAATCTTTATTGCCCGACGTATGTGGATTCCTATGGGTATACCGAGCATTGCGTCACCGGGTGTGTCGCCACTGCCACGGCGCAGATCATGAACTATCATAAATGGCCGGCGCAGGGAAAGGGAAGTCACAGTTATTACTGCCACATCAACAAAGGCGAGGATTCAGTGCTGTTGAGCGCCGATTTCAATCATGCGTACCATTGGGACAGGATGCGGAATTATTATGAATACTATGGCACCCAGGAACAGATCGATGCCGTTGCCCGGCTGATGAGTGATGTCGGAATTGCAGTCGAGATGGGTTACGGCTCATCGAGTTGGGCGTATTCCTATATGGTGTCGAACGTGCTGTTTAAGTATTTCGGATATGACCCTCGAATGCTCTATCTCACCCGAAACGACTCCACGCCCGGAGCGTGGGAGATGGCAATGGCGCGCGAGTTGCAGCAAGGGCGTCCGATTGCCTATTCAGGCAATGGCGACCAAGGTGGAGGTCATGCCTTTGTGGTAGACGGATGCAGTCGTGACGGATTGTTTCACATCAACTGGGGTTGGGGCGGAAGATATGACAACTATTTCGCGTTGAGTTTACTCGATCCCGGCAGTTATAACTACACGTCTAACCAGTTTGCCACAATAGGCATTCGCCCCGACACGTTGGGCGGTTGGCACGACGCGGTGGGCATGTTCGCCGACTTCCGTCCCGATGCCGCAGTTGTGCAACTCGGCGATACGGCGTTTGTGAGTTGCCATAAAGCCTCTGTGCGCGGTGAACTTAACTGGAAAGTGATGTCTTGGGGGCTCATTCTTACCGACGCCACCGGCCGGCGCGTGATCGACAACATATATTGCTGCTCTTACGACCAGGGTGAAACACCTAAATACTCCGATTATTGGTCAATGGGATGGAATGTGACCGAAATGACGTGTTTTCTGCCTGAAAATATGCCGCAGGGACGTTACCGGTTGTATTTGGCATGGTCGGGCGATATGTGGGAAAGTCAGCACATCTATTACGGTCCGCAGTGGCACCCGGGTTACATCACCATCGACGTGCGCGATGGCATGGCATACCTCAGTCTGAGCGCGGGTGTGCCGGGAGATGTCACGGGTGACGGTAAGGTGGATGTCGCCGATACAAACGCGCTGGTCAATATCATTATCGGAGCCGGGCCCACCACCGAAGCGGCCGATATCGACAGCAGCGGCACGGTGGATGTTGCCGATCTGAATGCGCTGATTAACATCATTCTTGCCCGATAACGTCACTTAATCTTGTTCGCGACTGACAACGTGTCAGCGTCAAAGGCCCAATCTGACATATTTCGCGACATCATGGCAGAATACGCGCGACCGTGCCACATCGGCACGGCCGTTGCTTAATTATATAGCGAAACGTGAAGCGCAAAACTCCACGATTCACCCAGACACCTTTATTTATTAACGAAACAAATCAAACAACAATACAATGGGAAAAATTATCGGAATAGACCTTGGAACCACCAACTCGTGTGTTTCCGTACTCGAGGGCAAGAACCCCGTCGTGATCCCCAACAGTGAGGGACGCAACACGACCCCCTCGGTTGTGGCATTTAAAGAAGGCGGCGAGCGCATTGTGGGCGACCCCGCAAAACGCCAAGCCATCATGAACCCCACCGGCACCATCTTCTCGATCAAGCGCTTCATGGGAGAGACCATCGACCACGTGCAGGCCGATGTGGACCGTATGCCCTACCGCGTTGTCGACGGCGGCAACCGCCAGCCGCGCGTGCTTATCGGTGACCGTAAGTACACCCCGCAGGAAATCTCCGCCATGATTCTCCAAAAAATGAAGAAAACCGCCGAAGACTACCTCGGAACCACCGTCGACCGCGCCGTGATTACCGTGCCGGCATACTTCGGAGACTCTCAGCGTAAAGCCACCATCGAAGCCGGTGAAATCGCCGGACTGAAAGTGGAGCGTATCGTGAACGAGCCTACCGCCGCGGCACTTGCCTACGGCCTCGACAAAACCGATGACGACAAGCGCATCGCCGTGTTTGACCTCGGCGGCGGAACGTTTGATATCTCGATTCTCGAACTCGGCGGAGGCGTGTTTGAGGTTAAAGCCACCAACGGCGACACCCACCTCGGCGGCGACGACTTCGACCAGCGTATCATCACCTGGCTGGCCGACGAGTTCCAAAAACAGGAAGGTATCGACCTGCGCAAAGACCCGATGGCTCTGCAACGTCTTAAAGAAGCGGCCGAGAAAGCCAAAATCGAACTCTCCAGTTCCACCAGCACAGAAATCAACCTGCCCTACATCACCCAGCAGGACGGAATGCCCAAGCACTTGGTGAAAACCCTGTCGCGCGCCCAGTTTGAGCAACTCTGCGACAGCCTCATCCAAGCCACCATCGCCCCCTGCCGTCAGGCGCTGCAAGACGCCAACCTGTCGACAAGCGACATCGACGAGGTGATTCTCGTTGGCGGTTCAACCCGTATCCCCGCCATCCAGCAAGTGGTGGAACGCTTCTTCGGCAAAGCCCCGTCGAAGGGCGTGAACCCCGACGAGGTGGTTGCCGTAGGCGCCGCTATCCAAGGCGGAATCATCAGCGGTGAACTCCACGAGGAAGGCATCGTGCTGCTCGACGTGATTCCCCTGTCGGTGGGTATCGAGACCCTCGGTGGCGTGATGACCAAACTTATCGAAGCCAACACCACCATCCCCGCGCGCAAGAGTCAGGTGTTCTCCACCGCGGCCGATAACCAGCCCGAAGTGGAAGTGCACGTGCTTCAAGGCGAGCGCCCGATGGCACGCGACTGCAAGACCCTCGGCCGTTTCCACCTCGACGGAATCGCTCCCGCACCCCGTGGCGTACCTCAGATTGAAGTGTCGTTCGACGTGGACAAAAACGGCGTGATCAACGTCAGCGCCAAAGATAAAGCCACAGGAAAAGAGCAGTCCATCCGAATCGAAGCCAGCAGTGGCCTGACCGAAGCCGAAATCCAACGCATGAAAGACGAGGCCGCAGCCAACGCCGCAGCCGACCAGCGCGAGAAAGAGCGTATCGACAAGATCAACGAGGCCGACTCGATCATCTTCCAAACCGAGAAAATGCTCTCCGAATCGGGCGACAAAGTTCCCGCCGAACTCAAGAGCCAAATCGAGGCCGCACTCGGTAAACTCAAGGAGGCTCACAAAGCCCAAGACCTCGACGCCATCGAAAAGGCTAAGGGAGAACTCCAGACCCTGGTGACCCAAATGTACCAAGCCGCTCAGCAGGCTCAAGGTGGCCAACCCGGCGCAGGCTTCCCCGGCGGCGGACCTCAAGGCCCCACCGGAGGCGACAACTCCGACGGACCCGAAGACGTGCCCTACGAAGAGGTGAAATAACACAACCTGTCACACTCACACCATCATCCGGCAGACGAGCGCTCACAATCCGAGCCCGCCTGCCGGATTTCGCATTAAGGAGGGGCGCTTTCAGGCAACAACGGATGAAGCGGATTGTACGGATTTTTCGCCGGGGAATAACAGATTGAGCGAATTGCATGAATTTGAGTGGATTATGTCTTATATGCCGCAATCCAGACGAATGGCTCGCTCTAATCAATGCGGTTACGGTCGGTGTCCAATCCGGCTGCCATTGTTGTACTCGTTTAAAATGGAGAGAAATGAGAGAATTTTTCGCAAAAAGTTTTCACAGCTGAGAGTTTTTTTATAATTTCGTAACCGGATATGAAAGGTGAAACCACCTGTCGCCATTTGTTAAATACCTTCCAACCAAAATATACCGCTCGAAATGAGTTACCTGAAATTTGATAAAAACCTAATAATCAATCTTGAGCAGTCGCTATCGAAAGAGATGTTGCGCACCAACCAGTCGGGAGCCTACCACTGCACCACCCTCGTGGGCTGCAACACGCGAAAGCAACACGGATTGCTCGTGATTCCCATCCCTTGGCTTGACGACAACAGCCACGTGCTGCTCTCCTCGCTTGACGAAACCGTGATTCAGCACGGCGCTCCGTTCAACCTCGGAATCCACCGCTACAAAGGCAACGTGTTCAGCCCGAACGGCCACAAGTATATCCGCGAGTACGACTGTGAGCGTGTGCCTACGTTGACCTACCGCGTCGGTGGCGTGATTCTGAAAAAAGAGAAAGTCTTCATCACCCACGCCAACCGTATCCTCATTCGCTACACCCTTGTAGAGGCGCACTCGCAAACCACACTCCAGTTCCGTCCGTTCCTCGCTTTCCGCGCCGCGAACGAACTCTGTGTGGAAAACGCCGCCGCATCGACCGACTATCAAGAGGTTTCCAACGGTATCGCCACGCGTATGTACGAAGGCTACCCCACGTTGTTTATGCAAATGAGCCGCAAGCCGCGCTTCGTGTTCGACCCGCACTGGTACAAAGACATCGAGTATATCAAAGACCAGGAGCGCGGTATTCCCTATAGCGAGGACCTGTACGTGCCGGGATACTTTGAGGTTGACATCCGCAAAGGCGAGAGCATCATCTTCTCGGCCGGAACCGACCCGGTGAACACCCGCCAACTGGCACGCATGTATGAAGACGAAATCGGCCATCGAACCCCACGGACGAGTTTCTACAACTGTTTGAAAAACAGTGCTAAACAGTTCTATATCACCAATGCCGACGGCCGTTACCTGCTTGCGGGCTACCCATGGTTCAAAATCCGGGCGCGCGATGAGTTCATCGCCTTGCCGGGCTGTACGCTCTCGGTGCACCACCGCTCCGACTTCGAGGGCATTATGGACACCGGCGCGAAAGCCATGCGCCGCTGGATGAGCGACGGAACACCCGACCGCCACCTCGCCGGCATCGACCAGCCCGACGTTCCCCTCTGGATTATCTGGGGACTCCAGCGATATTCCCACGACCAGACCAACGACATCTGCCGCGAGCGATATGGCGAACTGATTCGCGAGATGCTTGACTTTATCATTGACGGCCGACACCCCAACCTGAAAGTGGCCGACAACGGACTTGTCACCACCGACGGTACCCGCCGGCCCATGTCGTGGATGGACTCGACCCACCCCGACGGTACGCCGCTCATTCCCCGGACGGGATTCCTTGTTGAGCACAACGGATTGTGGTACAACGCGCTGATGTGTGCCATCGAGATTTTTGAGAACGAGCCCGACGCGGCCGCCTCTGTTGCACGCTGGCGTGACATCGCCGAGCGCGCGCGCGTGGCCTTCCTCGACACGTTCCTCACCGATTACGGCTACCTCTACGACTATGTCAACGGGGCGTACACCGACCTGAGCGTCCGCCCGAACATGATCATCGCCGCAGGCCTTGACTACTCGCCACTTGACCGGCGTCAGCGGAAAGGCGTGCTCGACGTGGCCACACGAGAACTGCTCACGCCCAAAGGCTTGCGGACACTCAGCCCGAACAGTTTCGGCTACATTCCCTTCTATCTCGGCAATCCCGAACAACGCCAGCAGGCATACTTCGCCGGCTCGGCACGCCCGTGGCTGATCGGATTCTATGCCAACACACACATCAAAGTGTTCGGTTGGAACGGACTTCCTTTCATCGAGCGCATGATGATCGGCTTCGAAGACGAGATGAAAGAAGCATGCATCGGCACGCTGAGTGAACTCTACGACGGCAACCCGCCCTTCTTCGGGCGCGGAGCGGTGAGTTACGCCCCGAACGTGGCCGGAGTCGTCCGCATCCTCAGAATCTTTAAAAACCTCAATATCATCACCGAATAAAACCCACTCCAGTTCGATATGAAAGCATTAATGTTCGGGTGGGAATTTCCACCGCACATCCTCGGCGGCCTCGGAACAGCAAGTTTCGGACTCACAAAAGGCATGGCCCAATCGGGCGAGATGGATATCACCTTTGTTATCCCCAAACCGCAAGGCGACGAGCCGAAAGACTTCGCGCGGATCATCGGCGCCAACACCACCCCCGTGGCATGGCGCGACGTGCAATGGGACTACGTGCAGGGACGAATCGGCAACGTGTGCGACCCGCAACTCTACTACGACCTGCGAAACCATATCTACGCCGACTTCAACTACATGAACACCAACGACCTCGGCTGCATTGAGTTTTCCGGACGCTATCCCGACAACCTGCTCGAGGAAATCAACAACTACTCCATTGTAGCCGGCGTGATCGCGCGAACGGTGGAATGCGACGTGATCCACTCGCACGACTGGCTCACGTACCCCGCCGGAATCCACGCCAAGCAAGTCACCGGCAAACCATTCGTGATCCACGTTCACGCCACCGACTTCGACCGCAGCCGCGGCAACGTCAACCCCACCGTGTTCAGCATCGAAAAAGACGGCATGAACCACGCCGACCATATCATCACTGTGAGCGACCTCACGCGCCGCACCGTAATCGACAAATACGGCATCGACCCCGCTAAAGTCACCACAGTCCACAATGCCGTTGAGCCCCTCAGCGAGGAACTGCTCAACGTCACCGTCCCGCCCAAACACGACAAAGTGGTCACCTTCCTCGGACGAATCACCATGCAGAAAGGACCGGAATACTTCGTTGAGGCTGCCGTGCAAGTGCTCCGGAAGGTGAACAACGTGCAGTTCGTTATGGCCGGCGGCGGCGACATGATGGAAAAGATGATCCGGCTGGCCGCCCGCCGCCACATCGCCGACCGGTTCCACTTCGCAGGCTTCCTGCGCGGAAAAGAAGTGTACGAAATGCTCAAAGCCAGTGACGTGTACATCATGCCCTCCGTGAGCGAACCTTTCGGCATCTCACCCCTGGAGGCCATGCAGATGGGCGTGCCGTCAATCATCAGCAAGCAATCGGGCTGCGCCGAAATCCTTGAAAACGTCATTAAAGTCGACTATTGGGACATCAACGCCATGGCCGACGCCATATACTCAATCATCAACTATCCGGCAATGTACGACCAACTGCGGCAACGCGGACTCGACGAGGTGGCCCAAATCACATGGGACAAAGCCGGAGCGAAAGTAATCAATATCTACCGCTCACTCATCCACTAACACTCCTACTTCCCTATGAAAGCAATTTGCCTATACTTCCAGATACATCAGCCCAACCGGCTGAAAACCTACCGATTCTTCGACATCGGTAACGACCACTACTACTACGACGACTTCGCAAACGACGACATCATCACCCGCATCGCCCACCGGTCGTATCTGCCGGCCAACGAAACCCTGCTCGAGATGATTCAAACCTACGGAAAGAAATTCAAAGTGGCATTCTCCATCAGCGGCGTGGCACTCGAGCAACTCGAACAGTACGTGCCCGAGTTTATCGACTCGATGAAAGAACTCGCCGAAACCGGCTGTGTGGAATTTCTCAGCGAGACCTATGCCCACTCACTCGCCTCGCTCTACGACCCCGATGAGTTTGTCGCGCAAGTGAAAGCACACGACGAGAAGATTTTCCAACTCTTCGGCGTTCGCCCGACGGTGTTCCGCAACACAGAGTTGATCTACAACGACGACATCGCCGCCATGGTGCATTCCATGGGATTCAAAGCCATGATTACCGACGGCGCCAAGCACATACTCGGATGGAAGTCGCCCAACTACCTCTACAACGCCGCCTCCTCGCCCAAACTGCGGCTATTGCTGAAAAACTCCAAACTCAGCGACGACATCGCCTTCCGCTTCAGCGACGGAAACTGGCCCGCATACCCCCTCACGGCCGATAAGTTCATCAACTGGATTGCCGCCCTGCCACAGGAGGAACAGCTCGTTAACCTGTTTATGAACTACGAGACCCTCGGAGAACTCCAGCCGCGCGAGAGCGGCATCTTCGAATTCCTGCGCGCGCTGCCCCGCTTCGCGCAAGAAAGCGATATCAACTTCTGGACACCATCGGAAGTGGCATCAAAACTCAAGCCGGTAGACATCCTCACCGTCACTCACCCCATCTCGTGGGCCGACGAGGCTCGGGACACCAGCGCATGGCTCGGAAACGGCCTCCAGCAGGAAGCCGTGGAGAAACTCTACTCCATCGGCGAGCGCGTGCGCCTGTGCCAAGACAGGCGAATCAAGCAGGACTGGTACTACCTCCAAGCCTCCGACCATTTCTTCTACATGGCCACCAAGCACAGTTCCGACGGGCGGATCCACTCGCTCTACAGTCCGTATGAGTCGCCCTATATGGCCTTCACCAACTATATGAACGTGCTCTCCGACTTTATGACCCGGGTTGAGCAGCAATACCCCAGCGAGATCGACAACGAGGAACTCAACGCCCTGTTGCTCACCATCAGCAATCAGGAAGCCGAAATCGAGCAGTTAAAGCGCGAAGTGGCCATGATGCGCAACAACATCGTCAAAGACCTCACCGGCGACTTCGCCCCCGAGGAGCCCGAGGCCGAACAGCACCCCGAGCCAGAAGCCAAGCCAAAGCGAAAACAATCTGCCCGCAAGTCGTCAAAAAAGAAAGACTGACCCGTGCGTCATTCGTCAAAAAACGTGACAGGGGGACGGTTCTTTTGTCACGTTTTTTTGTCTTAGCGTATTACGTTTTATTTCGCCGGAATGGGTTTGGCCGGCCAGCCATAGTCTTGATAGAGTTTCACGCTGAGGCCGTTGCGCTTGACGTGGTCGGCGATCATGGCCGCGCGTTGCTCTTCGCGCAGGGAGTCGTTGGAGGTGATTTTCTCAAACGCGTCCAACTTGTCGCCGAAGATGCGTTTCGCGCTCGGCAGATAGTTTGAGCCGTCCTCCACACGGTCGAAGGCGGTGACGGCATAGTTCGCACCGGTTTTCCTGATATGAATCAGGCCCGGGTAACTGCCGCCGCTGACGGTTTTGAGCGTGTCGCCTGCGATGTTGTAGTTGAACACATAGAAGTTTCCCCACACTCGAATGTCGGTTGTGTCGGTTGTGTCTGTGGCCACGATATGGACGCAGGGAATTGTCAACTCGGCCGGTTCATAGTTCGCGGCGATGGAGTCGGTTATAAACGTGTTGATGGCGGTTTCGATGGTTTCGACGGTGGTGACGGTGTCGGTAGCCGGTTGTTCGGTTCCTGCCTCGGTCGTCTTGGTTTGCGTGCAGCCGAACAGGGCCAACGCCACGCCCGCAAGCAGAGATACTGTGATTTTGGAGAGGTTCATGACAGAGGTGGTTTTATCGCTTTAAGTTAAGTCGTTCGAGCACGAGTACGGTGCGGCCTTCACCATCGATAAGCATCGAGTGGTTGTCATCAATCCGGCGGCAGCGCTCGGCCTGCTCAAGGGCAATCAGCAGGGCGGTTTCAACTCCGATTTGCTCGCACCGGTTGCCTGTGGATCGGATATCGTCGAATTGGATGGCCATCTTTTTGTTTGGGTCGATGGTGATGATGCCGTTGATGGTGTTGCAACTGGTTTGCCCGTGCAGTTGCAGTTGGTCGGGGTCTATCACAAGGCGCGGGCGGCGGTCGGGCGTGATGGTGTCGCCGGCGATCTGTGTCACGGTCCATGCCCCGCTGAGCAGGTCAAAGTTGAGCCGTTGCAGCGTGAGCAGCGATGTGCCGCGGGAGTTGAGCAGGTCAAGGTAGACCATATCGTCGAGTGTGGTGGCGGCATAGGTGCGCACTTCCGAAAGGGTTTTCATTATCGTCCGCTCCGAGGTGCTGTTGTGGCATTGCTCGTCGGTGGCCACCATGTCGTGGAACGTGATTGCGAAACCGTGCAAGTCGAATCGGCCGTTGATGCTGTTGCAGCCGTTGTTGCCGTAAACGCGGTTGGTGGCAAAGTCAAGGTAGACGTATGGCCGCTCTTGGGTCAGAACGGGTTTGCGGCGTAATTGGGTGATGGTCCACTCGCCGTAGAGTTGGCGGGTGGGGTCGGTTACGGCAAGCGCCTTCGGATGATTGGCCACGGCGGCCACTTGGGTGGTGTCGACCACCTGTTTGGCGTATTTCTTTTTCTTTTTTGCCATTGCGCCCGAGGGAATCAGAGCCACTATCAGGAGCAGGGCTATGGTTGCGAGAGGTCTCATAAACAATCTGTTAGCGCTCGCGCAGCGTGGCGGGCGTACGGTTTAACTGCCAAAGGTCGCATTTTTTTTTCTTATGACAAAGCGTGGGTGCCGCTTTTAAGTAATATTAAGGTGAGACCATAGTGAAACCACCGTGCGGCCGCCCCATATGCAACATGGCTTCGGTTGCGTGAGTGAAAGTGAATTTGGCCGGTTGAAAGTTTTTTTGTACTTTTGCCGCCGATGAATAACCAAAAACAAGCATTTTTGCGCCGTTTTCTTTTAGGCGCGATGACGTGCGCGGCTATGTGGGCCGGCGCGCAAACCTACACCGTGAGCGCAACAAAGTACCACCCCGGAATGGGTGGTGCGGGTTGGGTCACGGCCAGTGGGGAGCGCATCGACAATACACGGCTGAAGAAATACGAAATCCGTTGGGTGGCACTCTCGCCCGACCTTTTTGGCAAGGGTTTCCGAATGGGAGACACGATACTTGTCGAGAGTGAGCGTGTGCCTAAGCTCAACGGCAAGTGGGTGGTCAAAGACCGCATGGGCCGCAGGTTGAGAATGAAAATCGACTTCCTTCTGCCCAAAGGTGACAACTACGGGTTCACCAGCCGCACCAACGTCAAGATTACCCGTTTGGGTAAATGAGGCCGTCACTCGGTTTGTTTTGTGAGTACTTCGGCCACCGCGCGCGCCAAATGCCTTGGCGTGTGGTTCTTCTCGTATGCCTCGCGGGCCGCCTGACCCATTCGCCGGCGCAGGTGCAAGTCACTTTGCAGCGTGTCGACGGCTTGTAGCAGTTGAGACGGGTCGCTGTCAACCACTATGCCGGTTACGTTGTCCGCAACGTAATCTTCCAGACCCCGTGACCGGGTGACAATCACCGGTTTACCCAGCGACATCGCTTGCAGCACAACCAGTTGTCCACTGCTGATGTTCGGGTCGGATAGGGTGACGACTACAATGTCGGCCCCGGCCATGTGGGCGAGCATGTCGGAGTTGAACGTGTTGTGAAGTACACGGATGTTTTTGGCTTCCGGCTGTGGCAGGCTGTTGCAGGCAATCACGAGGCGATGTCGCGTGTGGGCGAGCGCGCCGATGAGTAGGTCGTAGTCTCGGTTGCTCGAGCCGGTTGAGAAGATGTAGCCGCGCTCGGTTGTGTCGAGTTGGGGCGGGGTGGGGGTCGTGAGCGGCGCGTAGACGAAGAGTGGCTTATCCACTTGGAATAGTCTGCTGTAGTGTTCAACCTCAAATCGGCTGTAGACTATCACGCAGTCGACGTATCCGCTATGAAGCACCCCACGAATCCAGCGGTGGTATATCCGTCCGGGCAGGCCGTGCTTTGAACGGTAGATGAATGTCATCACCACCACGGTTGTGGTTTTGTTCACACGAAAAAGGTTGCACAACCATGCGAACACCACTCCGAAAAATTGCTGCCAACTCACGAGCAGGCGCGTCTGTTTTCGGTGGCGGAACAGGCGTAGCCCCATTCTGAAGTAGTTCACGATACGCCGTGTTCTCGCCACGTGGGCACGGCCGTCAAGGGTTTCTATGCGGAAGTCCTCGCCGATAAGGTCGGAGAGTTCCCGCGCTAACGGCCAGTTGTGGTCAACGGGCATGTCAGCGGCAATGGTGTTGCGCCAAGGTTTTTCCATTGTTTAACCAAAAGCAGAGCCGTGCGGCAAACGAGTTGACGGCGGCCCTGCATATAAAAGAAGCTTAGGATTGTCTCTTGAACGGCCGAAAGGGGGCGTTTATTGTGAGAATGGGGGGATATCTTCAGTCAGCCGATTAGAATTTGTAGTCGATTCCAAGGCCGAACACACCGTTGGTGCGCGAAAACCGGTCGGTGCCCTCAAGGCCAGTGCCGAGGTAGCCGCCGGGTGTGCCTGCCGGAATGTGCTTCTTATAGTCGCTGTACATTGTCCAGAAATAACTCACGTTCAGCCGCACGTGGCGGTTCACGTTTACCGCGCCGCCCAAGCCGACGGAATAACTGTCGCAGGCAAACGAGGTGTGCTGCTGGTAGTCGTCGCTCAGGCCGTAGTCGGTGCGTTGTCCGCCGGCACTGACGGTGAACATCTTCGTGATGTCCCATTCCACACCGGCAAGAAACTCGTGCGTGCCGTGCTTGAGCGTTTTCTGCCGGTCGCCTGCCATTTTGGCGTTCTTGTCGTCGAAGAAGTGGTATTCCAGCGTGGCGCGGACATTCGGGCGGAACTCATATCCGGCCGCCACCGAGAGCAGCGCCGGCATGTCGTAGCGAGTCTTGGCTCCGTCTTGATACGGACCCGTGAGCGCTCCAAGCCGTGAGGCTGCAGCCGCGTCAATGGTGGGGTTACCCGTGTTCACGGAAGCCGACAACGTGTGGGTCTTGTTGGGAATGTTCAGCCGGGTGCGGAACTCATAGCGCGCCGCAAGCGTCAAATTGCGCCAGCGATAGTTCAGGCCGATAATCGGATTCCAACCCCAACCGCGCTGGTCCACATCAAGTTGCACGTTGATCAACTCCTTGCTGCCCAACGCCGGAGCCGTCGTGGTCACCAGATGGCCGCGGTAATAGCCGTCGTAATAACTCGCGCGGACTCCAATCGCGGCCGAGAAATGGTCGTTCAGACGATAAGTGAAATTGGCCTGAGCACCATAAATATACTGCTTGCCGCGCATTTGTGTGTCAATTGTGTACATCTCGGGTGTCATCCCCGATTGCGTGAGCATCGCCAGCACCGGCACCTCAAACATCGGCAGACCGTTGTCGTATTTCACATATCCGCCAGAGCCGAAGATGCCCACCATTGCCGACACCGCCCAACGGTCGCGTTTGTACATGCCGAACAAACCCGGCACAAACGGAGCGGAAGCCTTGCCGTGATACTTCTTCGTGTTGTTCTCGCCCGGAAATAGCGGAAACGTGGTGGTGATGTCGCGGTTCTGTCGGGGACTCTGCCAGTTGAACGACAGCTGACCACCGTCTTTCCCCCACACCAAGCCTGCCGGATTGCTGTACGTGCCGTCAATCTCTATCGACGCTCCGCGGGCCATCATGCGGTCAAAGGCAATGTGATAGTTCGTGTTGGTCATCAGTCCGCCGGCAAAGGCGTTCGCGGCAACTAATGAGCCTAACAGTAGTGTGGTTATCTTTCTTTTCATATTTCAATAATTTTAAATTTGCTCAACAAAATTAACGCTGCTGTTACACTTAAGCAACAAAACGGACAGAAATATTCTCAGATTGGACATTAAGTAATAAAAATTACAAATTTTAAGGATTCAAAATGTTGTTGAATGTTAATATATTTGCTCGGAGCCGGAAACGGAACTACATTTGTAGATCAAAACATTTTCTTATGAACCCCGACCAGCAACTGCAAGAACAACTCCGGCTCATGACTTCCGGACAACTCTATCCGGCTACCGACAATGCTGTCCTGCTCAATGTGCTCGGCCAAACACACGAGCGCTGTTATGATTACAACCTCCTGCGCCCATCGCAAACCCGGCAGCGCGACGAACTCATCCGACGCATACTCGGCCATGCGGGAGCGAAATTGAAAATCATCTCACCCTTCCTGTGCGACTACGGTTTCAATATCTCAGTCGGTGAGAACTTCTTCGCCAACGCCGGACTGATAATCCTCGACGAAGCCCCCGTCACATTCGGCGACAACGTCTTTATAGGTCCCAACTGCGGGTTCTACACCGCAGGACACCCCCTTGAGGCGGACCTCCGCGATGCCGGAATGGAATATGCCCGCCCGATTGCCGTGGGAAACAGTGTCTGGATTGGAGGAAACACAGCCGTTATGCCCGGCGCGACCATTGGCGACCGTGCAGTTATCGGAGGCGGATCGGTTGTGGTCGGAGACATTCCACCCGACACGCTCGCCGTAGGAAACCCATGCCGGGTAATCCGGAAAATCAATCAGTCGGCCGACTCGTAATCAAGCAACGTTGGGTTGAAGCGCACCAACCGACTGCCGAACACGCGGTCCATCGCGCCGCAGTTGACCAACTCCCGCGGAGTGCCGTCCAATAACTGACCGTCATCAGTGATAATCCACAACCTGTCGGCCAATTGAAGCGACTGCGAAACATCATGGCTTGACAGCAACACCGAACGGCCGCCCTCGTGCGCCAACCGACGTAGCAAACCCATAATCTCAATCCTGCTCGCCACGTCTAAAAACGCCGTCGGCTCGTCGAGGACAATCAGCGGAGTCCGCTGGACCAGCACGCGCGCGATCATCGCTTTCTGGCGCTCGCCATCACTCAACGACGACAAGTAACTATCCGCCTTCGACGTAATGCCCACGGCATCCATCCCTTCCGCCACCCGATTCTTGTCCTCATCGCCCAAGCGACCCAAGAAACCGGTGTACGGCTGACGACCCATTCCAACCAGTTCGCGGACAGTGAGCCCGCCCGCTTGAATGCGATCCGTCGACACCAGCCCCACCAGCCGGGCGCGCTCCAGCGCCGTCAGCGTCGACACGTCAACACCGCGAAACTCCACCCGTCCCGATAACGGCTTGTCTGAGCCCGTGAGCGCGCGAAGCAACGTGGACTTCCCCACGCCGTTTCGCCCTAAAAGCGCAACCAATTGACCCTCGGCCAGATGCACGTTCAGCCCCGTGAGCAACCTTCGCTCCTTGCCACCATCTCGGTAGCCCACACTTAAATCAATCGTTCGTAACATATCCGCAAAAGTACACATTTTTCCCAACACCCACAACCCACCCCTACTCCCCTTAATCTCCCTAAACTCCTTAATCTCCTTAACCTCCCTTATTATTATAATAGGTGTTATCTGTTAACTGGTGTTAAATATTCATTTTTCCGAAAAAAAGT
>CACYCT010000007.1 GCA_902772965.1 uncultured Bacteroidales bacterium | reverse complement strand
GCCTCGGCCCGATATACCGGAATGATTACCGAAATGAGCATAATTCACAGATTGGGGTTGAGGAAGAAATGGTAAATCACCGGCAGGTTCATCTTGGTCGGGTAAAAGGTGGACTTAAACATCTCAATGTAAATGTATGAGCAGCATAGGGCGAGCATTCCTGTCAAGGCCCATCGCCGGCGGGTTTGCCACTGATAACTTAGAAGATAAGCTGTCAAAGGCAGGGTGCATAGCAAAAAACTGTCAAGCAGGCGAAGGATATAATGGTCGGTGTTGACCAGTAGATTGTGGCTGCATGCACCAACGAAAAACAGCAAAAAGAAGTAGGGCAGATATCTGTCGTCTTTGTAGTGTGCCCGCAAAAGGGGATAAGTCCAGATGAGAATCAGCTTTATCAGTAATCCCGCCAGTGAGTTCGGGCCGATGTGAGGCCAGTGTCCGCCGGTGGCGATAAACTCGTTGATGGATTTAACATAGTATCCGTATCCCACGGTTGGCGCAATCATGCGGAATGCTTTCATTACCCATACTTGCCACCAAGGCATGGCACCGATAATGACCATCATCAGGAAAATCGCAAGATGCCATCGGCGTGACAACTCTTTCCACCGAACTACACACAGCAGGGCTGTGAGTGGAAAAAGGAAGTATGCCGATTTATGTAGCGTGCCGAAAATCAATGCCAGAATGGCAGGAATAATCCATTTTCGATTGACCAACGCCGGAACACTCGCCACCAGAAAACTCGCAACGATTCCCTCGCGGATTGTGTTCATGAAGTAGAGAAAATAGTAGTTGGTCATCAGCAACAGACCCATCCACGGCATCAGCCGCTTGTTGTGTCGGATTCCCCACAGCAGCATGATCATCTGAAGGGCCGCGCACAGAGCGAAGAAGAAGAAGTAATGCACTCCGTTACGCGCCAGAATTTTCATCAGCCACACGAATCCGGGTTCAAAGTTGCGGAAGATGTTGTGCCCTTCGGACAGGTAGTTGTACTGGCTGAGATACATCAGGTGGTCGTAACCCGTGCCGTAGCGCAATCCGGCCACAGTGGCGAAAAGCAGCACCGAGGCGATGATTTCCCAACTGTAGAACGGCAGGTGTTTTCCCGTTGTGGCGAGTAGCCGCTGTTCCCGCCGGGCGGCATGCATGCCGAGCGCGAAATAGGCGAGCGCCGTTGTGGTGTAGACAATTATGCTGAGCCACATAGGGAAAGTGTGTGTCGCGTGGTTGGGATTCGGGTCGGATGAGGTTGGTTGCCGGTCAGCGCCGGAAGATTCCGCAGAAGTCAAGTATTACCTTGTTGTCGTCCCATTTCAGGGATTTGAACGGCTCGTGGGCCGTGAGAAGAACCACCACGTCGGCGCGTTCGTATGCCGTTCGGTAGTCGGTGAGTTCATGTTTGGGGTGGCTTTTGATGTTCGGCTCAACAACATCGATTGGGTAGTCGGCCAATTCCCGGGTGAGTTCTTCGACAATCTCCACTGCCGGCGATTCCCGAAGGTCGTCGATATTGGGTTTGAAGGCGAGGCCCATTAGAGCGATTTGGGGCTTGCGGCCATGGTCGAGTTGGAAACGAAGGACAGCGTTTTTGGCGCGTTCGGCACACCATTGCGCCTTGAAGTTGTTGATTTGTCGTGCTTTAGCGATGATTTGCGCCTGTTCGGGGTAGGCTGCCGTGATAAAGTAGGGGTCAACGGCGATGCAGTGTCCGCCCACTCCGCAACCGGGTTGCAGGATATTCACGCGCGGGTGCCTGTTGGCGAGGGCGATGAGATCCCAAACATTGATGCCCGCTTTCTCGCAGATCATCGAGAGTTCGTTGGCGAAAGCGATCTGCACATCGCGCGAGGAGTTCTCGGTGAGTTTGCACATTTCGGCGGTGCGCGCGTTGGTGGGGTGCAGTGTTCCGGTTACGAATGTGGCATAGAACTCGATCGCTTTTTGTGTCGCTTCGGGTGTAAGTCCTCCGATGACGCGGTCGTTGTGTGTGAGTTCATAGATCACGTTTCCGGGCAGTACGCGTTCGGGGCAGTATGCGATGTGGATTTTTCCGTTCAGTTCCGGGCGGAGCTGGTGGATCAGTTCCGCCATCAGTTCTGTTGTTCCCACGGGTGAGGTGGATTCGATTACGAACAGGTCGCCTTCTTTAAGTAGCGGTGTCACCGAGCGTGTTGCGGCTTCCACATAGGAGATGTCGGGTTGGTGGTCGCCTTTGAAAGGCGTGGGAACCACGATGAAGTAGGCATCACTCTGTTCGGGTTTCACATCGGCTTTGAACTTCCCTGAACTTACCACTTGTCGGAGCATTTCCTCCAATCCGGGTTCGATGATATGGAGATGTCCGGCATTGGTTTGCTTGACAACTTCAGGGTTTATGTCGACGCCGTGCACCTGAATGCCGTTGGCGGCGGCTATGATGGATGTGGGAAGGCCGATATAGCCTAATCCCATAAAACATGCTTTCATGTAAGGTTTTAGTTTTTGCTGTGGTAACCGTAACCGTATCCGTATCCGTAACTGCGGTATCCGTATCCGGTGTAGTTATCGTGAGTTCCGTTAAGAATGAGTGTCATGTTATTGTAGCGGTTTTCCTGGTAGATGCGCTCCACGTCGGGAAGCATTTTCTTGTCGAAACAGCCACTGCGAATCACGAAGATGGTCAGGTCGCAGAGTTTGTTGATGATCGATGCGTCGGCAACGATGTCCAGCGGCGGGCAGTCGATGATGATGTAGTCGTAGTTTTGCTTCATCTGGTTGATCATCGTTTCGAGTTGGCCGCTGAACAGCAGTTCGGTGGGGTTGGGGGGAGTTGACCCGACTGGCAAGACGTCCACATTTTCGTGAATAAAGTTCTTGACCATGACTTCTTCGGCCGTATCGATATGTCCGGCAAGGTAGTCGGCGATACCTGTGGCGGGTTTGTCGACAAAAGTTGACAGCGAGCATTTTCGCATGTCGAGGTCGATGAGCAACACGCGTTTTCCCTTGATGCCGAAACTCTTGGCAAGGTTTGCCGAGATGAAGGTTTTACCCGATCCGGCGAAAGTTGACGTGAGCATCATCACTTTGCATTGTTCGCTTTTTCCGAGAATGAACTCGATGTTGGTTCGTACAACCCGGAATGCCTCGTTGATCGCGTTTCCGCTCTTTTCTTTGACTACGATTTTGCGCACTTCCTTGCGTTTATTCAGGAAAGAGAACAGGCCGGTGTGCCTCTTGTAGTTGAGCGGAATTTCACCGACAAAGGGCATCGAGAGCATGTCCACATCGTGGCGCGAGTGCACAGCCGTGTCCAGATTGCTCATAATGAAGAGCAGAATCATCGGGATGAGGATTCCCAAGACAATGGCCATGAGCAGAATCATGCTTTTAATAGGTGAAATGGGTGATTTGGAGCCTGAGGGAGGGTTGATGAGTTTGGTGTTGTAGGCGGTGAATGCCTTCGAGAGTTGGTTCTCTTCGCGTTTTTGGAGCAGGAAGATGTAGAGTTGCTCTTTCACTTTCTGCTGGCGCTCAACGCTGAGGAGGTATTTCGCCTGCAGTGGACTTGAGGAGATTCTGCTTTTAGTCTGTGAGTCAAACGACTTGAGGTCGGCGATGCGGTTGGAGATGGTCGCGATTACGTTGTCGAGCGAGGCGATGATTGCTTCTCGGGTTGCGGCAAGGGTCTGTTCGAGGTCTCTCACCAGAGGGTTGTCGGGACTACTGTTGGTCATCATGGTGTTTCGCATGGTAACCTTCTCGTTGTATGCGAGAATCTGGCTTGCCACCGACTGGTTGTCGATTCCGGAGTTGGCAGGCAGGAGTTTGTATCGGTTGGCTTCGTCGCCGAGTTGATTGCGGATGTATTTGGCCATGAATAACTGGTTGGACAACTCCATCAGTTGTGTTCCGGTTATATCCGCGCGTTTTATGCTGCTTTCGGCCGCCTTCTCAAGGTCGGGCACCTGATTCTGGCTTTTGAAGTCGGCGATGTCGGTGTCAACGTTGCCGAGGTCGGCCTCGATTTGCCGTAGTTCGTCGTCTATAAAGTGTGATGTGCTGACGGCTTGCTCGTTGATGTCGTCAATCCATTTCTGGTTGTAGACCACAAAAAGCGTGTTGAGCACGTCTTCGGCTCGTTGTGCCGACACGTCGTTGATTGTCAGGTCAATCACCGACGCGCGTTGTGTGGTGATTTCGGTTTTGAGCCGTCCGGCATAGCCTTTTGCCACGTCGTCAAGTGGGGCTCGGTGGATGTATATCGTTTTTTCAGACGGGCCTTTATAAAATTCTGTCGGGTTGACGATGACTTTTCCGATAGGAGTGTTCAGTACTGTGCCCATCTTACCGGTCAGGGCTGGCTCAGCGGTGTAGTCTTCGCGGTTTTTCTTGAAATTGGCCAGTTTGATTTTGTTTCCCTCGAGCAATGTCAGTTCAAGCGAGGCTCGGTCATCGGGATTGAGTTCGGTCAGGGAAACGTTGACGGGCAGACTTTTACCGTAAAGCACATAGTCGTGGAACGTGCCTTTGATGGTGTAGTTCATATCAAGATGAAGCGCCTTGACCACGTCAATCATATAGGTTGGCGATTTGAAGGTGATCATCTCGTTGTACAGGTTGGAGCGTCCTTTGCTGAAACCCATGGATGAGAATAGTCCAAAGTCGCTTGACATCGACGATGAGTTCTCCTTAATCAGCACCGAGGCTTGTCGGGAGTAAACCGGTTGTCGTGTGAGGATATACACTGTGGCAAGGAAGATTGTGATCAGCAGTGAGATGACAAACCAGTTCCACTTGCGCACGCACAGGCTGAACCATTCTTGTATCTTGGCGAACTCATCGGGTTGTTGAGTCTGCTGTATTCCGCCGCCGTAGTATGATTTATTGCTGTTATCGTCCATTTGGGATTGGTGGGATAAAGGGGGTTATTTGAAAATGATGATGCACATCGAGGTTATGAACGAGATGGTTGACATCCAGAATGACGGTTGAATCAGTGTAGTCCCGAGTTCTGTTGATTCGCGCGCGCGTTTGATATTTGGTTCGATATAGATTTTGTCGTTTGCCTTGAGCCAGAAGGCGGGAGATGAGTAGATTTGGTCGGGTTTGGTGAGGTCGATACGGTAGGTGAGTTGTTTGTTTCCGTCTTCGCGGAGCACGAGCACGTTGTCGCGCCGGCCGTAGATAGTGAGGTCACCGGCCCGGCTGATGGCGTCGAGCAGGCTGACGCGGTCTTGGTCAATCGCGAAGCGCCCAGGGTCTTTCACTTCACCCATCACGGAGTAGTACAGATTGAGCAGGTCAACAGTCACAATGGCGTCGCGCAGCAGGTCTTTCCCGACGAGTTGCCCTTTAATGTAAGCGGCGATCTCACTGCGTGTCATTCCGGCGATATGCAGTTTGCCGAGCACGGGGAAGTCAATCTCGCCGTTGGGGTCAATCCGGTATGTGGCCACGCGCGAGTTGTTGATGTTAAGTTGGGATACGCCGGCGTCAATACGTGAAACCACGGGCAGGTTGAAGATGTAGGCCAACTGCGGGTCGCGGCTGCTCACAAGAATTGAGATCACGTCGCCGGTTTGGACGATAAAACTCTTGGTTTCGGGCAGGTCGTACTGCTGTCCCGATTCCACTTCTTTGAAGTAGCCCAGGTTCGGCGTGCTGCAACTTGCGGCCAGCAGAGCGATGAGGGCTAAGACTGAAAGGATTTTAAGACTTTTCATATTTTGGTTTTTTTCTGATCAGGTGGGTTAGAGTGTAGTTGCAGATCATCCACACGATGAAACTGAGAATGAGCAGCAAGGTCGGGTCTATATAAATCGAGCCCCAGAGCACCGCCAGCATCAGAAACACGGCAGTTGAGAAGACTACTGCCAGTGTCGCGTGCGGCGAAAGTCCGAGGGCGATGAATTTATGGTGGATATGGTTCTTGTCGGCAAGGAAAGGGCTTTTGTGGTTGCGAACTCGGTGCGCCACAACGCGGATTACGTCGAAGCACGGCAGTACCAACGGGGCGAAAGCGAACACAAACTGGTTGAAATTATAGTCATAGGCCACCGTTTCGGAGTTGAGCAGGACACCGAAGTATGTGAGCGTCAGGCCTAAGAACATCGCGCCGGTGTCGCCCATAAAGGTCTTGGTGCGTCCGTGCGAGGAGCCGAACATGTTCATCAGCATAAACGGCAACAGCGATGCCAGCAGTATAATCGCCAGAACCGCCATGATTATCATTTTCACTTTCACAAACGCCACGGCGTCGTAAATGAGCGTTATCGCGCACAAACTTGACGCGAGGCCGTCGATTCCGTCAACAAAATTGATCGCGTTGGTCACGTAGATAATCGCGAATATGGTGATAATCCAACCCAACCACGCGGGTAACTGGTTGAGGAAAAACATGCCGTGCAGGTCGGTCAGATAAATTCCCATCGCGCACATCACCACGCCGGCCAAGGCCTGACCGATGAATTTGGTTCTGTACCGCAACCCCACCAGATCGTCGATAATGCCGAGGGCGAAGATAATCGCCGATGTTATGAGCAGTGGCAACAGCAGGTGCATATTATCCTCCACATGGAAGGAAATCGGTCCGGACGGGCTGTCCCAGAGGGTGAGCAGCAGGGTAACAATCAGCAATGTGGGCGCGAAAGCGAGGCCGCCCAAGCGGGGAATGGCCTCTTTGTGCAGTTTGCGGGCGTTGGGTTTGTCAAACAACCGGTTCCGGTAGGCGAATTTGACAACCCAGTATTCGATCAAACCGCCTATAATCAGGGAAAGTATCAGGGCTAAATAAAACACACTCATGGTAAAACTTCGATATAATCGGCGCTTTGGACATCAAGCGCCACCGCCACCACTCCGGAAATCTCGATCACTACGCGCTTGTTGCGCTTGCCGCTGATTCGGGTGAACACACCTTCCATCGAGTCGAACGCTCCGCCGTGGATTCTCACCCGTGTGCCGCGTGAAATGTTCGCATCCTCGGGTAAAAGAAACGACACGTCGGCGGTCTTGTCTGACGTGACAGCGATAAAGTCGCTCATCTGCCGCTCGGGCACAATAATCGGCACATTCCGGCCATCCATCGGCCGCGTGATGTACTGCAACTCGGGCACGCCGGCTTTGAATCGCTGCAGGGCTTGCTTTTCGCTCTTGACGAATAGCAGGTTGCTCACAGCCGGCTTAACCACGCGCCGCTTGCGTCCGTGCAGTGTTTTCACCTGGCAGGTTGTCGGCAGATATGTCTCAAATCCGTCGGCTTCAAGCCTTGATTTGACCGACATCTCGCGGTGATAGGTCGCCCGCATGGCATACCATTGGCTATGTTGTTCGTTTTCGGCAGTCGAGGGCATTTCTCGTGAGCGGTTGGTAATGATTTGAAACCGCCAATCAGGTTGGACAATTTTCGGTATCGCGCATTCTTCTGGTGCTTCGAAGGTCGCGTAACGCTTTGACCCTCAAAGAAATGCGGTAAAACAACTTTTAATTCGACGCTGATTCCCTTTCGGGGCATCATTATCAAGGTGCAAATTTAGGCAAAAAGTCTTGACTGTGCAATTTTTTTTTCCTGCCGTGTTGAAAAACTTGTTAAGTGGGGTAATGGGATTATGGAGATTAAGGGTATTAAAGGGTATTAAGGAAATTAAGGAAGTCTATGATACTTTCCTTAATGTCCTTACTATCCTTAAATTCCTTATTAAAAAATAGATTAAGGCCTATTGCGGCCTTAATCTATTTGGGTGTTTAAAAAGTTGTGGATAAGGTTTTTACATCATTCCTCCCATTCCTCCCATACCCGGGGCGCCTCCGGCGGGAACAGCGGGTTCGGGTTCTTTCTTTTCGGCGATGACGCATTCGGTGGTGAGGAACATGCCGGCGATGGAGGCGGCGTTCTCGAGGGCCACGCGGGCTACTTTTGCGGGATCGATCACACCGGTTTCGAACAGGTTCTCGTACTTGTCGGTGCGTGCGTTGTAGCCGTAGTCGGCTTTACCTTTGCGCACTTGGTCGACCACGACTGCTCCTTCGAGGCCTGCGTTGTTGACGATTTGGCGCAGGGGCTCTTCGATTGCGCGGCGGATGATGTGGATTCCGGTGGTTTCGTCGTCGTTGTCGCCTTTGAGTTTTTCGAGCGCGTCGATGCAGCGGATGTATGCGACACCTCCTCCGGGCACGATGCCTTCGGCTACGGCGGCGCGTGTTGCGCTCAGGGCGTCGTCAACGCGGTCTTTCTTTTCTTTCATTTCCACTTCGGAGGGTGCTCCGACGTAGATGACTGCCACACCGCCGGCGAGTTTGGCGAGGCGTTCCTGGAGTTTCTCGCGGTCGTAGGTGGACTTGGTGGTCTCGATCTGGGTGCGGATTTGTGCCACGCGGTCGGCGATGCGCTGTTTTTCTCCGGCGCCGTTGACGATGGTGGTGTTCTCTTTGCTGACGGAGATTTTCTCGGCTGTTCCGAGCATGTCGATGGTGGCTCCTTCGAGTGTCATGCCTTTTTCTTCGCTGATGACTACGCCGCCGGTGAGGATGGCGATGTCTTCGAGCATTTCTTTGCGGCGGTCGCCGTATCCGGGCGCTTTCACGGCGCACACTTCGAGCGAGCCGCGCAGGCGGTTGACTACCAGAGATGCGAGTCCCTCTCCGTCAACGTCTTCGGCGATGATGAGCATCGGGCGGTGCATCTGCACGGCTTGTTGCAGCAGGGGCAGGATGTCTTTCAGGCCGGAGATTTTCTTGTCGTAGAGCAGAATGAGGGGTTTGTCCATTTCGCATTCCATCTTCTCGGCGTTGGTGATGAAGTAGGGCGAGATGTATCCGCGGTCGAATTGCATACCTTCAACCACGTCGACGTGGCTGTCGGTTCCTTTTGCCTCCTCAACGGTGATGACGCCGTCTTTTTTCACCTTTTCCATGGCTTCGGCGATGAAGTTGCCGATTTCGTCGTCGTTGTTCGCGCTCACGCGTGCCACGTTACGGATTTTCTCAAGGTCGTCGCCCACTTCCTGTGCTTGGGCTTTGATGGCTTCTACCACGGCGCGCACGGCTTTGTCGATTCCGCGTTTGACATCCATCGGGTTGGCGCCTGCGGCCACGTTTTTGAGTCCTTCGTTGATGATGGACTGGGCGAGTACGGTTGCGGTGGTTGTTCCGTCGCCGGCGTCGTCGTTGGTTTTGCTGGCCACTTCTTTAACCAGTTGCGCGCCGATGTTCTGGAATTCGTCTTCGAGTTCCACTTCGCGGGCAACGCTCACGCCGTCTTTGGTGATGTGGGGAGCGCCGAATTTCTTGTCGAGAATCACATTGCGTCCTTTCGGGCCGAGGGTGACTTTGACGGCGTTGCTGAGTTGGTCAACACCTTTTTTGAGTTCTTCGCGGGCTTTGATATCGAATTTGATTATTTTTGCCATAGTGTTGTTGGTTTAGGTTGGATTGTGTTTTGCGTTGAAGTGGGGTTTTAGTCTTCGATGATGGCGAGGATGTCGGATTGTCGCATCATGAGCAGTTTTTGTCCGTCGACTTCGATTTCTGTTCCGGAGTATTTTCCATAGAGGACGTTGTCACCGGGTTTGACTACCATAGTCTCGTCTTTTGTTCCGCCTCCAACGGCTTTTACGATACCTTTGAGTGGTTTTTCTTTCGCGCTGTCGGGGATGATGATTCCGCCAACGACTTGTTCGGCTTTAGCCGGCTCGACCAGCACGCGGTCGGATAGGGGTTTGATTGTCATGGTTGGATATTGTGTTTGGTTTTTATATTGTTTTCTGCTGATAGATATGGCAATTGGTGTGCCGTAGTTGTTCGGGCGAGTGGTTTCTGCCACGATGTCACGTTTGGTGTCAGGTGTGTCAGTGTGTGGCTGCCATTTCGTCGCGTAGTTAAACGAAGCGAGGGCGCTTTAATGTGTTGCATTTCGCGTCCTCGCTGTGGTTAGTGCGGTTTAGGGTGTTTAGTCGAGTTTGTGGATGATAAGTCCGGAGCGGAGTTTGGGTTCGAACCATGTGGCCTTGGGTGGCATGATGTTTCCGGTGTCGGCGATGTCGATGATTTGCTGCATGGTTACGGGGTAGAGTGCGAGGGCGACTTTCATTTCTCCGGAGTCGACGCGACGTTGCAGTTCTTCGAGGCCGCGGATTCCTCCCACGAAGTCGATTCGGTTGTCGGTACGCAGGTCGGTGATGCCGAGTATGTCTCTGAGGATGAGGTTGGAGCTCACACTTACGTCAAGCACGCCGATGGGGTCGTTGTCGTCGTATGTTCCGGGTTTGGCTGTGAGTGAGTACCAGTGTCCGCCGAGGTAGAGGGCGAAGTTGTGCAGGTGTGCGGGGTGGTAGATTTGTGTTCCTTTGTCTTCGACGGTGAAGTTTTCAGCGACGCGGTCGAGGAATTGTTGTTCTGTGAGTCCGTTGAGGTCTTTAACCACCCGGTTGTAGTCCATCACTTTGAGGTGGTTTTGCGGGAAGCAGACGGCGAGCAGGAAGTTGTATTCCTCTTTTCCGGTGTGGTTGGGGTCTGCTTTCGCTTTTTCTTCACCCACGTGAGCGGCCGCTGCTGTGCGGTGGTGTCCGTCGGCGATGTACAGGAAGGGGATCGCGGCGAAGTCGTCGGTGATTGTTTGTATGGTTTTCGGGTCGGAGATTACCCAGAGTGTGTGTCCGATGCCGTCTTCGGATACGAAGTCGTATTCGGGTGTCGTTTTGGCTGTGTCGGCGATGATTTGCTCGAGTGGGGGGTTGGTTGGGAAGGCGAGGAATACGGGTTCGATGTTTGCGTTGTTGATTTCGATGTGGTGCATTCGGTCGGCTTCTTTCTCACGTCGGGTGAGTTCGTGTTTTTTGATACGTCCTTCGAGGTAGTCGTTCACGTTGGCGGCGACAACGATGCCGTATTGCGTGCGTCCGTCCATGGTTTGGGCGTAGATGTAGTAGTTTTCCTGTTTGTCCTGCACGAGCCAGCCGCGTTGTTGGAATTTTTGGAAGTTTTCCACTGCCCGGTCGTACACTTTCGGTTCGTGTTCACCGGTTCCGGGTTGGAAGTCGATTTCGGGTTTGATGATGTGGTAGAGCGACATTTCGTTGTCGCCGGCTTCTGCCCGTGCTTCGTCGGATGAGAGTACGTCGTAGGGTTTTGATGCGACTTTGGTGACGAGGTCGCGTGGCGGGCGCAGGCCGCGGAATGGTTTTACGATTGCCATAGGTTTCTGTTAATGGTTTATAGGTTGAGTTAGAGGTTTCGTATGATGGTTTGTGCTCTGTCGGGACCTACGGAAACGATTCCGATGGGCACGTTGAGGTATTGCTCGATGGTTTCGATGTAGTGCCGGAAGGCTGTGGGGAACTGCTCTTCACGGGTGATTTGGGTCAGTGGTGTCTGCCATCCGGGCAGTTCGGTGTAGATGGGTTCTACTTCGACACCTTGCTCGATGGCGAAGGGGAAGCGGTTGGTTTCTTTTCCGTTGACGCGGTATGCGGTGCAGATTTTGATGGTGTTGAATTGGTCGAGCACGTCGGATTTCATCATGATCAGTTGTGTCACTCCGTTGAGCATGATGGTGTATCGTAGCGCGACGAGGTCGAGCCATCCGCAACGCCGGGGTCTTCCGGTTACGGCTCCGAATTCGTGGCCGGTTTGCTGCAGTTGTCGTCCGATGTCGTCGTGCAGTTCTGTCGGGAATGGTCCGGCACCGACGCGAGTGCAGTATGCTTTGAAGATTCCGTATACGTTGTTGATTTTATTTGGAGCGATTCCGAGTCCGGTGCATGCTCCGGCGCAGATGGTGTTGGAGGAGGTGACGAATGGGTATGAGCCGAAATCGATGTCGAGCATGGAGCCCTGCGCGCCTTCGCACAGGAGTGATTTTCCGGCGTTGAGCTGCTCGTTGATGTAGTATTCGCTGTCGATGAGTTGGAACTGTTGGAGCAGTTGGATCGCTTCGTGGAATTGTGTCTCAAGTTCGGGCAGGGTGTCGAGTGGCTGTCCGAGTGCCTGAAGGATTCTGATGTGCCGCTGTTTCGCGAGTTCGTATTTGGCTTTGAAGTTGTGGGCGATGTCCCCTACCCGTATGCCTGTTCGGCTGATTTTGTCGGAGTAGGTCGGCCCGATTCCTTTTCCGGTTGTGCCGATTTTGGAGTCTCCCTTGATTCTTTCGTTAGCGGCGTCGAGAAGTCGGTGTGTGGGCAGAATCAGGTGTGCTTTGCGTGAGATTTTGAGCACGTTTTTGAGGTTGATTCCGCTTTGGTTAAGTTCGTTGACTTCTTTCATGAAGAGTATTGGGTCGAGCACGACACCGGAGCCGATGATGTTGGTTTGTTGCTGTTGGAATATTCCCGAGGGTATAGAGCGCAGCACGAAGTGTTGTCCTTCGAACTCGAGTGTGTGTCCTGCGTTTGGACCTCCCTGAAAGCGTGCGACGATGTCGTATTGTGGAGTTAGCACGTCAACAACTTTTCCTTTTCCTTCGTCGCCCCATTGTAGGCCGAGTAGTACGTCAACTTTCATTATAATCGGGTTTATTTGTTAGTTTTTTCCGTCTTCTGGCGCATGTGCTGCATTCTCCGTAGAGGTAGATTGCGAGGTGGCTGAGGTTGAAGGCGGTGTATTTTCTTGTGTTGAGGGTTGTGATGAGTTGTGTGTCGCGCACTTCTTTGATTTTTCCGCATGTGGTGCAGATTTGGTGGCTGTGTCTTGGCCTGCCCGCGAGTTCATATTCGATGGTGTCGGGGAAGTGGTGCTTCACCAGAAGTCGTGCTTGCAGCATGAGTGTGAGCATGTTGTAGGCTGTTGCTCTGCTTATGGCGGGTTTTGTGTGTGTGATGATGTCTTCGATGGTGAAGTGTTTGTCAAAAGCGAGTATACGTTGCAGCATGGCTGCTCTCTCGGCAGTCTTGCGAAGTTGCTTTTTTTCGAGAAACTGGTTGAATGCCAGTACGTAGTCTTCTTTTTGCGCGATTTTGCTCACGATGTTATCGCCGCCGCAGTGAGGTTGTGTTCACTACGGCGGTACAAAGGTACGCAAAACTTTTGAGCCGTGTTATAAAAAATCAGTTAAAAAGTTTCGGTTAGTCTGGGGGCTTGGTGTGGGCGATGTGCGCGTAGATGGGAAAGGCTTGGCCTCCGATGAGTGAAACGACTATGTGTGTCATGGCGGGGAATCTTTGATTTCGTTGCGCAAATTTAAAGGATAATAATTGATTATCCAAATTTCGTTGTAAAAAAGATGTTTAAACATTGATTGGATTTGTGTAATCCAAAAAGGTTGGGTAAATTTGTGGCTCATCTAACCTTCTAAAATACTGCAACATCCTATGAAACGCATTCTTTCGTTGATTTCTCTGATGGTGTTACTGTCTTTTTCGGCTTCGGCCGATCGGGTGGACACCGAGCAAGCCGCCGAACGCGCGCGGGCGTTTTTGAGTGCTCGCCAGTCGACGGCACGGCAAGTGAGATTGGCCTCTGTGGCACGTCGTGTCGAGGCCGTAACCGATATGGGTTATTACTATATTTTTAATATAGGTGACGGCAACGGCTTTGTGATTGTGTCGGGCGATGACCGCACGATGCCCGTGCTCGGGTATAGCGACACCGGTCGTTTTGACCCCGCCCGAGTGCCGGCCAACATGCAGGCGTGGCTGCAAGGGTATGCCGACCAGATTCGTGCCCTTGACGCGATGAGCGCTGCCGATGCCGCCGCGGCGCTGAGTGGTCCGCGCCGAGCCAATGTGGTGGACACACGCAATTCCATCGCGCCGATGATTTCCACCCGATGGGATCAGGCTGCCCCTTACTGGAATAAGTGCCCCGAGTTTATGCCCGAAGGTGCCGTTGAGGGCGATGCCGGCGAATTGGCTTTCACCGGATGTGTGGCCACGTCGATTGCGCAAATCATGAAGTATCACAACTGGCCTGAGCGCACCACCCGGGAAATACCCGCCTACACTTTCTCCTACTCTCTGGGAAACTATAACTACGGCACGGTTAACATGCCAGCCCTGCCCGTGACCGATTTCGACTGGGCGCATATGCGCGACAGTTATACCGGCGCCGAGGATTCTGTGTATACCAACGCCGTGGCAACGCTGATGTTCTATGCCGGCTGCGCCGTCAAGTCGCAGTACGGCGTCAACTCCACCGGAGCATTCACCGATGACATTCCCAAGGCGTTCACCGACTATTTCGCCTACGACCGCTCGACGATTCAAATCAAATTCCGCACCGACTTCACCCAAGCCGATTGGGACAATATGGTTTACGCCGAATTGGCCGCAGGACGTCCCATGATCTATAACGGCACCGCCGGCAGTGGAGGCGGACACTCGTTTGTGTGCGACGGATACGAGTTCGGCAACTATTTCCACATCAACTGGGGTTGGGGTGGCATGGGTAACGGTTTCTTCCAACTCGCCGTGCTCAATCCCCGCGAGAGCGGTATCGGAGGCTCGTCGAGCGCCGAAGGCTACAACATGAAGCAGAATATTATAATAGGTATACAGCCCGGCGACCCCATCACGCCCGGACCGGATCCCGTGGTTGAAGACGCCCTCTCCGCCACCGGACTCGCGCTCGGTTTCAGCGGCTCGATTGAGCGTGACAACCAAAACGTGGGCTTCAGCATTTACAAGCGTAAGACGTTCAACCTGAACTACGCCGACCACGTCGGCACCCAGAAACGCTACGACATCGGTTTGGCCCTGTACGACACCGACCGTAATTTTATCGAGATGATCATCAACCGCGGCGTGTATGCCACCGCACTTACCTCCGCGCTTGGTTCATACCACAGTTTCGGCAGTGACATCGAAGCCCGCGACGCCGTCAAGTTCGGTAAAGGGCGGACGGGGCGTTACCTCATCGTGCCGATGTATTGCCTCCAGGGCTCCGACCAATGGAAACCCATGCTCGAAACCGACCGGTTCTATTATGAAGCCAACCTCACCGCCACCACCGCCACCTTCACCGTTCACCCCATCGTTGACCTCCAGGCCACCGACTGGCAATTCAGCGGTGGCGAGAAAGTGGGTTCGCAGGAGCAAGTCACCGTCACGCTCCAAAACAACAGCGCCGACCGGTTTTTCGGCAACCTCTACCTCTGGTTCGGCAACCAGCAAATCGACGAGTTCGCCGGCTACACCACCTCGATTCAGGCTGAGGTGCTCGCCGGGGAGGACGCTCAGGTCACCTTCAACCTCACTCCCGAAAACGCCGGCACACAGCAACTCCGGATCACCACCGATGAGCAAGGCAACCATCCCGTTGCCGGAACAACATCGGTCAACATCGCCCAGAGTTCAACTTCCACGATGAATCTCACCGTTGACATCAAAGCCGACAACGCCATTAACGGAGTTATCTACAACAACCACGCCCGTTTCAAAGTCGACATCACCAACAACGGCGAAGGCGAGTATAACAAGTACGTCCTCGCGCCGCTGTTCCTCGTTGAGAAAGATGCCCTCGGCAACGTGATTGGCGGCGATATGGTGACCTACAAGCAGAGCACGCTCAGCCTCCAACCCGGCCAAACCGCCACGCTCTACTTCGACTTCGACAACCTCGGCTACGGCTCCACCTACTCGCTCAACATCTATGCCCGCGACGAGAATAACGAACTGAAAAACCTCGTTCCGCGCGGCGCTTCGGTTTACTACGACATCGACTACGGTGTTGTCTGTTACGATGGCGGTTCCCTTGTTGGCTCAGGTATGCCCGCGTCGGAACCGGTCATTGTACCCGACAATGCGCTTGCCGTGCGCCTCGAAGGACTTGACATTTCCCACGTCACCCCCAACGCCAACCCCAACACCATCTACCTGCTCGGCGAGAAACAACCCACACCCGAGGGACTTGACGGACGCAACATCGTGCGTGGAAACACAGCCGAACGCATCACCCTCAAAGACGGCTATGGTTACTTCACCCCACAGCGCATCAATGCCGCCACCATCAGTTATGAGCGCGCGTTTGCCCAGACCGGAAAATGGAGCACCATCGTTTTGCCCTTCGCGCCTGTCACCGTCACCGCTGGCGGAGAGAAGGTCGAAACCGGTAACAGCCTGCGTCTGATGACCTTTGCCCATGAAGTCGGCGACAGTGTGTGTTTCGAGAACTCCGCCAGACTTGAGGCCAATGTGCCTTACATCATTGCACTGAACAGTGAGAACCCACCCAGGGAGCGAAACATCATGTTCAGTGCCGAAAACGCTACCTTGATGCCTGAGCCTATCGCCTACACAAGCGGAAAAACCTATCTTATGGCCGGCTCCTTTATCAAACAGGAACTTCCGACGATCTACACAATCAACGGAGAGGGCACGCGATTTGTCTTGCCGGAGACAGCGGTGCTCCATGCGGTTGAACCCTTCCGGGCTTATTTCTCCGCCCTTGTGCTGCTTGAACAGAATCCCGACATTGTTCTGCCGGAATTGAAAATGCCCGCATTGACCGGTGATGTCAACCTTGACGGATCCGTTGACGTAAGCGACCTGAGCATTTTGATTAACCTGATAATCAATTTGCCCTACGATGGACAGTTGGGCGTGACCGACCTCAACAACGACGGCCGAATCGACGTGTCGGACATCAGCATGCTCATTGACATTATCATAGGTAAGCGTTAAGATAAACCGGACATTTTGAGAATACTGTGAACTCTGAGACCTCAAGGAAATCTCAGAGTTCCTGTTTTTCTATAAAAAAGATGTTTGGGTATGGGAACTTATTTGTAATTTTGCAGATTCATATTGAAATTCCATTCACTCAAAAAACCTACTGATTTATGAAGAGATTCTTCTCCATTCTCGCTCTGCTCGCGGCGTTCTGCGCCACGGCATGGGCCGACACGGCGCTGTTCGACTTCCATAACAACGCCCTGACCATGTTCGACGGCATCACTGCCGCCTCATCGAGCAGTTCAACTGCCGGCGACATCACGTCGGCAAAATCCACTGTCGTCAACGGAGTTACGCTCACGGTCAACCCATCAACCGCCAACACCCCCAACCGCATCTGGAACGACTACAACCTCGGTTTGCAGTTGCGTGTCTACGGTGGCTCTTTCTCCATCGCCGCCCCTGCCGGTAAAGTGGTTACCCGCGTGGCTTTCGACACCAGCACCTGGAATGCCCCCTCGGCAAGTTCAGGCATGGTGGGTGACGCCTCTTGGAGCGGAAGCGCCGCTAATGTGACTTTCACAGCCAACGGACAAATCCGTATGAACTCCATCACGGTCACCTTCGGTGAGGGACAGGGCGAAGACCCCGACCCCTCCGTGACGAAAGTTGACTCGTTGTGGAACATCGAAACCCTCGCCGACGGAACCGAGTTCCAATTCACCACCGAAACCATGGTTAACTACCAAAACGGCAAGTATCTGTATCTGCAGCAGATGGACACCGAAGCCAACTGCTATGTCGGTCTGCTCTACGGTGAGGTGGACAAAACCTACAACGTAGGCGACATCCTGCCCGCCGGATGGAAAGGCAAAAAGACAACCTATAAAGGTCTTGTTGAAGTGACCAACGTGACCGGTTTGCAAGACGGAAACGGAACAGTTGACCCCTACTACGTGGAGCCGTTCGACTACACGGGCTCCATGAGCCTTATCGACGAGACGTTTATGAACTACAAAGTGATGTTTAAAGGTGTTACCATCAGCGACATCAACGGGCGTAACTTCACCGTCACCGAGACCGACGACGAAGGCAACATAACCACCCTTGCCGGTTTCAACCAGTTTGATATCGAACTTCCCTCGGAGGGACAGTACGACATCACAGGTATGGTTTCGGTTTACAATGGTAACGTTCAACTGTATCCCATCGCCATCGAGACGCCCTCCTATCCGTTGTGGGAAGCCCTGTCGTACGGTCAAAACGGCGAGAATGTGGTGATTACCGATGAACTCTATGTAGACTATGCCGACGCGAGAGAGAAACTTGTCTTCGTTACCGACAACCTCACCTCGATTTACCTTGAGGACTACGACTTCACCATGGATTGGTATCCCGACTGGATTGCCATTGACTGCTCCGGAAATCCCGAAATGTTTGAAGCCATTTCCCAAATGGAGGTGATTGAAGCCGGCTCGCTTGAGGGAGTTCTGGAAGGCATGGACACCAACCCGCGCATTGTGGCCGGTGCCGCTCCCGTGGCAAGCGACAACGTCCGTCCCGAGATTGTCTACAATGAATATGTTCTCACAAGCGCTTTCTACCCCAACGCCCATGAGGTCATTTTCGCAACCGGCAAGTATAACAACGGTCTACTGGAAGGGTATGTCGATTATGGCGACGAAAACTCATTCACCCAATCCGTCACCCTGACACCTACCGCCGATTTGGAAAACTATGCCTTCGTCAATGGTAACACCTACACCGTCGCGGCCTATGTCACAATCAAAGACGCATGGACTCCCGAGGTGGAATCCGCTCCGGCCGTTAAACCCGCTCCGGCGCTGCGCAAGGTTGCCGCACAACCCCGCAAGGCACCTGTCCGCCGTGTCGGCATCGAAGATCCCGACTGGTTCACCAACTTTGAAATCCATGCCTTCAAGGTTGTTGAGGAGGTAACTGGAATCACAGGCGTGAGCACCGGAAAGACCGTAGCCGGAGTGACCTACCACAACGCGCTCGGACAATCGGCTGACCAGCCCTTCAACGGCGTGAATATCGTTGTGACAAAATACAGCGACGGTTCCGTTAAAGCCGACAAGATTGTGTTCTGATTCACAACCATATAACAATCAGCCCGATTGGACAGACCAGTCGGGCTGTTGTTTTACTCGAAATCGTCGTCGGCCATGAGTTCGCGAATGATGGTGTCGCTCAGTAAAAGCCCCTTTTCGGTCAAGCGCAGGAAACAACTGTCGAGCACCGCATCGCCCGAGGCGATAAAAGGTTGAATCAGACGCTTGATTCGCTCCGCGTTAGATTTGCCGAATCGGCGTGAAACCGACCGGAGGTCAAGGCCATCTATCGTGCGCAACCCGAGAAAAATCATCTCGTCGTATTTTTCCTCGCGGGTGAATTGCGGCTCAAGTTTGTATGCTTTTCCGAAAGTTTCGATGGCAGTTATGTACGCGTCAAATCTGTCGGGATTGTAACTCCGCCGGCGTCCGTTGAAACTGTGTGCTGCCGCGCCGAGGCCGAGGTAGGGAACGCGCTGCCAGTAGGCTGAATTGTGGCGCGAGCGGAATCCGGGCTTGGCGAAGTTGCTCACCTCATAGTGCTCAAATCCCGCCGCGGCAAGTTCGCTGGCAAGGGTGTGATACATCTGTATGGTAGTGTCCTCTTCAATCGGCTCGAACTGTCCGAGCATAGCCTGCCGGGAAAGTTCGGTGCCGCGCTCGTAGCTCAACTCGTAGGCCGAGATGTGCTGCACGTTGAGCATCAGTGCCGTGGCAATGGTTTCGCGCCAGGATTCGATGGTTTGCCCCGGAATGCTGTAAATCAGGTCAATGCTCATGTTACTCACACCGGCCCGCTGAATGGTGTGCACGGCGGCGATGGCCTCGGCGGCGTTGTGTCGCCGCCTCATGAACAGTAACTCGTTGTCGTTGAAACTCTGCACGCCCATACTTACCCGGTTCACGCCCGCGGCAACGGCGGCCTCGACCCATTCAGTGGTGATGTCGTCGGGATTCACCTCCACGGTGAATTCCTCAACTTGGCTTAGGTTGACCCGTTCGCGCAGTCCGGTGATGAGGCGCGTCAGTTGCGGTGTGGACAGTTGCGACGGTGTACCGCCTCCGAAGTATACCGTAGTCACAGGCTCTGTCAGTTCTTCCCGACGTGTTTCGGCCTCGCGAAGCACGGTGTTGATGTATTCGTCGATACGGTCGGTGTAAGGAGTTGAATAAAAGTCGCAATAGATACAGCGACTTTTGCAGAAAGGGATGTGAACATATATTCCTGCCATAGGCTTTTCCGGGCATGAGAGCCGGAGTGCGTGCAAAATTAGTTATTAAAAATTAACGCGACACATTTTTTTAGGAGAAAACCGACGTAATTGCCACATTTTTTGTAATTTTGTTGCTTGAAACAAAACGGCAGCCTCGGTATGCCCCGCTGCTGCTTGCCGAAAATTATTAACACAACAATATAACACCCTGATTTCATGAAGGTTTACAAAACGACTGAGATTCGTAACGTCGCCCTGCTCGGAAGCAAAGGCGCCGGTAAAACCACACTCGCGGAAGCCATCCTCCACGAGTGTGGAACCATCAACCGCAAGGGAACCATCGATGCCGGTAACACCGTGTGCGACTACTTCCCCGTAGAAAAAGAGTATGGCTACTCCGTGTTCTCCACCCTGTTCTATGCTGAGGCCGCAGGAAAGAAGATCAACTTCATCGACTGCCCCGGTAGTGACGACTTCGTAGGTAACGTGGTGACCGCCCTGAACGTGACCGAGGCCAGCCTGATGGTCATCGACGGACAATACGGCGTTGAAGTGGGAACGCTCAACCAGTTCCGCACCGCCACCACCATCGGCAAACCGATGTTGATGCTCATCAACAAACTTGAGGCCGAGAAGAGCGACTTTGACAACGTGCTCAACCAACTCCGCGAATCGTTCGGAAACAAAGTTGTTCCCGTGCAATTCCCCGTCACCAGCGGTCCCGGCTTCAAAGCCATCGTCGACCTGCTCCTGATGAAGCAAATCACCTACAGCCCCGACGGAAAAGCCACCATCGGCGACATCGACCCCTCTGTGGCCGACAAAGCCGAAGAACTTAAGAGCGCCCTCGTGGAAATGGCCGCCGAGAACGACGAGTCTCTGATGGACAAATTCTTCGAAACAGGTGAACTCTCGGAAGAGGAGATGATTGACGGAATCCGTAAAGGACTCGTTGATTGCAGCATTATCCCCGTGATGTGCGCCAGCGGCGAAAAGAGTTTCGGCATCGGCCGTATGCTCGAGGTGAT
The DNA here is from genome assembly GCA_902772965.1 of uncultured Bacteroidales bacterium. Lineage (GTDB taxonomy): Bacteria > Bacteroidota > Bacteroidia > Bacteroidales > Muribaculaceae > Sodaliphilus. Next base: position 10,762 of record CACYCT010000007.1, on the reverse strand, counting down.
GGCCAACATCGTTCCCTCGCCCGCCGATATGCCCGCTGTGGCCGACGTGGAAGGCAACGAAGTGGCTCCCGACCCCAACGCGCCCGTGAGCCTGTTCTTCTTCAAAACCACCGTTGAGCCCCACATCGGCGAGGTGTCGTTCTTCAAGGTGATGAGCGGTACCCTCCGCGCAGGCACCGACCTGAACAACGAATCGCGCGGCTCGAAAGAGCGTATCGCTCAACTCAACGCCGTTTGCGGTCTCACCAAAACCAATGTCGACGCACTCGAAGCCGGCGACATCGGCGCAACCGTGAAACTCAAAGACGTGCGCCGCGGCAACACGCTCAACGACAAGGGTTCCGAACACATCTTCGACTTCATCCAATATCCCGCTCCCAAGTACCAGCGCGCCGTGCGCCCGCAGAACGAGAGCGAAATCGAAAAACTCGGCGCCATCCTCAACCGTATGCACGAAGAGGATCCCACCCTGCTCATCGAACAATCCAAAGAACTCAAGCAAACCATCGTCAGCGGTCAGGGCGAGTTCCACCTGCGCACCCTCAAATGGCGCATCGAGAACAACGACAAGGTGATGATTGAATATCAAGAGCCCAAGATTCCTTACCGCGAAACCATCACCAAGGCAGCCCGTGCCGACTACCGTCACAAGAAACAATCGGGTGGTTCGGGTCAGTTCGGTGAAGTTCACCTCATCGTTGAGCCCTATCGCGAAGGCGATCCCGATCCCGACACCTACAAGTTCGGTAACCAGGAGTTCAAGATGTCGGTTCGCGACAAGCAGGAGATTCCTCTGGAATGGGGCGGTATGCTGGTGATTTACAACTGCATCGTTGGTGGTGCTATCGACGCCCGCTTTATCCCCGCTATCGTGAAAGGTATCATGGACCGCATGGAGCAAGGCCCGCTCACGGGTTCGTATGCCCGCGACGTTCGCGTTTGTATCTACGACGGTAAGATGCACCCCGTGGACAGCAACGAAATCTCGTTCCGCCTCGCTGCCCGCCACGCCTTCAGCGATGCTTTCCGCAACGCCAACCCCAAGGTGCTCGAGCCCGTTTACGACGTGGAAATCCTCCTGCCGAGCGACAGCATGGGTGGTGTGCAGAGTGACCTCCAAGGCCGCCGCGGCATCATGATGGATATGTCGAGCGCAAACGGACTGGAGAAAATCAAAGCCAAAATTCCTCTGAAAGAAATGGCCAGCTACAGCACCGCGCTGAGTTCAATCACCGGCGGCCGCGCTTCGTTCAACATGAAGTTCGCCTCCTATGAACTCGTTCCCGCCGATGTTCAGAGCCAACTGCTCAAGGAATACGAAGAGTCGAAACAAGACGAGGATTAATCGTCCGGCTCACTCGCTTATCATCTCAGAGAACTCCGATTACTCAGGGTTCTCTGAGTTTTTTTATGGGAAATATTGCCATGCGCCGCGGTCACAGAGGAACCAAACGGCAGTGTCTGATTCCTGCCGCAAGCGGTCTTGCCGCAGCCCGGAGACGCCACCGCCGACAACAATACGCCGCACCTGCCAGTGGCGTCTGATGGTGGCGATACTGTCGGTGAACCCGCGCCCGATAACGGCTATGTCGATCTGTTGCGTCGAATCGGGGTATATGGTGCCGGAGCGGCTGAATGTGGCAATGCGCACTCCGTTTAGGAAAGCCATCGGCGGATTGAGTATGAGACTGCCGACCGTTTGCGGGTCTGTGATGACCTGGACGGTGTCGATTTGGTAGTGCGCCAGCATTCGCCGGTGTCGCATTTGAAAAGTTTCGGCGTCGGGTCGTTCGCGGTCGGGGATGTACAAGGCGGCTGTGTGGTTGCGGAAGGCGAGAATGGGTGTGGTCCGGAAGTCGTTGAGGATGAAGATTCCTTGCCGGGGCGTGTGGCTTCTCTGCCACGCGAAATGTCCGATCAGCATTGCCGTGGCCGCTATGGCTCCGATGGTAAACCATCTGTTTCTCGTTCCGATCCGGAGGAGAATCAGGCTGACGATAAGGTAATAGATGAGTGTGTCAATGCCGTCGAAATACACGGCCGTTGAGTGGCTCACGGGCCAGCGCGCGATGGTGTCGGCCACGGTTTCGAGATAGTCCGCCAGCCACTCCACCACGCGGTTGAGCATAAGCCATTCAGTGCCCGCTATTGCCGCTATGAGCCACAGCAATCCCGCGGAAATAAGAACCGGAAGCACGGGAAGCACAAGCAGGTTGGTCAGCACGGAAGCCCACGAGATGGTGTTGAAGTAATAGGCAGTCAGTCCGAGTGTTACAAGAAGTGCAACGGCGGATATGGCGAGTGTGGACAAGATACGGTATCGAAAATGGTGTTTCCGGCTTGGTTGCGGCAGATTGTCGTGCAAGGCCACGATGGTCGCCACGGTGATGAAACTGAGTTGGAATCCGGCATTGTAAATTACTCGAGGTTCAATCATGAAGAGCAAAATGGCGGCAATCATAAGGGTGTTAAGCGCGCTGTTTTTCCGATGAATCATCAGCGAGAGCATCACGAAAGAAGTCATTGTCGCGGCGCGTGCCACCGAAGGCGACATGCCTGTGAGAAGGGCGAAGAGCCACATCATCACGATGGTGAGTGTCAGTCGCAGTCGCCTGAGCCTCAGATAATCAAGAGGAAAAAGGAGCAGATAAAACAGTCCGGCCACGATACCCATGTGCAATCCGCTCAGCGCGAGCACGTGGGCGATACCGGCGTGGCTGAAGGAGGTTCGCAGGTTGTTGTCGATTCGCAGGTCGTTGCCGAGCAGGAGCGCAATGAGCAGTGTTTGGCAACGTTCAGGTAACGAGGTGTTTCTGACGACTTGTCGCAGATCTCGGTTGAGGTTTCTGCTTCGGTCGAGCAGGGTGGGGGAGAAGCCGATGTTGCGCAGTTCGGAGGCCGGTGCGTGTTGCACATAGTTGATATGCCTTTGCCACAAGGAGCGGGCATGGTCAATCTCGTCGGGATTTCCCAAGCCTTGAATGGGCTGCAGGTTTGCGGCGAATACGATTCGGGTACCCGCTTTGAGGCTGTAATCGCAGCCTTGCGTGTTGATTAGGATACGACATTGTTTTGGCGCGTGGTTGCCGATGCGGAGTAGATCGGCCTCAACGCGCATGGAGAAATCACGGAAAGTGACGTCGGTAACGTGCGCGAGTGCGGTTTGTTGTGTTTCAGATTCCGGGATGGGCGAGTCGTTGTCAATCGTTGCTCGGGCAAATCCAAGTGCGAAAAAGATTGTCACGAACACGGCAGTCCAACCGAGACGCGTTTTGAGCCGCCTCGCCGGTGTTCGTGCCCAGAATCGCAGCGCGACCGCTCCTGTGCCGGCAAAGGCGATTGCGATCCACATTGGCCACGTCGAACCGGTTGAATGCGAGGCGAGTATGCCTGCCACCATCGGCATGGCCACCCATAGCAGAGGCATCGCCGCGAGCAATTTCGATGCGAATGGGTTCATCGCCGTGTTGGCTCGAGTTTTGGGAGTTAGATTTGATTGTTGCGCCGTCCGGTCCAGATTTCGTATGACACGAAGGCTTGCAGCAAGAGCATTTCGAGGCCGTTTTTCACCGCGGCGCCCGCTTCTTGGGCGCGCTTCATGAACAGCGTCAGGTCGGGGTTGTAAATCAGGTCGTAGGCCAAGTGATTGGGCGTTAGGAAACGGTAGGGGAAGTCGGGACACTGGTCCACGTTGGGGTATTTCCCTACGGGCGTTGCGTTGACGATGAGCCGGTATTCGGCCACCATCGCCCTGGTGATTTCCTCGTAGGTGACCGTGGCCGCGCTTTTCCGGCGCGAAACGAGTTGAACTTCCACTCCCATCGGCTCGAGGGCGCACTTGCAGGCCTTGGCCGCGCCTCCCGTTCCGAGCACCATGGCGCGCATTCCGGGCTCGACAATCGACTCCATTGTCCGTCCGAATCCAACCACATCGCTGTTGCAACCCACAAGCCGCTTGAGTTCGCCGCGTTCGTCACGGACAAACTGAATCACGTTCACCGCGCCCACGCGCTTGGCATCGGCATCCAACCCGTCAAGGAACGGAATCACCTGCTCCTTGTAGGGTGCGGTCACGTTAAGCCCGTCGAGTTCGGGATACTCGGCGATGAGCTCCATTAAAGATCCGATGTCTTCAATCTCGAAATTCATGTACTCGGCATCGATGCCTTCGGCCTGGAATTTCTGATTGAAATAGTCAATCGAAAAAGAATGACTCAGGGGATACCCGATTAGTCCGTATTGCTTGTGTGCCATAACAATGTGGTTTGGGAGAATGGATTTTACAACCGACAAAGATAGTAATTATAGTTGAAAGTTCATCATAATTGGCCTAAAATTCTGTTTTCGGTGGTTATTTTTTCTGAAAATGCCATTACTATGGAGGCAAAATATTAATTTTGCAAGTCCTTACAACAACACTTATGAACGCTCTGAAAAACAAAAATGTCAAGATAGCCGTCACGGTTCTGCTCAGCATTGCCCTGTTGTATTGGGGTATTGAGTACCTGAAAGGAGTTAACATCTTCACTCCGGCCAACTTCTACTACGCCAAGTTTGAAAGTGTCGACGGCCTTGTTGAAGCCGCGCCGGTGACGGTGAACGGATTCAAAGTCGGGCAGATACGCGAAATCCAATACAACTTCGACGAGAACAACGTGATTGTGATGCTAAGCATGAACAAGCAGATGAAAATTCCCGTCGGTTCGCAAGTCAGCATCCAGTCGAACATCACCGGAGCCGCCACGCTTGAGTTGCAACTCTCGAAAAACTCAACTTTCCTGAAAGTCGGCGACGAGATCCGTGGCGTGAATCCTCCCGGACTGATGGACAATGTCACCGACAACGTCATGCCCACTGTGGCAAGTATTCTGCCGAAGGTGGATTCCATTATGACATCGCTGAACACCCTGCTCGGCTCGCCACACCTCGCGGCGTCGGTGGCGCGCCTTGACGCCATTACAGCCGAACTCGCGCAATCAAGCCGTCAACTGACAATGATGATGAACAGCCTCAACAAGTCGGTGCCCACAGTGATGACCAACGTAAACGGTATCACGTCGAACCTCGGCGACGCTTCAGGAAACATCAATCAGTTCACCACCTCGCTCAACAAGATTCCGCTTGATTCCACCGTGAATAGTCTGAACAAGACCGTGGCAAACCTGGAACAACTTTCGAACCAACTTAACTCGCCCAACTCCTCGCTTGGTCTGCTGCTTAACGACAAGTCGCTCTACTACGACGCCGACCACGCCATCACCAGCCTCGACTCGCTGCTGATGGACATCAAGCGCAATCCCAAGCGGTATATCAATATCAAAGTTTTCTGACTTTAAGGAAGATAAAGAAATTAAGGAGATTGAGGGATTTGATTCCTTTAATCTCCTTAATTGTCTTATATCCTTAAGGAACTTTACATCGCTTTAAGCGTGTTGATGGCTTCGATGGGGGAGTCGTTTTTGAAAACGTAGTTCCCTGCCACGACGATATCGGCTCCGGCTGCGGCAAGACGCGCTCCGGTGTCGGCGTTCACGCCGCCGTCGACTTCAATCTCGGTGGTTACGCCGGCCTGGTCGATCATCCGGCGCAATTCAGACACTTTATCCAACGCACGCTCAATGAACTTCTGGCCGCCGAATCCCGGGTTGACACTCATCACAAGCACGAGGTCTATCTCGCTGAGGATGTCGACGAGCAGCGACACGGGGGTGGCCGGATTCAGCGCCACGCCGGCAAGCATGCCCGCATTGCGGATTTGCTGAACAACGCGGTGCAGGTGGGTGCAGGCCTCGTAGTGGACAGTCATGATGGAGGCGCCGGTGTCGCGAACCTGAGAGATGTAGTTTTGCGGCTCAACAATCATCAGGTGCGTGTCAAGCGGCTTCTGGCACATCGGCGCGATGGCGTTGATTACGGGGAAACCGAACGAGATGTTGGGAACAAACACCCCGTCCATCACGTCAAGGTGGAGCAAGTCGGCCTCGCTCCGGTTAATCATATCAATGTCGCGCTCGAGGCAAGCGAAGTTGGCACTGAGCAGAGAGGGAGAAACTTTCATATCACGATAGGTTTTTTACTGTGCCGGTTTGCGTCGGCTGTATTTATATATAAGGTAAATCACCACGCCCCCGAGGAGTGCGAAGCCGGCGATTTTCATGTAATGACTGTAATGCTCGAGTTGGTCGAAAAAGAGATTGTCGTCGGGCACGGCGAGATAGAGCAGATAGCCCATCAGGGCGAGCACGATGTTCCACAGTCCGGCTCCGAGCGTGGTGTAGAGGCAGAACGAGCCGAGGTTCATCCGCGACAGTCCGGCGGGAATCGAAATCAGGTGCCGCACCACGGGAAGCAACCGCGCCACGAAGATGGATGTGTTGCCCCGCTTCTGGAAGAATTGCTCGGCGTGCTCGAGTTTCTCGCGGCTCAGGCGCAACAGACGTCCCAATCGGCTTTCGGCAAAAGCGTAGATGATGGGGCGACCGAGCAGCACCGAGGCCGCATAGTTGATGATGGAACCGAGAAAGGCTCCGACAGTGGCCATGAGTATGACCATATAGATGTTGAGTTCACTGTTTTGCTGCAGCGCGAAATAAGCCGCCGGCGGCACCACCACCTCGCTCGGCAGCGGAATGATGCTGCTTTCCATCGCCATCAGAACCACGATGGAGGCATACGTCATGTGGTCTTTGAGCCAAAAGTAGATGTCGCGCGAGAGTTCTCCCGTGGCCGGGGTGGGGTTGGCCGTGGTGTGGGTAACCGACATGATGGCGGCCACGGTGACAGCCACGATGGCGAGGACGAGTATGATAGCGATTCGGCGGTTTTCCTTTTTCATTGCAGAGTGGTTTTAGCACAGATTAAGTTGTTGAAACACGCGTTGGTAGGCCTCGGCTTTCCGCTCAAGCGCGAGGGGATAGGCGCGTGATGTGGAGGGCATGCGGTGGAGGGTGAATCGGTGGTTGTTGATGGTGCACTCAACTTGCTTTCCGGTCGCCGGCGGCGCGACACCCGCCTGTTCGGCCACCACCGCGGTGGCTTTCTCGCCGGCGGTGATTATACCCTCAATCGTCGGGTAACGGTCAAGGAACTCGGCGAGGCGGATGGGCTCCACGATTTCGAGAAACTTGTCGGAGGCGTTGTCGCGCAGTCGGCGCACGGCCATGGCGGTGTCCCACATGGCGATATGTCGCTCGGCGAGCACCTGCTTGATCAGAGGCAGACGGAAACGGCGCTCGGATTTGTCGTAGAGCATCTCGCTGTCGCCGCCGAAGATGAGCCCGAACACACGCCACATGTCATTCGTCCGGTTGGGATAGAAAAAATCCATCGACCAGCGTTCCCGCTTGGGCGGAAACGTGCCGAGCAGCAACACCCGCGCCCCCTCGGGGACAAATGCGGGCCAGGGATGACGTTCGATTTCAGGCATGTCTCACTTAGAAATTTCACGCAAAATTAGGGAAAAATGGTCATATATGGCGAGGTTTTGCTGATTTCTTGATTGCGGTTGCACAATTTTTATTAAATTTGCACAACTTTTTACAGCCAAACCTATATTGCTTACTATATGAAAGTACTTCACTCACTGATGATTGCCCTTCTGGCCGCCATTCTGGTCGGTTGTGGCTCAACCAAAGAAATCCCCTATGTGATTGACGCGGGTCAGCTGCCGGCCGATGTGCTCGCCGCGGCCTCGCGGAATCACGACCCCGTGCTCATGCCGGGCGACCTCGTGCAAATCAACGTGTCAGGTCCCGACGCCGATGCTGTGAAACCATTCAACAAGTCGGAGTATATCTCCACAACCGGCAACCAGAGCATGAGCAACCAGGACAACTCAATCTACTACTACCTGATTGACAATGCCGGAGACATCGAGTTCCCCATGGTGGGCAAGGTGCATGCCTCGGGAATGACCGTCACCGAGTTGCAAGACCACATCGCCGGTCAGATCTATCCCCGCTACCTCACGGTGAAACCCGGTGTGGAAGTGCGCCTGCAGAACTTCCGAGTCTACACCGTCGGCGAGTTCTCATCTCCGGGTGTGGTCCGCGCCCCCAACGGACGCCTGAACGTGCTCGAGGCCATTGCCCAGAGCGGTGACCTCACCATTCAGGGCCGTCGCGACAACATCATGCTTATCCGCACCAACTCCGACGGTTCGCGCGTGGTGAAGACCCTGAACCTGAACGACCCGAAACTGCTCGTCTCGCCCGACTTCAACCTTCAGCAGAACGACATTCTTTACGTCGAGCCCAACGCCAGCCGCGCGCGCTCGTCGTGGCAAATGCCCCCGGGTGTGTCGTTCGGACTAACCCTGCTCGGTACGCTGATGTCAATCACAACCTTCGTGGTTACGCTGACGAAATAAGACGCCCATATAAAAAGAGGATTCCACAAATACCGAAACGAATTTGTGGAATCCTTTTTTGTTGCGGAAAACCCTATTCGTGTAACTTGCTGTACACCTGTTCGATGATTTCACGCTGAACGTCCTCGAGACAGTAGTCGATGTTTTTGTTTGAGATCAGGTAGAGGTCGTTACCGGGGTGTGCGGCGTTGAGTAAGGTGGGATTTTCGGAAGCGATGGAGAAATTGTTTCTCAGATAGAATGCCAAACGCCGTTTCTGGAGATCAGTCACCGGCGCCTCCACCTCGCCAACGGTGGGGTAGAGCACACAGCGTTGCAGCACCTGCGCTACGGCTTGAGCGCCGAGCCCCCGGTTGCGCATGCTTTCAAGTATGGCAAGGTAATGGAAGTAAATGGTGTGGCTCTTTAGAGTCCACACCGAGGCCATTCCGCAGAACTCGTCGTTTACGGTGGCACAGTAGAACATCATCATGTTGCGTTCGTCGATGAGTTCGAGCAAACGTTTGGTCGGGATACGCGCTTGTTCCGGGAAAGCCGATTCGTAGAGCGCGGGCACTTGCGCCAGCAGAGGGTCATCGCTGGAGAGTATTCTGACGAGTTGCACAAGGTTGTTCATATCTGAAACTTTCACAAAAATATTGCAAATGCGGAACGATGGCGCACTTGGTAAAAACGAACAAGCCTTCATAGCGGAGTTAACCTTCCCGCACATTGGGCCTGATGCGTCAGCAAAGTTAGATAATTATTTTTGAACCGTGAAATTTATTAGCGGAGAATTTAATTTTTTGGTTTTGCATGCGCATTCAGATTCGAACGTTGTTACATGAGAGAGTACTACCGATGAGCCTCAACATGGGCACGGCGATACATCGGCAATGCGGATGCCAGCCCGTGAACTTGAACTCTTTCGGGTAAACGCCCTGCAACTCATCGCAGATGTCAAAGAACGGATGCGCCACCCCGTCACGCCCCCGGCAAGTGTGGTTGTTGCTTTCTAATCTTGTGATTTTGCCGACGCATTCAGCATTTTTAGCGCAATAGCCTAAAGCACAAAAAAACCGTTAACCACGTTGGCGGGTTAACGGCTTTATTCTTAACGGGTTTTATTGCCTGTCGTGAGGTCGCAAGCGGACTCGAACCGCTGTACCTGGTTTTGCAGACCAGTGACTAAACCACTCATCCATGCGACCGGTTTTGTGTTTGCGGTTGCAAAATTACTGCTATTTTTTGGATTGGGCAACTTTTTGAGGGCATTTTTTTGTTTCTTTTTTATCGGAACAGTTGCAGCCGGTGGTCTGGAACTGTGTGCAGGTGTCTTTTAATTTGCATGATTGGCAGGTGTTTAGATTGGTTTTCCTGCCTCGGAGTGTGTTCCAAACCGAGCGGACGGCGAATGTCGCGGCGGCGATGATGATGAGGGTGGCGATGATTTGCTGGGTCATTTCTGCCTGGATTTCTTTTTGAGCAGGTTGTTGAATTTGGCTGGGGTGAGGTCGGCGGGATAGTCGGTGAAGGGGTAGAGTGTGGTGCAGCCTTGGGCGTAGCGGCTGCAACCGTAGGCGCGGTTGCCTTTGATGATGTGTCCCTGTGAGCAGGCGGGGCAGATGACTTGTTCCCAGCGTGTGATTCGAGGCGCGCGTTTGCGTTTCTCGACGGGCGGGTCTTGCGCGCTTTTCGCCGGCGGGGTGGGGCGCCGGTCTTGCTCGACGATGATTCCGGGCGAGGTGTTGTCGCGCATTACGTTGATTACCACGTCGGTAACCATCTGTTTCAGTTCTTCGATGAATTGCTGAGGGTTGTATTGTCCGCGTTCGATTTGCCGGAGTTTGCTTTCCCACAGGCCGGTGAGTTTGGCTGATTTGAGTAGGGGTTCCTGGATGAGTTCGATCAGTTGTATTCCGGCCGTGGTGGGGTGTATGGCTTTGCGTTCTTTTCTGATGTATAGGCGTTTGAATAGGGTTTCGATGATTGCGGCCCGGGTTGATGGGCGTCCGATGCCGTTTTCTTTCATGGCGTCGCGCAGGTCTTCGTCGTCGACGGTTTTTCCGGCGGTTTCCATGGCGCGCAGCAGTGTGCCCTCGGTGTAGGGTTTTGGGGACTGTGTTGTTTTCTTGAGCAGGGAGGGTTCGTGGGGGCCGGATTCTCCGACGGTCATGGGCGGCATGTCGCCGTTGTCGTCATCGGCTTTGTTGTCCTGGTCGGTGTCGGCTTTGTCTTTCTGGTATATTTCTCTCCATCCGGGGCTGAGGATAACTTTTCCGGTGGCTTTGAAGGGGTGTTCGTCGATGGTGGCGAGCACGGTTGTTGTGGCGAATTGGCAGTCGGGGTAGAATGCGGCGATGAATCGCTTGGCGACGAGGTCGTAAACGCGTTTCTCGTCGAGGGTGAGATTGG
>CACYCT010000006.1 GCA_902772965.1 uncultured Bacteroidales bacterium | reverse complement strand
ATTAGGGAAATTAAGGGGATTAAGGAGATTAAGGGGATTAGGGAGATTAAGGGAATTAGGGAAATTAAGGGGGTTAGGGAGATTAAGGGAATAAGACGCGCTTGCCTTAACTTCTTTAAATCCCTTAAATTCCTTAATTTCCCTACTCAGTTGAATATCGCCCGTTCGGGCACCAGGCGCCATGTGGCGTAGTCGGGGCCGAGGCGGTCGAGGGCTTCGGCGTAAAGTCGGGAGGGTAGGGTGGTCATCATGGCGGCTGACGGTATGGGCGGATTCACCACAGCCCACGCGCCATCGGCAATCTCTGCGGCAAGTTGGCCTTCTTCCCAACCGCTGTATCCGACAACAAACCGTATCTGATTGGGGAAAATTTCGTGGTTGGCCAGCAGTTGCCGAAACGCTTCAACATCGGCGCCGAGGTACATCCCGTTGCCTACATATCGGCTCTCGGGAGCCAGCTCAGGGGGGAGCGTATGAAGCAGAAACAACTGGTTGCGTCCCACCGGACCGCCGCAGTACACCGGGAATTTGTCGCCGTTCTCGAGGTCAGTGACCAAGTCGCTGGCCCGGACGTGGAACATCTGGTTCATCACCAGTCCTATCGTGCCTTCGTGGTTGTGCTCAAGAATCTGCACCACCGAGCGTTGAAACCACCGGTCGGTAAGCAGCGGCGCCGCCACCAGTTGCGCCCCCTCAACCACCTCAGCCCGAGGAGCGTCTACGTTGAAAAAGTCATGCGTGTCGTATATCATATGGCAAAAGTAGATATTTCTTCCGAAATAACAAAACAAAATCGCCTCCCGACACGTTATTATATATAACACCGATTCGAGACTGTTTATGATAGTAATGAAGTTTGGAGGCACCTCGATGGGCTCGGCCGAGGCGTTGCTTAATGTGAAACGAGCCGTTACCGACGCAGTGGCGCACGACCCCGTGATTGTGGTGGTGTCGGCCATGTCGGGCGTGACTAACCAACTCATCGACTTGGCGCAAGCCGCCCTCAACGGCGACGAGATTGCCCCCACCATAGAGCAAATCAAGTCGCGGCACCATCAAGTGATTGACCAGGTGATAGACAAGAATCCCGAAGAGGTTCGCAACTACATCACCGCCATGACCGACGCCCTGAAAGACCTGGTTATGATTCTGGCGGCCAACCCGACCCTGCCCGACAACGAGATTCAGACCATGAAAAACGCCGTTGTCAGTTACGGCGAAGCCATGTCGAGTATCATTGCATCCGTCCTGCTTCGCGGCACGCTGCACAACGCCATGAAGTTTATCCGCACCCATGCCGGCGGCGTGGATTGGATCACCACCAAGAAACTTGTCGGCGAAGAATTCCCCGAGACACTTTCCGGCATACACGTGACGCAGGGCTTTATCGCCTCTGACGCGGCCGATTCCGCGATTGTGACCAACCTCGGCCGCGGCGGCAGCGACTTCACCGCCGCACTGATTGCCGCCGCCACAGGCGCCGGGCGGCTTGAGATATGGACCGACGTCGACGGATTCTACGACTCCGACCCGCGCAAGAACCCCGACGCGCGTCTGTTCGACCAGATGACTTTCGACCAGGCGCAGGCGCTGTGCGATGCCGGTGCGAAGGTGATATATCCGCCCACACTCATGCCCGTGCGCGAAGCCGGCATCCCCGTTTGGGTAAAAAACACATTCAACCTCTCCGCCCGCGGAACGCTCATCCAATAGTCCATGCGCTACTACAGCACTTCCGACGCCTCGCACACCGTGCCGCTCGAGCATGCTGTGCTTCACGGACTTGCGCCCGGTGGCGGTCTGTATATGCCCCAAACCATCGCCCCTTTGCCCGAGGCCTTCCTGAGAAATCTCGCCGCGATGAGCCTGCCCGAAATCGGTTATGCCGTGGCAAATTACGCGCTGCAGGGCGATGTCGAGGCCAACGCCCTGCACGATATCGTCACCGAAACCCTCTCTTTCCCCATCCCCCTGGTGGAGATTGCCCCCGGCCGTTACGTGCTTGAACTTTTCCACGGGCCGACCATGTGTTTCAAGGACATCGGCGCCCGGTTTATGGGTCGGCTGCTCCGATACTTCCACGACCGTCACTACGGATGGAGCGACATCCACGTGCTCGTGGCCACCTCGGGCGACACCGGTGCCGCCGTGGCCAGCGGACTGCTCGATGTGCCCGGCGTGCGCCTGACCGTGCTCTACCCCCAAGAGCAGATCAGTTACGCCCAAGAAGCCCAGTTCGCCTCGCTCGGGCGCAATGTGACCGCGCTCGAGGTGAAGGGCAACTATGACGACTGCAAGCGCCTTGTGGCAGAGGCTTTGCTTGACGGGGAACTCACCCGGGAACTCCACCTCACCACCGCCACCACCGTGAACATCGCCCGGTTGTTGCCTCAGACTTTCTACTACTTTTACGCCTACGCCCAACTGCTTGCCGCCGGAGCCGACACGCCGCAAATCGTGTTCTCCGTTCCGTCGGCCAACCTCGGCAACCTCGCCTCCGGTTTGCTCGCCCAACGTATGGGGCTGCCCGTGAAACGGTTTGTAAGCGTTGAGAACCGGAACAATATCTTTTACAACTACATCCGGACAGGCCGATTCACCCCCCGCGATTCGGTGTACAGTATCGCCCCCGCCCTGGATGCCGGAAATCCCACCAACTTCCCGCGCATCACCGCCCTGACAGGCAGCCACGAGCAAACCTGCCGGGACGTTCACGCCTACTGCTTCGACGACAGTGACATTGCCCAGACCATGCGTCAGGTATATGCCCGCCACGACTATCAGTTCGACCCCCACAGCGCCATCGCCTGGCGCGGACTTGAGGCCGACCTCGGTGACGGCGAAACAGGCGTCAGCCTCGCCACGGCGCACCCGGGCAAGTTCCGGACCATCGTTGAGGATATTATGAACCGCGAGATTCCCCTTCCGGCCTCCTTGGCACGCTCGCTGAGCGCCCCGCGGCGCGTTACGACCATTACCAACGGCTTCAACGCCTTCCGGCGCTACCTGCTCAGCCAGGCGCAATAAAAGTTGAGCGCCCCGGTTCGCCTACACGAATCACGCTCAGATTCAATCCCATATCCCCGGAATTAGGAATTAGAATTAGTTATTTGTGTTTTTTAACAAAATATTGCACAATAAATCATTCACACCTCAAAAATAATACCTAAATTTGCGCAATCGTAATCCCGAAAAATTTGAGATAACACCCTATATTATTAACCTAAAACCAAAGCAAAATGAAGAAACTATTACTTCTTGCTACTGTAGTTGCAGCCTTTACTGCCAGCGCTCAAGACGCGCCCTACACGCTGAACAAGCTGTGGGAACAGAAGGTGACCGTTAACAACGTTAGCAACACCCGTCAAGCCTTCGGTATGGAAGGTAAATTCTATGTGGCCGAGATGGCTTTCTCTGAGGGAGGCGCCGGCAAAGTCCTTGTTGTTGACCGCAACGGCAAAACCGAAACCGAAATCACCGCAACCGGCTCGGCAATCTCCCGCGACGAAGCAGGTAACCTCATCCTGCCCGCAACCACTTTCCCCAACAACTGGGTAGCCGATGGAGATACTCCCGCTCTGCGCGTGGTTAACCCCACTACCGGTGACGAAACTATTTACGCCCTTCCCGATGATGAGGGATTCAAAGGCATCGGCCGTAGCGACGCGATCGGCTTCGCAAAAGGCGACCTCACCAACGACGGCGTGCTCTACCTTGTAGGTAACACCCTCGGCGCAAATGTGGCTATCGTCACCATCACCGCAGGCGAACTCGACCTCGACAACAGCTACATCGCTTCAATGAGCGCAAATGTTGCCGTTAACACCCAATCGCTCAACCACTACTTCGTTGATGCTGATGGCAACGAGAAAGTGTTCCACGTGACCCGTAACGCCAACGCTCTCGTCCATATGATGGAGTTTGATGGCGACAACCTCGCCTGCACCGGACTGACTCTGCCCAACAAGGGTGCTTGCGTAGGCGCTCACCCCTTCGCTTTCGACGGTAAGAACTTCATCGTTTATCCCACCCTGCCCAACTACTTCGACGGTTTCGCAGTTGCCGAAATCGGCGCTGAAGCCGCTCTGTTCGAAGTTCCCGCTGTGGCAACCGTCAACCCCAACGCCTCGCAATCCAACTGGCTGAACGCTGAAGTTGTCGACGAGAACACCGTGCTGATTTATCAATACGTTCCCGGAAACGATGCCGGCCACGCCACCGTCTACGAAATGAAGAAAACCAACACCGCCGTTTCCAACGTCAACGCAGCCAAGAGCGTCAGCAGCGTGAAGTATGTCAACGTCGCAGGTCAAGTGAGCGACAGCGCATTCGACGGCGTGAACATGGTTGTCACCACCTACACCGACGGAACCCAAGCCACCGCTAAAATGGTGAAATAATCCGCCGATAGGTTTTTAACCATTTTACTCAACACATCGCCCCCGTCTCTTAGACCGCGGGGCGATGTCGTTTTTCATCTAAAAAAACGCTCCGAGGTTTGCGGCTCTGTGGGAAAATAATGGTATATTTGCACTTTATTTGACACCCGTAAAACGAAAACACCATCACAATGGCCGAAATAACACGCATCGTACTCACCGGCGGACCCTGCGCCGGAAAAACCACGGCACTCGCCAAAATCGTTGAACACTTTTCCAGTCTTGGATATCAAGTGTTTACTCTGCCGGAAGTGCCCACCATGTTCACCGCCGCCGGAATGAACTACCTCACCTCGAACAAAGCCTTTTTCTATCAAGGCGAGAAAGCCACCCTCGAAGTGCAAATCGCGCTCGAAGACAAATTCCAGCGGATGGCGCAGGAATGCGAAGAACCATGCATTATCGTCTGCGACCGCGGCACGATGGACATCTCCGCCTACATGACACCCGAGATGTGGGAAGACATCACCCGATCTGTTGAGACCTCGTCGGCCGAGCTGCGTGAGCGGTATGATGCCGTGCTCCACCTCGTCTCGGCCGCCGATGGAGCAGAACAGTACTACACCACGGCCAACAACGCCCAGCGGCTTGAGGCGATGAACGAGGAGGGACTGAGAATCGCGCGTGAACTTGACAAGAAGGTGATTCGCGCGTGGACCGGACACCCGCACCTGCGCGTGATCAACAACCACGATGACTTTGACGCGAAAATGAAACGCGTAATCAAAGAAATCAGCAGCGTGCTCGGACTGCCGCAGCCCATCGCCCACGAGCGGAAATACATCATCAGAATCAACGGAGACATGCCCAGCGACGTGATTGAAACCGACATCGTGCAAACCTACCTCACCACAGCCGAACCCGGAACTGAAATCCGACTGCGGAAACGCGGAGCGAACGGCAAGTACGTTTACCTGCACACAACCAAGAAGAAATTCTCCGACAGCGAGGAACTTGTCACCGAACGACAAATCAACAACTCCCTCTACGAGATGATGCTCTCGCTCGCCGATCCCGCGCGGCGCACCATCAGCAAGCACCGACAGAGTTTCATCTACAAAGGACAATACTTCGAAATCGACACCTACAAAGATGAACTCGAGGGGTTGGTGATTCTCGAGACCAAGGGTATCGAAGAAGGGGAGCCCGTGAAATTCCCGCCATTTATCGAAGTGGTGCGGGACATCACCGGAAACACTGATTATTTCAACCACAGTCTCGCCCAACGCAAATGACAGGACGGAGTTTTACATCCTCGGTCGTGGTCGACACATCGGTCACGGCGCGCGCGCTGGGATCGGGAGACCTTGACGTGCTGGCCACGCCGGCCATGATCGCGCTGATGGAAAACGCAGCCATGCAGGCCGTGGCCGGCGCTCTGCCCGAAGGAGCGACTACCGTTGGCGGCGCGATTGACTGTGTCCACCTCAAGCCTTCGCCCGTTGGCCGGACTGTTACCGCCACGGCCGAAGTCACCGCCGTTGACGGCCGGAAAATCACCTTTGCGATTACCGCCC
The DNA here is from genome assembly GCA_902772965.1 of uncultured Bacteroidales bacterium. Classification (GTDB taxonomy): domain Bacteria; phylum Bacteroidota; class Bacteroidia; order Bacteroidales; family Muribaculaceae; genus Sodaliphilus. The sequence goes on along the minus strand of CACYCT010000006.1, from coordinate 15,861 downwards.
ATGATGGCGAGACGCTTATCGGACAAGCCACCCACACGCGTTTTGTCGTTGACCGTAAACGATTCCTTGAACGCCTCGCCGATGCTTCGCCGCGCTGAGATACAAACCTGCCCGGAGTTGATGCAACTCATTGAGAGGATTGGTTTTCTGCCGTTGCTCGACAGTGGCATCGCGGGATTTACCGCCGAGGAACTCGTTGACGAGGACTGCCGGTATGTCCAACTGCCCGAAGGCGGTTGGGACTGGCCGCTGTGGAAGTGGAAAGGTCCCATTGTAACCGAGGGTAACTGCGTGTACGGCAAGTTTTTCGACAAGAAAGCCGGTTTTGTTTCCCGCGCGTGGTGGCCGGAACTGTACAACTATCGCCGCTCGGTGGCTTCCGCGATTCAGCCCGGAAGTGTCGAGGAAACCATCTTGCTCACCCTGCGAGAGCATGGCAGCATGATCACGCGTGAATTACGCGCCCAATGCGGATTCACCGGCGTGAAGATGCGCTCGCGGTTCGATGCCTATGTGACCCGCCTGCAGATGGCGTGCAGAATCGTGACGGCCGACTTCATCTATCCGCGCGACAGGCATGGCAGCCCATACGGGTGGGGTTGGGCGTTGCTCACCACACCCGAAGACCTTTACGGCGACGCCGCCTGCCGCAGCGAACACACGCCCGAAGAATCCTATCGGCTGATCATCAATCATCTGACCGAAATCGTTCCTAATGCCGACACCGCACAGTTGGAGCGCTTGATACGGCTCTGAGCGGTGTCTCACATGGGGTCGACATCGTAGTAGAGCCGAACCGACTTCATGCGGCTGTCGAGTTCGAGCATGTTCACGTAGATTTGCCGCAACGCGGCGCGCACTTTCGGCATGGAGGCCTGCAATTCCATTTTGACCATCAACTGGCGGATGTAAAGCGTTTGCACCCGGGCCACCAACGGGCGCTCCGGTCCGAGCACGCGCGCGCCGAACGTTTGCCGAAGCAGGGCGGCGTAACGCATGGAGAGTTCGCCGAGCAGGACATCGTCGCGGTGCTTGAGGTAGATGTTGATGATTCTCACAAAAGGCGGATAGGAAAAACGCTGACGGTCGGCCAACTCGTAGCGGTAAAAACCCTCATAATCGTGTTGCTCCACAAAGTGGATCACGTCGTGGTCGGGTTCGGAAGTTTGCACGAGCACCAAGCCCTGGGCGTGGGCGCGTCCGGCGCGTCCGGCCACCTGCTCGAGCATGTCGAATGCGCGCTCGTGAGCCCGGAAGTCGGGAAACCGGATCATCGTGTCGGCATTGAGGATTCCCACCACGCTGACGCTGTCGAAGTCAAGGCCTTTTGTCACCATCTGCGTGCCGACGAGGATGTTGGTCCGATGTGCCGAGAAGTCGTCGATGATGGCGTCGTAACTCGATTTGGAGCGTGTGGTGTCGAGGTCCATGCGCGAAATCTTCTCGTTGGGGAGCACTTTGTCGATTTCGTCTTCGATGCGTTCTGTTCCGTATCCGACCACCTCAAGGGCGGGCATTTGGCATGCGGGGCAGAGCGGGGGCAACTGGATGGTGTATCCGCAGTAGTGGCATGTGAGCGATCGGGTGTGCATGTGGTAGGTGAGCGAGACGTCGCAGTTTTGGCATTTCGGCACGGCTCCGCATTCTTTGCAACGCACCATCGGGGCGTATCCGCGACGGTTCTGGAAGAGGATTATCTGCTTGTTCTGGCTGAGTGCCTCTTGGCAGTGGTTGATGAGTTCGAGCGAGAACATGCCGTTCATCTCGCGGCGTTTCCGCGCTTGCCGGGTGTCGACAACTTTCACGGCGGGCATTTGGATGTCGCCGTATCGGGTGAGCAGTTCCACAAGGCCGTAACGTCCGTTTTGCGCGTGCCAGTACATCTCAACGGCGGGTGTTGCCGAGCCGAGCAGGGTTTTCGCGCCGTGCATCCCGGCGAGCACCATGGCGGCGTTCCGGCCGTTGTATCGCGGGGCTGGGTCTTGCTGCTTGTAACTGCTGTCGTGCTCCTCGTCAACGATAATCAGCCCCAATTTGGCGAACGGCAGGAACACCGCCGAGCGCACGCCGATAACCACGCATGGATCGGAGCCAGAGAGCAGGCGCTTCCAGATGTCGACGCGCTCGTCGTCGGAGAACTTGCTGTGGTAGATGAGCAGCCGGTCGCCGAACACGGCGCGCAGGCGCTTGGTCAACTGCGTGGTGAGCGCGATTTCGGGTACGAGATAGAGCACTTGCAGCCCGAGGTCGAGCGTGTCCTTGATCATGTGCATATACACCGACGTTTTTCCGCTTGAGGTCACACCGCGCAGCAGTGTGATGTCGTGCTCGCGCATGGCGGCGTGGATCTCTACGTAGGCGCGTCGCTGCTCTTTGGAGAGTGTGGGCAGGTCTTCGAGTTGAAGTCCGAGCGAGGCGAAACGGTTGATTTCGCGTTTGTAGATCTGCATGAACCCCCGCTTGACCATAGCGTTGAGAACCGGTGCGCTCACTCCGGAGCGGGAGAGTAGGGTAGCCTTTGTCACCTCTTTCGGCTCGCCCTTTGAGAGCCATCGCGAGAGGTCGAGGTAGGCCATCAGCAGGGTTTCCTGCTTTGGCGCGCGGCTCACATGGTCGAAAATCCCGTGCAGTGCGGCCTCGTCGCCGTGGTTGATGGCAAGGCGCACGCAGGCTTCGGTTTTGGGCCGGTAGTTGTCCACCACGCGCTCACTCACGCGCACGGCGTTCTTGTCGATCAGCCGGCTCACGATGTATTCCACGTTCTTGAACCCGGTGGCGCGGGTGAGTTCGGTAAGTTGCACGCGGCCTTGCTGGGCGGTGAAGTCGAGCACGACACGTTCACGTTCGTTGAGCGCGCCGGGTTCGGGTTCCTCGTAGTCGGCGTTGACGCTGATGTAGGTTTCGCTTTCCACCTTCAATCCGCTCGGAACGGCGGCTTTGAACACCTCGCCCTGCGTGCACAGGTAGTAATCGCTCATCCATTCCCAAAAGCGCAGTTGCGGGTGGCGCACAATGGGGCACTCGTCGAGCGTACTCAGGATTTCCTTCACCTCATATCCCTGTGGCTCACGGTCATGGAGCATCACAACGATGGCGGTGTAGATTTTTTTCCGGCCAAAGGGCACCAACACGCGGCTGCCGACCTGAAGCGTGATTTGGTCGGGAATGCGGTAGGTGTATGTGCCCGGAAGTGCGAGCGGCAGCAGAACTTCGGCGAAGTGTGGCATGGCTATGGGTTGAGATAGGGTTGATAGAGTTCGTATTCACCTCGGGCGGTGGTGTGCCAACTGATTTCGGGCGGCATGGTTTGCGGCACATTTGTGGCGAGCATTTTGGCTGCCCGGTCGGCAAGGTTGTCAACGAAACGGTCGTCGAGCGGGAAAGCGTTGTCGGCTCCGATAACTTCGGGCAGTCCTACGGCGTTGCTGCCCACCACGTTCGCTCCGCAGCGGATTCCCTCGGCTGCCACGAGGCCGAAGCCTTCAAGTCGGCTCGGCACCACCATCACGTCGATGCAGTTCATCAGCCGCGGCATGTGCTCGCGCTCCACGTGGCCGAGCATTTGGCAGGGTACATGCGCGGCCTCAAGGGCGTGGCGCAATGGCGTTTCGAGACTGCCTGTTCCGGCCACGACAAATCGCAGCCGGCCGTGGTGTCGGCTTGCGATGGCAGAGAATATTTCGGGCAGGAGCAATGCGTTTTTCACCGGCTCAAGCCGTCCGATGAATCCCACCACGCGCTCGTCGGCTTCGATGCCGCGCTGACGGCGCAGACTTCGGCGTTCGGATTCGCTGAAGCGGCAAAATGCCTCTGACGCGCCGTTGTAAAGCACCGTGGAGCGGAAGTCGGGTGTGAGGGTGCGTCGGGCCATCTGTTCAAGTCCACGGCTGACGAAGATGTTCATCGTGGCTTGGCGGAGCAGGTTGATGGTCGCGGCGCGGTAGACGGGGTCGCGTGGCGGGTCGGTGTATATGCTCGCGCCGTGCCAGGTGATGAAATGCGGCATGGCGTACTTTTTCGAGGCCATCGCCGCGGCGGTTCCTGCAATTCGGTCGTGCGCGCTCACCACGGCGTAGTCGGCCAACTCGTCGGCAAGGGCGGCGAGCCAGCGAAGGTAGGTCGCGGCCGGGCGGCCAAGCCATTTATGTCGCACGCTGTCGGCAAGGCTGTGCCGGAACCATCGCATTCGGATTTCCACAGTGTCGATCACCACGCGTTCAGGGCGTTCGGAGAGCCGGGGCGTGCGGTGAAGCAGGCGATTCAGCCCGCTGTCGTAGCCCTCGATCATGTAAACGTCTGGCAATAAGCCGGTTTCGGAGCGCAAGTGTTTCGCGCGCTCGACAACGGCGTTGAGCACGCCGCGCTGGCCGCCCAACTTGCCTTCGAACACAATCGCTAATTTTCGCGGCATGACTATCCGATGAGGTTGTAACGTTTGTGCAAAGGTAATCAATCTTGGTGAAAGTTACGGCAGAGAGATGGAATATTTTTATTGCTTTAAATCAACCATAAAGGTAAGGCATTTTGTTTTATCCGCCAAATAAATCACCACTTATTCCATTTTTTTAAGCGGCGAAAAACCGCTTGTTCCGAAAAATCAGCCCTGAAAATCACCACTTATTCCGGAGTCTTGGAGCGTTGGTATCCGTGTGCGCGGCGGTATCGGCGAACATCGCGGAACAGGTCGGTGGCGTAGACGAAGTTGTTCAGGTCGTCGTTGTCCTGGTCGTAGATTTCGTCCTTGTTTCCGATCCAGCCCACGTGGCCGCGGTTGATGAACACGATGTTTTCGCCGATACCCATCACGGAGTTCATGTCGTGGGTGTTGATGATGGTTGTGATGCCGAACTCGTGGGTGATGTCGCTCAGGAGTTCATCGATTACGATTGATGTTTTCGGGTCGAGGCCGGAGTTGGGCTCGTCGCAGAAAAGGTATTTCGGGTTGAGCGAGATGGCCCGGGCGATGGCGGCGCGTTTCTGCATACCGCCGGAGAGTTCGCTGGGATATTTGTTCTCGCTTCCGGTGAGGTTGACTCGGTCGATGCAGAACTGGGCGCGCTCGCGTTGCTCCTCTGGACTCATCGACGAGAACATCATCAGCGGGAAAATCACGTTGCCAAAAACGGTCTCGCTGTCGAACAGTGCCGAGCCTTGGAAGAGCATTCCGATTTCTTTGCGCAGCCGTTTGAGCGCTTTGGAGTCCATGGTGGTGATGTCGCGGCCGTCGTAAAGGATTTGGCCGTCGTCGGGGCGGAAAAGCCCCACGAGGTTTTTCACCAGAACGGTTTTTCCCGAGCCGCTTTGGCCGATAATCAGGTTGGTCTTGCCGTTGTAGAACTTGGCGTTGATGTTGTAGAGCACCTGCCGGCGTCCGCCCGGGTCGTCAAACGACTTGTTCACATTTTTAACTTCTATCATCTTCGGGGCGGATTACTGTAACATCACCTTGGTTAATATCACGTCGACCACAAGAATCATGATGTTGCTCATCACCACGGCGTTGGTGCTCGCTTTACCCACCTCGACCGATCCGCCGACAACGTAATAGCCGTAGTAGGCCGAGATACTCGAGATGATGAACGCGAAGAAGAGCGACTTGATCAGCGCGAACCAGACATACCACTCTATGAACATCGTCTGTATACCATATAAATAAGTCTCAACGGTCACGATTCCGGTGAGCACGCATATCAGAAACCCGCCGAACAAACTGGTTCCCATACAGATAACCACAAGGAAGGGCATAATCGTGATCAGTCCTAAAATCTTGGGCATGCACAGGAAGTTGGCCGAGTTGATGCCCATGATGTCGAGTGCGTCGATTTGCTCGGTTACGCGCATGGTGCCGATTTCGGAGGCGATGTTCGATCCGATTTTACCCGACAGGATCAGGCACAGGATTGACGACGAGAACTCGAGCAGGATGATCTCGCGTGTTGTCAGTCCGACGGCGTAGCGCGGCATTAAAGGGTTGTTGATGTTGAGTTTAATCAGAATCGTACACAGAGAGCCGATAAACAGCGACACGATAAGAATCAGCGGAATCGAGTCGATTCCCAACTTGGCTATCTCGTCGAGGTATCGCTTGATGAACACGCGCCACTTCTCGGGCACGCCGATACTGCGCCAGAGAAACATGCAGTATTCGCCAAAAGAATTGAGCGTCTTGGTGATTAACATAGGTGGTGGTATGGTTTTGCGAAATGCAAAATTACAAACTTTTCCCGATTGTCGGTGAATTTTGCGCCGAAAACCCGACAAAATTCTTACTTTTGCAGTCAAATGGACAATCGCGACATAAGTCGGAAAATCATCCATGTGGATATGGACGCGTTCTTCGTTTCGGTCGAGGAGCGCGATAACCCGTCGTTGCGCGGGCGTCCGGTGGCGGTGGGCTATGACGGTCCGCGCGGGGTGGTGTCGACGGCCAATTACGTCGCGCGTCGCTATGGCGTGCACTCGGCCATGGCCGTGGCTACGGCTCACCGGCGGTGTCCCGACCTGATTGTTGTCGAGCCTCATTTTGAGCGGTATAAGGAGGTTTCGGGGCAGATTCGGGACATCTTTCACAGTTACACCGACCTCGTGGAGCCGCTCAGCCTTGACGAGGCTTACCTTGACGTGACCCGAAACAAGGTTGGGGCGGCCCTGGCGGTTGACATTGCCCGGGAAATCAAGGCGCGCATTCGGCAGTCCACATCGCTGACGGCTTCGGCCGGAGTGAGTTACTGCAAACTTCTGGCCAAAGTGGCCTCCGATTGGCGTAAGCCCGACGGCCTGTTTGTAGTTCACCCCGACCGCGCGCTCGACTTCATCGCCGCCTTGCCTGTTGACCGCATTTGGGGCATCGGCAGAAAAACGGCCGAGAAGATGGCCGGCATGGGCATCACCACCGGCGGCGACCTGCGCGCCGCTCCGCTGGAAGCGCTTGTGGCGGCGTTCGGAAAGATGGGCGCGGTGTACTACAACTTCGCCCGGGGCATCGACCACAGGCCGGTGGTTTCGCAATGGGAGCGGAAAAGCATCGGCTGTGAGCGCACCTACTCCACCGACCTGCTCACGCAAGCCAATGTCATCATCGAACTCAATCATCTCGCGACCGAACTGCTCAGCCGGATGGAGCGTCATCCTTTCGACGGGTTGACACTCACGTTGAAAGTGAAATTTGCCGATTTCACGCAAGTGACCCGGTCAATCACCGGCTCGCGGGCGTTGCGCACGAAGGAGCAGATTCTGCCCTTGGCCAAGCAACTGGCCGCCGAAGTTGTGCACGATCGCCCGATTCGCTTGCTCGGCCTGTCGGTCAGCCATCCCGTTGAGGCCGGTTCTGTCCCGCGGCAACTGTCACTGTTTGAAGATTAGCCAAACTAAAATCGTGACACGGGGACGGTTCTTTTGTCACGTTTTCTTAGGGCGGAGGCCCGCAATTTAATTGAGCGGTGCGATGGAAGCCAAGCGGACGATAACCGGAAATACCGCATGTTGCAAAGTCGAAGTTTCCAATCTCGTCCGAAAAGTCCGAACACTTGGGGCGAATGTGCTATTTCAGTTGCTTTCCGATGGAGAACGCCTTTCCTACTGCGGTGCCGAGGCTGACGTAGGTGTGTTGGATGGGGTTGTACGTGATCAGGTTCATCTTCTCCATATCGGGATTGCCATCGGCATCGAGATAGGCTTCGTCGCAGAGTATGTTCACGATTTTGGCAACCAGATAACAGCCTGTTTGGTCGTGGTCAAGTAACTGGCTCACTTCGCATTCTATCGTGAGGGGGAATTCCTTAAAAAGGGGTGCGTTCACGTTGGGGGCTTTTTCGATGGTCCATCCGGCGCGACGCATCTTGTCCGGGTTGTTTTTCGCGCTTACAATTCCCACGTAATCGGCGGCCACCATGGTGTCGACGGTGGCGAAGGTGACGGTGAGTGCGTTGGAGGTGACAAGGTTCTCGGTGGTGGCATGCGAGCCGATTGAGATGATGATTTCATCGGGGTCCCGCTGGCCGCCCCATGCGGCGTTCATCGCGTTGGGGTTGCCGTCTTTGTCGTATGTGCCGAGAATGAGCACGGGTTGGGGTAGTACCCACGGGCTTGGCTTGAAACTTTTCATTAGTTAAATCGGATTAGATTAAAATGGATTGTTATTCAGTGAGTTTGATTGATTTCCAGTAGGCCGCGACCTTGGGGTCGGGGCAAGCCTCGAGTGCGTTGATGATGTATTCAACCTTTGGGTAAGGGTTTTGGTCGGCGGTTAGTGCGCGGCGGAGTACGCCGATGAGCACGGATTGCTTGCGGTTGTTGGCTGTCCAGGCGAGAAACTCCTGCGTGCGGCTCACCATCAGGCGCATCACGCCGTCCTGCACTTTCCGGGTGAGGGCGGCGTTATTGGCGGTTTGCCTGGCGAGTTCGTTCCACTGCGGAATGACGTCGGTCGCGCTGAGGGGGAGCATGGTGAGTTGCATCAGTTTCTCGGCCTGCGGGTTCACGGCGGGCTTGCCCCTCTGGTTGTGGCCGATCAGGCGGAAGTGTCCCTGCGGGTCAAGGCGGTAAACGAGCGTGTCTTCCCACTCGTCGCTCTCATTTTTGGAGTCGGGCCGGAAGAAGTGGTATCGGGTGAGGGTGATGGTCATGTCATCGCCCACTTGCCAGTTGTTTCCGCCCATATTCACCATGGTTTCATATGCCCCGTGGGGTTCGGCTTGCAGCACTTCGTTGAAAGACAGTCGGGTTCCGAAGCAGATGGCGTCGAGCAGATTGCCCTTGACATCGTAGGTGGCGATGACGTGGTTTGCGGCTTCGTCGTCATAGTCGAAAATGCGGTATGTTACCATGGCACCTCCCTGCTTGAGCGGGTTTACTCCGAACTTGAGGATTTCCCGGGGTTTGATTTCCCCTGTCACTCGGGGCATCACCTGCTTCTCCTCGTCGCAGAGGTGGAGTTTCGGTGCGTAGTGCCATTCCTCGCCGAGACTGTAGTAAGTGCAGTTGTACGCGGCTCCGTCGTTGGTGTGTATGCCTGCTCCGTGTGTCCGGTCGGAACCGGTTCGGTCGGGCCGCGTGAACACAGGGCAGGTGTTGCTCGGGTCGATGCCGTATTTCTGTTGCCATGTGCGCTGGCAAGTGGCCGAGGTGCTGAATAGTGCCATGATAATAAGTGTGAGAATAGTTTTCAGTTTCATAATGAAGCGGCATTGTATTATAGTTTGCGAAATTACAAATAATTTTCGAGTTTACAAAATATTCCCGGAAATAAGTTGAAGCGGTCGTTAATTCTCCTTAAAACCACATGTAATCCAAAATAATGTAGTAATTTTGCAGGTCTTAAAGAAAATAGCACAACACGACATATGTTTGAAAAATTATCCGAAAAACTTGAGCGCTCATTTAAAGTGCTTAAAGGACAAGGCAAGATTACCGAAATCAATATTGCCGAAACGATAAAGGAAGTTCGCCGCGCGTTGCTTGACGCCGATGTGAGTTTCACCGTCGCGCGTCAGTTTACCGACCGTGTCAAGGCCAAAGCCCTTGGTATGGACGTTATCAACTCGCTCAAGCCGAGCCAGTTGATGGTGAAAATCGTTCACGATGAACTTACGGCTCTCATGGGCGGCGAGGAATCGAAGTTCGACCTGCTCGGCGACCCCGCCGTCGTGCTGATGTCGGGTCTGCAGGGTTCCGGTAAAACCACTTTCTCCGGTAAACTCGCCAACCGCCTGAAAAAAGATGGGCGCACGCCCCTGCTCGTGGCTTGTGACGTTTACCGCCCGGCCGCAATCGAGCAGCTCAAAGTGCTCGGTGAGCAGATTGATGTGCCCGTATACTGCGAGCCTGACAGCAAAGACCCCGTGCAAATCGCCCTTAACGGTATCGCCGAGGCCAAGCGCACCGGCCGTAACGTGGTTATCGTCGACACCGCCGGCCGCCTTGCCGTTGACGAGCAGATGATGCAGGAAATCGCAGCCATCAAGAACGCCATCCGTCCCAACGAAACCCTCTTCGTGGTTGACTCCATGACCGGACAAGACGCCGTGAACACCGCCAAGGCCTTCAACGACCGCCTTGACTTTGACGGCGTTGTGCTCACCAAACTCGACGGTGACACCCGCGGCGGTGCGGCCCTGTCGATTCGCGCCGTGGTGGACAAGCCCATCAAGTGGGTCGGTACGGGCGAGAAGATGGAAGCGATTGACCCCTTCCGCCCCGCCGGTATGGCCGACCGAATCCTCGGCATGGGCGACATCGTCTCGTTTGTCGACCGTATGCAACAACAATACGACGAGGAGCAGGCACGCGAACTCGAGAAGAAACTCAAGAAGAACCAGTTCGACTTCAACGACTTCCTCCAGCAGATCGGGCAAATCAAGAAGATGGGTAACCTTAAGGACCTCGCCTCGATGATTCCCGGCGTGGGCAAGATGATTAAGGATATCGACATCAGCGACGACGCCTTCAAGAGCATTGAGGCCATCATCTACTCCATGACACCTCTGGAGCGTTCCAAACCCGAGATTATCAACGGCAGCCGCCGCAAGCGAATCGCGCTCGGAAGCGGAACCAACGTGGAGCAGGTCAATCGCCTGATCAAGCAATTTGAGCAAACACGCAAAATGATGGCGCAGGTCGCTTCGGGTAACCCTCTGAAGATGATGCGCCGACGCAAATAACACATCCCAACGCCGCAGCCCGATAGCCGGCTGCGGCATTGTTTTTTTCAACCAATCCGATTCACACAAACAACTTCTTATGCAACTCATTGACGGAAAACACGTAGCCGCCACCATTCGCGAGCGTATCGCCAAACAAGTGGAACAAATCATCGCCGCCGGAGGCAAACGCCCCCACCTTGCCGGTGTCCTCGTGGGGCACGATGGCGGCAGCGAATCCTATATGGCCTCGAAAGTGAAAGCCTGCGAGCAATGCGGATTCACGTCCAGCCTTATCCGCCACGACAGCGACGTCAGCCAAGAGACGTTGCTCCAAACCATCAGCGCGCTCAACAACGACCCCGACGTTGACGGATTCATCGTGCAACTCCCCTTGCCGCGACACATCGACGAGCAGCGGATCATCGAGGCCATCGACCCCCGCAAAGACGTCGACGGATTCCACCCAATCAACGTGGGTCGCCTCTCAATCGGTTTGCCATGCTTCCGCTCGGCAACACCCGCCGGAATCATGATGCTTCTTGAGCATTACCAAATCGACACCCGGGGCAAGCACTGCGTCGTGGTGGGGCGGAGCAACATCGTGGGAAAACCCATCGCAACCCTGATGCTGCAAAAGGCAACCCCGGGTAATGCCACCGTGACCGTTTGCCACAGCGCCACCCCCGACATCGCCGCCATTACCCGTCAGGCCGATATCCTCATCGCCGCACTCGGAAAGCCCCACTTCGTCTCGGCCGATATGGTCAAGCCCGGTGCCGTGGTGATTGACGTGGGCACCACACGCGTCGAAGACCCCACCAGCCCTCGCGGATGGCGACTGCGGGGCGACGTGGATTTCGACAACGTGGCTCCGATGTGCTCCTACATTACCCCCGTGCCCGGTGGCGTCGGGCCGATGACTATCGTCTCGCTTATGCACAACACCCTCCTTGCCGCCACCCGCCAAATCTATCCCTAATACGCTATGAACCTGCTCTCCACGCTGATTCTCTCGCTCGTGTCGCTGCTGCAGAGCAACAACACCGTTGACCTGCTCTTCGTGGGCGACGCCATGCAGCACAAGCCGCAGGCCATCGCCGCGCTTCAACCCGACGGAACATACGACTACTCGCCCTGTTTCCAATACATTGAGGCCGACCTGCTCGGAGCCGACTATGCGGTGGCCAACCTCGAGTGTCCGCTCGGCGGGCCGCCTTACACGGGCTATCCCGCCTTCAGCGCGCCCGATAGTTACGCCGCACAACTCAAGGCCTCGGGCTTTGACATGCTCTTCACCGCCAACAACCACTGCCTTGACCGGCGCGATGCGGGACTGAAACGGACCATCGAAGTGCTCGACGGCATGCAGTTTCCGCACTGCGGCACCTACATCAACGCCGAAGCGCGCAACCGGCAGGTGCCGCTCATAACCACCCTGAAGGGAATCCGGTTCGCATTCCTGGGTTACACCTACGGAACCAACGGAATCACAGTTCAGCGTGATGTGGTGGTGAATATGATCAACCGCAACCAGATTGCCGACGACATCGCCCGCGCCCGTGCGCAAGGCGCGCAGGTGATTTGCGTGGGAATGCACTGGGGCGTGGAATACCAGCTCCAGCCCGTGGCCGAGCAGCGAAGCCTCGCCGACTTCCTCGTTGAGCAAGGCGTAGACCTGATTATCGGCGGACATCCACACGTGGTGGAACCGATGGAAATTCGTCACAGCAAGGCATATGACAAAGACGTACTGCTCGTGTACAGTCTCGGAAACTTCATCTCCAACCAGCGCGACATTGACTGCCGCGGCGGCGCGATGGTGAAAGTGAGCGTAAACCTTGCCGGCGGGCGGCCCAACGTGCACAACGCCCGATACAAACTCTTCTTCGTTCAGAAACCCAACGGTCGCGCGCAAAACTACGTGCTCATTCCCGAAAACCGCCCCGAACTCGTCCGCGCAGACCAACGCGGCGAATTCGACCGGTTTATGCAGCGCGCCCATTCGCTCGTGCTCAGCCGCAACATTAACGTGCAACAAGACCGATAGCCCCAACTCCCCAAAAATGTGTAACCACATGCTTCGAATATTGCTGAGTTGTCTGCTGCTGACAATTATATCATTGCCATGTTCCTGCCGCGAGAACCGAAACCCGGGCAACCCGTTGCTGCGCATAGATGGGAATGTCACCAAATCGTGTCAGATTCTGTCGTACAACGCGTTACACATCGTTTGGAGTCCTCGCCTGCGCCTGCCACTGGCCGTGGCATACGAACTGACAGACACGCACGTGGCCATGTGCGACGCGCCCGATGCAGAGAAGCGTAAACACTACAATTTCGCAACCGACACATCGGTAAAAAACTGCCCTGAACCTTACGAGATCTCTTTCAGCAAGTGTGGCTACTCCCGCGGCCACATGGCTCCGGCGATGGATATGAAATGGAGTAAAGCCACGATGACACAATGTTTTCTGATGACAAACATATGTCCACAAGACAAAGAACTCAATAACGGACAGTGGCAAAGCATTGAGCGGAAAGTGCACCAATGGGCCTTGCGTCACCGCAATCTGATTGTCGTCACCGGACCTGTGTTCAAGACCACCCAATGGCTTCCGCCACGGCGCAATATCGGTCTGCCGACACACTTCTACAAAATCGTTTACGCCCCCGGAAAACAACGTGCCATCGCCTTCCTGTACCCCAACACGCCACCGCAGGGAACCATCAAAAGTCACGTCACCACCATAGAACATATAGAGAAACTGACCGGATTGCAGTTCCTCAACAGCCTTGACCGGAAAACACGGAGACAAATCAAACAATATTCCAACTACAACCTCTGGGACCAAAAATAACCCGCGCCATGACCAAATCAACACGCACACTGCTCGCGCTGCTCGGCTTCACACTCGCCGCCTGCACAGGGAACACTTCCCAACAACAAACCGACACCAAACCCGACACCTTCATGTCGGGCAACGGACGGAAAACGTCGTCGTCAGGCTACCAATCCACCGGCGACGTGTCGCTGCTTGAAATCAGTCTGCCCGGAAGTGTGAGCAACAATACCGTCAATTACGACCATATCACCGTTTATTGGAATCCCAAACTGCGCCAACCGAACTGCGTGGCCTATGAACTCACCGCCACACAAGTGAGCATGGGCGAGGCTCCGGATGCGGAGAAACGCTCCGACTACAACTTCAACCGCGACACCAAGGTGAAAAACTGCCCCGACTGGTGGGAATACAAAAACACCGACTTCGACCGCGGACACATGGCTCCCGCCATGGACATGAAATGGAACAAAGACGCCATGGAGCAATGCTTCCTGATGACCAACATATGCCCGCAAAACCACAAACTGAACGATGGCGCGTGGCGACACACCGAAGAAGCCATACACTCGTGGGCACGCAAATCCAAACGACTTGTAATCTTCACCGGCCCCATCTTCAATGGCTCCCTCCGATACACCGGAAAACACAACAACATCGCTATCCCCACAGGATTCTTCAAAGTCGTTTACGCACCCGAGCAGAAACGCGCCATCGCCTTCCTGCACGAAAACAAACCCGCCCGGCAGTCGTGGACACGCTATGCCGTCACGATTGACAGTGTTGAGAGCGTAACCGGAATCAACTTTCTTGCCGCTCTGCCCGACAATATTGAAGACGCGGTGGAAAGCCGGCAAGATATCCGCCAATGGCCCACATACACCCCGAAACGATAATCCGGCATCATGCTCAACCACAACATTAACCCAGATGACACCATCTGTGCCATCTCAACTCCCACCGGTATCGGAGGTATCGCCGTGGCGCGCGTGAGCGGACCCGACACCTTCCAGATTATCGACCGATGCTGGAAAGGAATCAACCTGAGCGAGACTCATTCCCATACCGCACATCTTGGGCACATCATCGACCACGAAACCAACCAGCCACTCGACCAAGTGGTTCTCACCATCTATCGCGGCCCACACTCCTTTACCGGACAAGACGTGGCCGAAATCGCCTGTCACGGCTCTACCTTTATCCAACAACGTCTGCTCGAAGTGCTGATCCACGCCGGTGCCCGGCTCGCAACAGCCGGAGAATTTACCCGGCGCGCAGTAATGGCAGGGCGCCTCGACCTCGCCCAGGCCGAAGCCGTGGCCGACCTGATCAACGCCCATTCACAACGCGCCGCGCAACTCGCGCTGAGCCAACTCCGCGGGCAACTCTCGCAACGGCTCAACAACCTGCACGACCAACTCATCCACTTCGCCGCACTGCTCGAACTCGAACTCGACTTCAGCGAGGAAGATGTCGAATTTGCCGACCGTGGGCAACTCCTTGAATTGGCCCGTAACATAGACACTGAGATCTCGCGCCTGATTCAATCTTTCCAAGCCGGCAACGCCATCCGAAACGGACTGCCCATCGCCATCGTCGGAGCGCCGAACGCCGGAAAATCCACACTGCTCAACGCCCTGCTCGCCGACCAGCGCGCACTCGTGAGCAACATAGCCGGTACAACCCGAGACACCATCGAAGACACCCTCACAATCAATGGGATACTACTCCGGCTCATTGACACCGCAGGCCTGCACCACACCACCGACACCATCGAATCGCTCGGTATTCAAAGAACGCAGGAGACCATACAACGGGCTCAAATCATCATCTGGGTCATCGACGGCACCGCGCCCGCTCAATCCACGCAACAAGCCCGGCAGCATATCCTCACCCCAGACCTGTCCGAGAAAAAACTGCTCATACTCTGCAATAAATCCGACCACCCCGATTTCCACCCCGAAATCATCAACGCGCTTCGTTCCGAGTTGCCACAAGATACAGAAATTCTTCACATCAGCGCCCATAACAACGACCACATTCTGCAAGTGGCACAAACCATCGCCACCCTTGCCGAGCAACTCACCACCACGGCCGATGTGGCTGTGGCAAACGCCCGGCATCACGAGGCACTTGTCGCTGCCCGACAATCTTTAGAACGCGTCATCGAAGCCCTTCAAACCGGTATCAGCGCCGACCTTGTCGCCCTCGACCTCCGGCAAGTGACCTACCACCTCGGCCAAATCACCGGCCAAATCACCACCGAAACCATTCTCTCGGAAATCTTCGCCAAGTTCTGCATCGGAAAGTAGATTCTGCGTGGGAAAATAGGTTTAGTTTATCCCTCTTTATATATAAAGCGAACTAAACTAAACCGTTTT
>CACYCT010000005.1 GCA_902772965.1 uncultured Bacteroidales bacterium | reverse complement strand
TGACGTACTTTCGCTTGAACGCCTTCTTTCCAGTCATCGCCATGCACCACAAAGTCGGGGCGAATGCGTTCCAAGTTAGGGCGATAGTCTAGCGTAGTCTGGGCTATCACATCAGAAACATCTTTGAGGTTGCTCACCACCAGCGAGCGTTGCTCATAGTTTAAGTACGGAAGACGCTTGTAACTGGCGATAGCCTCATCGGTGAGCACGCCAACAATCACTCGACCGTATTTAGCGGCTTCGTGAAGCAGGTTCAGGTGCCCCGGATGGATAATGTCGGCACTCATACCTACATATACAATCTTATCTTTGTTCTCCATTTTTGGTTTGGATTGATTAATAATTTTCTCTTATTGATTTCACAGCCAATAGTATCGTATCCTGGTCGATGGCGATCGGTGTGTTCTTGGCTCGTTCATAGTTGATACCCTCGGCCACAATCATGTCATCGAAATCCCTGGACGAATCAAAGCCCAATCCAAGGGAAGCGATGTAACGTTTCATCTCCTCAAAGGGGTCGAGCGTATCCACATTAATCATCTGACGCAGGTGGCCCATCTTGCGCGCGTATCCATCAAAGTCATTAGCCCGAAATCGGTCGCGGCTTCCCTCAAGATTATACTTCAAGAAAAACGGGAACGTGAGCGCAACTGCATGCCCGTGGGGATAGCCGTATTTCGAGGTTAGCACATACGAAAGTGCGTGGGGAATTGTGGTCTTGGTTATGTTGATGGCCCGTCCAGCAAGATTTGCACCGATGAGAAGTTTCTTCCTATCGTTTCCCGTCAGTTCGTTTTTTGGTAGTGTGGGGAAAATGAGTTCAATTGCTTGCACAGCATAGTGGTCGCTTTGCTCGGTGGCGTTCACGTTCCAATAAGCCTCTATCGCCTGAGCGAGCGCGTCAAAGCCGGTGCAGGAAGTAAGATAGCGACTATTGCCGAAAGTGAACGGGGGATACAACATGCTTTCATTCGGAAGCATATGGGGGTCGGCAATTGAGTGTTTCACACCATCGATGTAACAAACTGCGAATGAGGTTGCTTCTGATCCTGTTCCAGCTGTGGTTGGAATTGCTGCGAGAAAAGCAGAGGGAGTTTCACTGAAATGACGAATCAACTTGGCCATATCTATCACACTGCCGCCACCAACGGCGACAATTACATCAGGCTTGACATCATTTATCAACGACACACCGCGATTGACGTCAACCATCTTGGGGTTCTCGGAAAAGTCGAAAAACTCAGCCACGACTTTTTCCCGCACAAGCGGAGTTATCATATCCTCCGCCCCACATGCGCGGTACGAACGACGGCCATGAACCAGCAAAACCCGTTCAGCTGATTTCACTACCGATGTCATGTGAGCAATAAACTCTTTTTCCATAATTTGCAAAATATATAGGCAAGTCTATCACATACCAAATTGCAAAATTACATTTTTTCTCCAAACGCCAATTTTATCATTCCATTAAATAAACATAAATAAACCTAAATCTCCAAAATGCCCTACAAGAAACAATACCGATTTTGAATTTAAAAAAGGTGTTAAGCTTTACATATAGCCATGTGCGGCGCGATATAAGTCACCTGACAGACACGCTTGAAGGAAAACCTTTCGCACCGTCTCGGGCGAGCCTAAATCCGTGAAGTCGCTGATGACAAAAACCACTTGGTTTTTGCTACGCCTGATTCTGCTCAATATCTGCTCTTTAACAGTCATTTTACGAACAAGATTAACATTATTTAATACCGAAATATCCTGAATATTTCGGTGCAAAATTAGTCACTATTTTTCATCTGTACAAACTATTTCGTCATTCTTTTGTAGAACAACGACTTTATCTATTTCGGGAAGCCACGCCTGAATGAAAACCGGCAACTGCCCTATTCCCCACTTAGGTCTGATGAAATAAACAGAGGTAACTTAATGCAATCCGGGTAAAAAAAGCAAAAACACAACATCACAATCAACTGATTATAAACACTGTAGAACATCATTGCGTGATAGCGATTGGAGATAGTGAAATCAATAAGTATTATTTTGGCTCAAGAAAGCGACGGAGGCGCGAGCGGCTACAGCAGTAGTCAAATCCTGCCAACCCCATGCGTATACCTCAAAGAGGTGCCATGAGATTCTAAATCCGATAATTGAGTTGGTTATCGCTACTGTCACGAAATCGACAAAATTTTAAAAAGGTGTTAAGCCTGTACCATTTACCGCCTGATTCTGAAAAAATGCCGTAAATTTGCGCTCGAGATGAAACGAAAAGTTGCGACATTATGCATGCTCGCGCTGATGGCGGCCGTGCTCGCGGGCGGCTACGGCGGACGGCTCGATCCCTCAACATGGGGCGCCCTGCCGGCACTTGCCGTGCTGGCATACCCTGCCGCGGTGGTTATCAGTGCCGCTATCGCCGCTATCGTTTTCCTTTCCGGACGACGACGCTGGGGCGCGGCATTGCTGCTGGCAATCATCGCCACATGGCCCACACTGCGAGCCAACTTTCCCTTCTCAAGACCCGACACCACAAACGCCAACGAACCGACGATGACCGTGCTCTCGTGGAACGTGGCCGGCTGGGACAGCGCCGGTGTTGTCATCAACAGAGCCGAAAACGCCGACATGCGCCTCATTCTCAACTCCGGAGCCGACATCGTGGCCTTGCAGGAACCCACAAACCACGGATGGGACTACGACCAGACACGCTCCACAAGGGGAATGAGAACCGAGTTGGACAGCCTGTACCCCTACCGCTCCACCGGCCGGTTCAACGGGGTGGCGTTGTGGTCGCGATGGCCGATGAAAATCCTGCAAATCCTGTCTCCGATACCATTCACCTCGCAGTCGGGACGGCAACTGTACCGATACAACGACCTTGCCGCCGACATCACCCCACCCCACGGAAAACCCGTTCGTATCATCGTCTCGTACATGACCTCATTTCAAATCTCCGACAGAAAAGCGAATCAATCTTCGCTGTTCCAACTCTTTTCCACAGCATTCGCTGCTCGCGCAGCGCACGCGCGAAAACTCCGGGCCGCACTCGACACCTGCCGCATGCCTGTGATACTGTGCTGCGACATGAACGACGTGCCCGCATCATATGCCCACCGGACTCTGCTCGGCAACGACCTGCGCGACGCCTTCGCACTCGGCGGACGCGGACCGCAACCCACTTACGTCGACCCGCACCTGCCTTTCCACATCGATCACATCCTCTTCCGGCCCGCACAAAACCTGCGACTGCTCAGTTACCGGCTCGACTCGCCACAATGGAGCGACCACAAACCCGTTATCGCAACTTTCTCACTTTCCGAAAATCACTAAACACCCCACCTGATATGACACGTAAACACCTCTTTTACTGCCTGCTTGCCTGCCTGCTGTTCCCTCTTACGGCATGCGCCACAACAGCCTACACCGCCTCCGGAAAAACCTACACCATCACCAAAACCATCTCCTCCGACACACGCATCGGAGACAACTGCACACTCATCTTCAAAGCCGGAGGGCAATTCCGCAACTGCCGCGTCACGGCACGCAACCTGCGCATCGTGCCTAACGGAACACAGACGGCCTTCAGCAACGTGACCTTCTCGGGCAACGTGGTCAACTCCAAACTCTACGCAACAAACTTCGGCGCGCGGGCCGACATGCGCGACGTGGTGAAAAACAACTGGTCGTTCAAAGGAAACCCGAAAATGAAAATCACCGCCCGAACCGGCTACGACAACGACCCCGCCTGGGAACGCCTATCCGCCTTCCTGAGCAACTCCAACGGTGTTGACCTCGAGTTCAACGGCGCTTTCTACAGTGAACTCTCGAAAAGCATGAACATCGAAAACGCCTCCAACCTCACCCTCCACGGCGGAACGCTCATCAAAGGAATCAACATCATCGACTGCACCAACGTGCTCATCTACGGAATCAATCTGGTC
>CACYCT010000004.1 GCA_902772965.1 uncultured Bacteroidales bacterium | reverse complement strand
GTGTCCTTCGGTCAGACATCTTTACAATGTGTGATTTGAATAGATTTGTGAGATTTCTCGCGAAGCGACTACTGCTAAGTGAATGACCAGCACCACGCTACAGTAAACGCACCTTTTCACATCGCAGCGTATTTACCCACACAAAACGTTATAGCGCCAAAAAAAGCCGGCCATCCCATGGCGGGACAGCCGGCCGAAACCTTTCAGACGTTGGACTCCGGTTATTTGCGGATACCAAGTTCTTTCTTTGCGATCAGAGCGCGATAGCGGGTGATGTCTTTACGCATCAGGTAATCGAGCAGTTTGCGGCGTTTACCTACCAGCATTTTCAGCGCGCGTTGCGTCGTATGATCTTTCTTGTTGACCTTCAAGTGCTCGGTCAGGTGGGAGATACGGTAAGAGAATAATGCAATCTGGGCCTCGGGAGAACCCGTATCAGTATTACTGGCACCGTACGTTCCGAAGATCTCTTTCTTTTTTTCAGAATCTAAGTACATTGTGTTGTGTTGATTATATGGTTGCAAAATTGCGCCGCAAAGGTACGCATTTTTTCTGAAACTGCAAGCCTGATACAATAAAAAAAGCCCGGAAAAACTAAAAAACACCCAAAAACACCGGCATATGGGACACCGAGGGCAAATGCATTGGACTGACGTGTTCCCTTACTTGGGGGAGGCAGAAATTGAAATGCTGCAATTTGTGAAAACAACTCAGCCATTTGTGCAACATACGTTTCGCAAGGCGATAGTAATTTTGCCGCGTAAAAACCAGTCAACAATGAAACCATTAATTTATATTTTCTGCTTTATGGCTCTATTCAGTTCATGTGCCAACTCGCAAGTCGTCGGTGAGAGTCTAACCCAATTCGGGCAACTCTTGCGTAACCGCCGTTCCATACGCGACTATACCGGCGAGCCTATCAGTCGTGACACGCTGCAGCGGATAGTGAGCGCCGGTGGATTCGCCCCATCGTCTTATGGTCAGAATCCGGTGGAGTTCGTCGTTGTCGAAGATAAATCAAAACTTGCCGACATTGCCCGCTCAAAGCGCATCGGCGCGCCATCGGTCAGAGCCGGTTCTGCCGCCATTGTTGTGATAGCCGACACAAGCAAGGGCGAACTGTGGGTTGAAGACGCATCGGTGGCTGCTGGCTACATCCTTCTCGCCGCCGAGGAATGCGGCATAGGTGCATGCTGGAATCAGATTCGCGACCGCGCAGGTCAACACCTTTCGGCAAGTGATGAGATCAAGGCCATACTCGGCATTCCGTCGCGATATGAGGTGCTGTGCGTGGTTTCTCTTGGCCATAAAGCCGAGAATAAGCCTCCGCGTACCGAGCGTGAGCAAAACGTGCAGCAGAGGACACATTTTGAGAGATTCTAACAACATCATACACATATGGAAGCATTTGTAGTAGACCCCCGCAAGACCACGCCCGAGGAGATGGAGCGTGGCATGAGAGATGTGCGACTGGTGTTCGGCATCAACCACACCATGCCTTACACCGATGAGTACAACAACCTGGTAAAAGAACTCTTTGGCGACAACTTAGGACAGGGCAGCATGGTCATGCCTCCGCTCAAGGGCGTGTGCTTCGACCGCGTGAAGATAGGCGACAACGTGATGATTATGCCCGACTGCCTGATGATGTCGCGTGGCGGAATCACGATAGATGACGATGTGATGATTGCCGCCAACGTGCAGCTCATCAGCAACAACCACGACCTGCACGACCATCCGCTGTTGCTGTGCAAGCCTGTGCACATCTGCCGCAACGCGTGGATTGGAGCCGGAGCGACCATTCTGCCCGGAGTGACCGTGGGCGAGAATGCCGTGGTGGCGGCAGGAGCCGTGGTGACCAAAGATGTCGCGGCAAATACCATTGTCGGAGGCAATCCGGCAAAGTTCATCAAAAACATAGACTGACTTTGCAGAAATCAAGGCCGACACACGCTCAATCCTTGCTCCGTTTCGGCTGAGCCCGGTATCGGACTGCGGCTCGTCAGCAGCCTCCGGCGGCTCCGAAATCCGAACAAAAAGAGGGTGTTGCAAAACTCAGAATTAGTGCGCTTCGCGCAGAAATCATTCAAATAGTTCCAAATCTAACAAATAATCAATTTGTTTAG
>CACYCT010000003.1 GCA_902772965.1 uncultured Bacteroidales bacterium | reverse complement strand
CGGCGATGTCGTTCCACAGAGTGTCGGCCTCGGCCAGGGCGGTCGAGAAACTGAAGTAGCTGTAGCCTTCGTTCTCACCTGCGGTGGTGACTTCGGCGGTGTACTTCTTGTTGAACTCGGTGGCGGTCATCTTAACGCCGGTGGCTGCGCCCCATGCGTTGCCGTTCACCTCACCGAGGACGTAAACATTCACGGTGTCGGGGGCTGCGGGGAAGATGGTGTCGGGGTCTTGAACGGTGAAACTTGTTCCACCGGTGTAGGTGTAGAGCATACCGTCTTCGGGCGTAATGTCAGGTGTTTGAGCACCTTCGTTGTTGAAGATCAGACCCGGTTCGGTTGCCTCTGTGTGGTTGTAAGCGATTTTGTAGTACTCGATTTCGTTGATTGTGGCGGTTTCGAGTGTGTTAATGGCTTTGCCGGGCCATGCGCCGAGGTATTCACCTTTGCTGTCCCATGCGTAAGCGTTACCCACAGATTGTTTGGAAACATAAACTGTTCCGCTGAAATAGGTGGGGGGAACAACCTCTTTCAGGCTCACCTTGATCTTCTTGGTGGAAGTGTTGAAGGTGATGGTGTAGGTTCCGGCTTGGGTGAAGTTGGTGAAACATCCGTCGCCGGATCCGGCTTGAAGTACGGTCTCGGTGTCAAGCACGACTTCCAGATTCGAACCTCCAAAGCGTGAACTTTGGATGGAACTCCAATCGTTGCTGTTGGCACCCAACTTTGTGGTCAGGGAGTAATACTTTTTCCCTGCTTCTTTCACCTCAACGTCGAGCGTGTAATTGTTTGCGTCAACAGCCGTGAATTGGTCTCCCTGTGAGGGATCCCAACCCTTTGTGCTGATTTGGCCAATCAACCACAGTTCGGCGTGAGCGGAGAAGCTCATCAGCGCGATGAGCAACAAGCTCAGCAATGTAGTTGTTTTTTTCATAAACGCGGGTGATTAATTAGTTATTCGGGTTAGTTTGGTTTTAGATGGCAAAAATAAGTTTATTTATATATAAGGTGCATTACAATCAATTTACGACTTTTATTTTTTGTGCGCAAACGTTTGCAGTGCCCCTACCCAAACAAATAGCAGCGCGCTGCCTGTTGACAGACAACGCGCTACATATCAGTGTTCTATCCCAAAATAAACGGGATTTATCTTTTCGCGGTTTTATTGTTCGATAAAGCGGTAGGTGTTGCTCAGGTCGTTGTACACCACTTTATACTTGCCGGCCTTGACGAGGATGTCGGAGCCTTTGAGTGAGGCTTTTCCCGCGGGGAAAGCGGTTCCGCCCCAGTATGCCTCGGCAGAAGCCTCAAAGCGCACTTTGGCGTCGTTCTCAAGCGTGAGGTCGCCTTCCCAGTCATGGTTTTCACCGGTGGGGTGGGTTGTGACTTTGCGCAATGTGGCGGTTGCCTCGCCTGCGATGTTGATGGCATCCCAGGTCACGCCGTTTGTTTTGAGCGGAGAGATGGTCAGGGCGTAGGTGTTCACGTTGACGGTAATCTGGTAGTATCCTCCGGTTTCGATTTTAATGTTACCCAGTGCCTGACCTTCGGGGGCTTCGGCTTGGTATTTGATGTCACCGCCGGCGTCTTGGCCGATGTAACGGTTACGGTTACCGGGTTCGGGCACCACACGGAACTCGGCGTTGTCGCAGAAGTAGCCGGTGTAGATCAGTTCGTCGTAGTTGTAGGGGTTGGCTTGCATGGCCACAAGGTTGGTGTAAACCACGAGGCGGTTGTTGGTCCAAGTTCCGCGTCCGAGGCAGTTGCCGAGCATAAACCACACGGGGGGAAGTTCCTGGTACTTGGGCGTGCAGGTGATGGACAGTCCTTCAACACGGCGCGAGAGAAGGGTTCCCTCCACGAGCGAGTGCGACACGGCGTTGGCCTTGGCGGTGCGTGCGACTTCCTCGGGGCCGTACAGGGCAAGGAAAGCACCCTGCACCTCGGCGGTGCGGGCACGTCCGTTGGCGTCGGTCTTGACGGCTACGGAGTCGTTCAGGTCAGCGTTGTAGATAATCACGTCGTAGTAGGTTTCCACGGAATCGCGGTTAATGGTGATGGTGGGTTTGAACAGGGTCACGGAATCGGCTGTGGTTGTGACCATATTCAGGGGGTCGGCCGCGGTGGCGGTGAAGTTGATGGTGATGGCGTCGGGTTGAGGAATGGTTTGGGGGTTGACCCAGTCCTTGAAGTCCTCGTTACAGCCCGTCAGTGCCACACCGGCCAACAGAAGCGACGAATATATTAAGGTCTTTTTCATTGTTTTGCTTGATTTTTTCCTCCGGCCGCCGGTGTGCGTGACGGCCGGAGGAGGTGTGACATGTTTGATTTACTTGATTTCGCCGGTGTCTTTGCTGAAGTTCAGGTAGAGTTTCTGTCCGGCGCTGACTTCGGTGATGCGTGCCTGGTCGCCTCCGGCGCCACGGTATTCGATTTTACCGTTGAAGAGCATGAACTCCGACTTCCACCATTCGATGCCGGCAGCCAGTTTGACGTATGCGCGCAGACCGCCGTCGTCGGTGGGAGCGCCGATGAATGCGGGCGAGACGAAGTTGCCGTCGGCAGTGGAGGGGACTTCGAAGACCATGTCCTCTTGCAGTTCGGTCCATCCGCCAGGGGTGCATGAACCCATCAGGTACACGTTGGGTTCATTGAACTCGATGGTATAGAGGAGGTCGCGTCCCTCAACAGCACTGTTGACAATCACAAGATACCATCCGGGATTGTTCGATGCAATCCAACCGTCGTTGTTCACGATTTCGTCGGCTTTGTCGCCGGCGACGGTGATTTTGTCGTAGGTGATCACGTTGTCGGTTTGGGCCTGCTCGTCGTTCAGTTTGATACCTTTCTCGTCAATCCAGAGCATGTGCCACAGGATTTGCGGGTTGCTGTGTGTCTGAGCGAACTTCACGGCACCGTCCCAACTGTTCTCGCAGTAGGAACCGATGGCGAACAGTTGCGTGGGCAGTTCCACCGGCGGCAGGAGATAGTCGAGGTGAATCTTGTCGAACTTGACCACGTTGGAGAGAATCTGGGTGTTCTCCAGTTCGTTTCCGTTGGCGGTCACCATAATGGCGCGGACGCGGACGTACAGGGGCATATCTTTCGGGAAATCGGCCTCGGTCTGCTCTTTCTCCACGACGTAGTACTCGGTCAGGAGGTTGGCGATGGTGGTGGTGGAAAGATCTATTTCGGTGTTGGTGTAGATTTGCTTCACCTCGATCAGGTCGTTCATGGCCTCGTTGTCGGCCAGCTGGACGTAGTAGCGTACCGAAGCGGGGAATCCGTAGTCGGGTTGCGTGAAGGTGAGTTTTATCGACTCTGACTCGGACAGGTCGATAACCTCGCCTGCCACGGCGGGCTGGTTAAGCACGAAAGTGGTCGGCTTCTTAAGCGTGGGGTTAGAGCCGTTGTCGTCGCTGCACGACGTGAACGCAAGCACGCCTACCACGAGCAACAGAGCTGTTTGAAATATTCTGTTCATATTCTGTTTGTGTCTTTTATAGGATTATTGGCTTGCCGATTATTTGTAACCATCGTTTTGCTTGAGGTTCTTGTTGGCAGTAAGGTCATCGGAGGGCAGGGGGAAGATGTTGCGGTAGGCTCCGAACTGGCGTCCTTCCAGGGCTCCACCTTTCCATTCCCACATATAGTCGTTGTCGCCGCCGAAGTATCCGTAGCGAATCAGGTCAACGCGCCGGCGTCCCTCAAAGTAGAACTCTTTGCTCCATTCGTCAAGGATGTCGCGCAGGGTGTATCCGCCAGAGGTTCGCTCGGTTGCGTTGGCGCGGCGGTGAAGGGTGTTGATGGCGTTGGTGCCCTCGGTGGTTGTTGTTCCGCCGTGGAGGCGTGCGTCACACTCGGCGAGGGTGAGGTAGCATTCGGCGAGGCGGAAGAAGAAGAAGTCGGTGTCGGCGAAGGTGCTGTGGCTGCTTGCCGAGCCGTCGGTGCGGAAGTTGTTGAACTTGGCCACGCCGTAACCGCTCTTGAACTCCGACGGATTAGTGGCGTGCATGGTGTGGTCTTCGGTGCAGAGCAGTGCGCGGTCGTCTTTAGCGGCGACGGCCACGTCGTAGGCCTGTCCGGACGGGGCGTTGTCTTGGGGGAAGAACTTGTGTGCCAGGTCATAGCGCGCGCGGTTACCCGACCAAGCCTCGGCGGTGCCGTTGGTGGAGGTGTGGTCGTATTTGCTGGCGAACATTCCGTCGGCGTAGGTCGAAGCCATCAGGAACTGTGAGCAGCCCCACTGTTGGGTCTTCTGTCCGTCGGCGAGGATGGGGAAGATGGCCTCGTAGGCGGCTTCGGTCTCTCCGTTGTCGCCCATGAAGAGCATTTGGTAGGCCGAGTAGGTCCAAGTCTCGGTAATCACGTTGCCGTCCTCGTCTTTCAAGGGTTGTCCGTTGGCGTCTTTTTTGGGCACTTGCTTCACGCTGGGGTTCATGTTGAGGCGGTAGTCGGTCTCGTTGATCACTTTGCGTGCCATTTGTGCGGCTTCGTCGTAGCGGGCGGTACCGGTGTAGACTTCCGAGTTGAGGTAGATTCGCATCAGAAGCATGTAAGCGGCGGCTTTGTCAACACGGCCGTATGCGATGTCAGACGACTTCTTGGCCTTAGGCTCACGCAGGTCGGAGAGCAGGTCGTTCACTTCGTCCTCAATCCATTTCATCATCTCGGCGCGGTTACGCTGTTTGGGTGTAACCAGTTCGGTGGCGAAAGGCGGATTTCCGAAAGCGTCGGTGAGCAGGTAGTACATGATGGAACGCAGCAGGCGGATCTCGGCGGTCATCGTCTTGTTGTAGTCGGCCTGTTGGTTGATGTATTGGTTGCAGAAGTTGATTCCGAGTGTGAGTCGGTTGTAGTACATGGCGAGCATGTTGTGGTTCTGGTCGTAGGTGTTGTACACGAACGAGGAGATACCGTCGTCGCCCCATCCGCAGATTGCTTCGTCGGTGCAGAGTTCGTTGGAGTTCCACATTTGGCGCACCAGACCGGTGAAGCCGGCGTCGCTGGCGTCGATGTCCATCGATCCGCCGCCACCGTTTCCTTCGAGGCCGAACACGGAATAGCACTTGTTGAACAAGCCTTCGGCGTCGTATTCAAGGCTGATGTTGGGGTCGCGCGGGGTAACGTCGAGGTCGCCCACACAGGAACTCAGGCCGGTTGAGAGCAACAACGCAGCCGCAGCCGAGATAGTATATTTAATAAGGTGTTTCATGATTTATCTCAGAATTTGATTGTTTTAGAAATTCAGGTTCAAACCGAGTTGGAATGAGATAGGACGGGGATAGAGGTTGTTATCGTTACCGTCTGCGATTTCGGGGTCGATACCTTTGTATTTGGTAATGCAGAACACATTGTTGACCGTGGCGTAGATACGTCCGCCGATTCCGCGATAGCTACCGGTTTTGAACAGTTCGCTGAACGAGTAGCCCAGGGTGATGTTGTCCATCTTGAGGAAGGAGGCGTTCTGCACCCAGTGGTCGCTGAGCATCTGATAGATTACATCGGTTTTCCAGCCGTAAGCGAGCGTGGCTTTGGGGCGGTTGGCAAGGTAGCCGCTCTGAGCCCAGATGGCGTTGGTGCTGTGGTTGACGCCACCTGCGACAACGTTGTTGTACACGTAGTTGCCGATGTTGGCGTGCATGTTGAAGCCGAGGTCCCAGTTTTTCCATTCCATGCGGCTGCCAAGACCCATAATCACGGGAGGCGCGGGGCTCTTGTAGAGGTACTTGTCCTGCTCGGAGATCACACCGTCGCCGTTGCGGTCAACCACGAGATTCTCGATAGGTTTACCGTTGGCGTCGTAAATCTGTTGAAACACATAATAACTGCTTGCGGGATAGCCCACTTGGTGTGCCTGCACGAAGTTGTCTTGTCCGCGCTTGAAACCGGTGGGGATGGGCGCGCCCGAATTGCTCACACCGGTCAGGTCGGTGATCTTGTTCTTGTTGTAGGTGAAGTTATAGGTGAGGTTCCACAGGAAGTTGCTGTTTTGGATTGCCTTCCAGTCGAACATGAGCTCGATACCCTTGTTCTCAAGCGAGCCGATGTTCTGCACGGCGCGGTTGATGTAGCCTGCGAAAGCGGCCGTGGGAGCCTTGTTGATCAGGTCGGTGGTTTTGCGGTAGTACACGTCAATAGAACCGGTGAGGCGTTGTGCGAGCACACCCCAGTCGATACCGACGTTGTAAGTGGTTGTGGTTTCCCATTTGAGTTCCTGACGGTAGTCGTCGGGACGGTAGAGGTGTCCGTCACCGGAGAGGGCGGGTTTGCCGTCGGCGGTGAGTTCGTCACCGGTCAGGGGGTAGAACGATCCGGTGCCGGTGTTGCGCGAGTAGCGGGGAATCCAGTTGTAGTCGCCGATACCGTCCTGTTGACCTGTCTTACCCCAGCCGAGGCGGAGTTTGAGGTCGCTCAGGGCGTTCACGTCTTTGAGGAAACTCTCTTCTTTCACTTTCCAAGCCAGCGCGAGGGCGGGGAAGAGTGCCCAGTGTTTGGCGAAACGGGAAGAACCGTCATCACGCAGCGTGAAGGTGAGCATGTAGCGGTTTTTGAACGTGTAGTTCATACGTCCGAAGAACGACACGATGAAGTGCTCGTTGTCGTAGCGGGTCTCGGTGTGCGAGGTCTTTGTTCCGCGCAGTTCGACGGCGTTGTTGGTTTCGGGGTAGATTCCCCAGTAGTCGTAGTAACCCCACTTGTGGTAGTGCGACCACTCGTAACCGGCCATGATGTCGAAGTGGTGGTCATCGTTGAAGTCTTTGTAGTATTGCGCGTAGGCACTCAACTGCATGTTGCGGCGGGTGACGTTCTCACCGCCGTAACTTCCGTAGTACAGCGCGCCGGGGGCGGTGGGGTTGACTTCGGTGCGGGTGTAGCCTTTGGTGTAGTCAAGGCTGAGGGTGGTGTGCAGGCGGAGGTCTTCGAATCCGTGGATTTTGTATTCGATGTCGGCGCTGCCGGTGAATTGGCGTGTCCACTTGCGGTTGTTGGCGTTGTTGATGTTGGCCAGCGGGTTGCTTGTGGCGTTGGGGAACTTGGTGTAGGGCCAACTTGAGTCATTGAGCGAGCCGCCGAGAGTGGGCCACTCGAAGTAGCCGCCGAAGTTCTGCAGCGTGTTGGTGCCGGCAATCATGTTTTTATGGTATTCCGACGTGAAACTGTAGGGATCCTGTGTCGGGTCGAACCACACGGCGGTTCCGATTCCGTCGTTGGGGTCTTTGCGCTGGGTCCACATGCCGCTACCTTTGAGCACGATGTTGAGGTGGTTGTCCAGCAGCGAGGGGCTCAGGGTGAGGGCGAGGGTTCCGCGTTGGTAGCGGTTGCCGATGATGATACCTTTCTGGTCGGTGTAGCCGACCGAAACGCGATAGGGCAGGAAACCGAGTTGTCCGCCGATGGCTACGTTGTGGTCGTGGCTCACGGCGGTGCGGAGCAGCAGGCTTTGCCAGTCGGTGTCGGCGGTGCCGAGGTAGGAGTAAGGCTCGCTTTCGGTGCCGTAAATGCTTGCGATGAAGTCGCGGTACTCGGCGGCGTTCATCACGTCGACGGTCTTTTTGTGACGGCTGATGGTGACATTGCCCGAATAGGACACTTGCGGAATCTTGGAGCCGCCGCGGCCTTTCTTGGTGGTGATGATAATCACACCGTTGGAACCGCGCGAACCGTAGATGGCCGTAGCGGAAGCGTCTTTAAGCACGTTGAAACTCTCGATATCGTTGGGGTTGATCGACGAAAGCAGGTTGTTCAATCCGGCCACACCGTCGTTGTCCAGCGCGACACCGTCGACCACAATCAGAGGGTCGTTGCTCGCGGTGAGCGACGAGCCACCGCGGATACGGATCTGCGCGCCGCCGCCGGGGTTACCGTCACCAGCGGTGACGTTCAAACCGGCAACCTTACCGGTGAGCATGTCTTGCGCGCTCACTTGCACACCCTTGTTCTTCGAATCGGGGCGCAGGGCGGAAACAGAACCGGTGAGGTCGCTCTTGCGAACCGTACCATAACCGATCACAACCACCTCGTTGAGCGTTGTGGTGTTCTCTTCCATCGTAATGACCATATTCTCAGTGGCAACCACTTCCTGGTCCTGATAACCGATGGAGGTAATCAGCAGTTTGGCGCCGGGCGCCACGTTGGTGAGCGTGAAGTTACCGTCAAAGTCGGTCACCGTGCCTGTGCTGGTTCCCACCACACGCACCGACGCGCCAATGAGGCCTTCACCGGTAGCATCCTTCACAAGGCCCTGCACAGTAATCTGCGCAAACGCGCCAAGCGACAGGAACAAACCCATCACCAGCGTTAGAATCCTTGCGGGAATTCTAAAGTTTACTTGCTTCTTCATTTCATTTTTAAAGTTAAAGTTATGTTTTTTTTGCGTATTATCGGGTTAGAAGTCAGATAATTAACACTTATACTCATCCGACTGTGGCAGGCAATCCCGTGCACACGTGCACACGCCTGGTGTCTCGCTTCGAACAGCTCGCAAAATTACCTTTTTTAATGCGCGGAAATCAGCGGTTTTTTGTTAAATAATGTACAAAGAACGTGCAAACGTTTGCACGTTCCGGCGAAATGAACTACCTTTGCAACGACCAAAAAAATACTTTTCGACACCACCCGGTTATGGAACCTAACCAACCCAACTCCACTCTGACAATGAAAGACATAGCACGGCAACTCGGCGTGTCGGTCGCTACTGTCTCACGCGCGCTGAAAGACAGCCCGAGCATCAGTAAAGAGCGAAGAGATCAGATTCAACAATTCGCGCGCGAGCACAACTATATGCCCAACATCGTGGCCGAGCAACTGCGCAACAGCCGCAACGCGCCCGTGAAGATAATCGGAGTCGTGCTGCCAGAGTTCATACACTACTACTTCTCCTCCGTCCTGACCGGAATAGAACTCGAAGCCTCCTCGCGAGGCTACCGGCTGCTTGTCGCCTCCAGTTACGAGCAGGCCGAGCGCGAGGCAACCATCTGCGAGGAATTCTACCGCAACAAGGTGTGCGGAATCATCATCTCGCAATCGAAAAACACCACCAACTACGACCACTTCAAACGACTGTATAGCGACCAGCTCCCACTCGTATTCTTCGACCGTATCTGCCCTGCCATCAACGCCCACCGCGTGGTTGTGGACGACTATCAGGGAACACGAAAAGCCGTCACGCACCTCATAGAATGCGGATGCAAGCGAATCGCCTACTACGGAACATCAACCAACATGGAAATCGGCGTCAACCGGCTTAACGGATACAAAGACGCACTCTATCAGCACGGACTGCAGTACGACGAACAACTCGTGTGCATGTGCGACAACCGCTCAGACGCCGAAATGATAACTCCGCGAATGCTTGAACTCCCCCAACGTCCCGACGCTTTCTTCGCCGTAAACGACGAAACAGCAGTCGGGATTCTTCATGTGGTCAAGAATATGGGATTACGCGTGCCCGACGAAATCCAGATCTGCGGATTCACCGGAAGCAACGAAGCGCTCGCTTCCGACCCGCAACTCACGTCAGTCGAACAAGACGGTATACAAGTGGGACACGAGGCGGCCGACATTCTCATCAAACTCGTTGAGGGACAACTTCCGCGCGACCACGCCGAAAAACGTCTCGTAAAAACACACCTCGTTGTCCGAGGCACAACCAGATAACTACGCCAATGAAACACCTCGCACGCACACTGCTCTGCCTCACACTCCTGTCCGCACTCAACGCCAACGCCCAACCCGAACGCCCACGCCTTGTGGTCGGAATTGTGGTAGACCAAATGCGGTGGGACTTCCTATACACATTCCACGACCAATGGCGATCCGACGGATTCCGACGGCTGCTTGAGCAAGGGTTCTCCTGCGCGAACACCATGATTGACTATGTGCCAACCGTCACCGCCTGCGGACACGCATCTGTCTACACCGGAACAACACCGGCAGTGCACGGTATCGCGGGCAACAACTACAAAATCAACGGCATCAACACCTCAAGCGTACGCGACAACTCCGTAACCGGTGTGGGCACAACAACCACAACAGGCCAACGCTCGCCACGCAACCTGCTCGTAACCACACTCGCCGACGAACTCAAACTCGCCACACGCTTCCAAGCCCGCGTCATCGGCATTGCGCTGAAAGACCGGGCCGCAATCCTGCCCGCCGGACACGCGGCCGACGCCGCCTACTGGTGGGACGGAAAAGCACCCGGATTCATCAGTTCCTCTTACTATATGGAGCAACTGCCCAAATGGGTAAGTCAATTCAACAGCAAGCACAAAAACACGCTCGGACAGAACCTCATGTTACGTCAGGAGGGAGTGACCATGACCTTTGACCTCGCCATTGAGGCTCTGAAAAACGAGCAACTCGGGCAAGACGGAGTCACCGACCTGCTCGCGATAAGCATCAGCACCACCGACGCCGCAGCACATAAATGGGGAACCCGCTCGACGCAACTCGACACCATCTACCGCCAACTCGACACACAAATCGCCCGCCTGCTCACCACCCTTGACCAAACCGTAGGCCAAGGAAACTACCTGATCTTCCTCACGGCCGACCACGGAGGCACACACAACGAGCCTTTCATGACCGGACACAAACTGCCATCGGGACGATTCTACGACTACAAACTGCGAGAGGCAACCAACAAGAAACTCAGCGAAAAATTCCATGTGGACAACCTCATCACCGATGCCATGGAATACAGTTTCTACCTCAACAACCACGCAATCGACTCAGCCGAACTCGACCGCGATGACGTGGCACGGGAAGTGTGCCGGATTCTCGAAGCCGACCCTACGGTGCAATGGGCCGTTGACATCCACCGCCTCGCCGACAAACCCATACCCGCCGAACTACGCGAGAGAATCATAAAAGGCTACCACGCCGGGCGAAGCGGTGAAATATTCGTCCAGCCCTACGTCGGCCACTATGCCTCTTGGGACGGAGACATTGCAGGCTCTAACCACGGTACATGGAACCAGTCCGACAGCCACATCCCACTCATCTTCTACGGATGGCACATTCCCCACGGCGAACGTACGCAACCCAACGGCATGATTGACATCGCCCCCACCATCGCCGCCATGCTGCACATACAGGCACCCGACGGGACACTCGGAAAACCCATACCCATAAAACCCGATAATTAAATGGCTCAATAGAATATCGTATTCGACATTCATTCAGATAAATACAAGAAATACACCAACGAAATCATCGGAGAATTCCCGCATACGGATTCTTCGATGATTCCGTTTGCAGGCAACACAATGAAACAAGCCGGACAAAAACCAAAAATCGGCCGGAATTGAACGTAATCCGGAAAGTGTTTGTACCTTTGCGACACAAAACACATCACACATGAAACAGACAATCATCAACGCACCCTCGACCGACGCGCTGCCGCAAGCCGCCCGACAATTCATGAGCCTGATGGGCGACTACACCGTTTTCGCGTTCTACGGAGAAATGGGTGCCGGAAAAACCACGTTTATCAAAGCCCTGTGCCAAGCCCTCGGCGTGGAGCAAGACCAAACCAACTCTCCCTCGTTCGCCATCATCAACGAGTACCGCTCAGACACCACCGCCGAACTCATCTACCACTTCGACTGCTACCGACTGGAATCGGAGACCGAGGCCATCGAACTCGGAACAGAAGACTACCTCGACTGCGGAGCAATCTGCCTGATTGAGTGGCCGCAACAGATCGAGAACCTGCTCCCCGACGACACTGTCAGAGTCAACATCACCGAAAACCCCGACACACACGAACGCACCATCACCGTCGACCTGCCCGAGTAAAACGGAAGTAAGGACAAAACACGCGTTAATAGCCTTACAGTCATTAAATTCACTAAAAGTTTCATGCAACACATCCACCTCGATTCGGTAGACTCCACCAATAACTATATCAAAGCGCACGCCGCCGGCATGGACGACAACACCGTGGTCGACGCCCGGGAACAAACCGCCGGACGCGGACAACGCGGAAACCGATGGCTCACAACAGCCGGAAAGAACGCCACATTCTCCATCTTACTCCGACCAAAGAATCTGAAAGCCGCAGACCAGCAGATTATCAGCGAGGTGGCCGCACTCGCAACAGCGGAAACCCTCACAACATGCGGAATTGACAATGTCAAAGTCAAGTGGCCCAATGACATCTACGTCGAAAACCGGAAAATCGCCGGAATTCTCATCGAATGTTCCTTAGACGGAGCGATGGTGGACTACGCCGTGGTGGGAATCGGACTGAACGTGAACCAAACCGAATTCGACCCCTCGCTTCCCAACCCGACATCTATCGCACTTGAAACCGGACGCGACGACTACGATCCCCAAGCGGTTATGCGACAGGTGTGCGAACTCATTCAAACACTCCGCTCCCAGCCGGCCGAAGCCATTCACGCCCGGTACGTCGGCAGCCTATACCGCCACGACGGCCTCCCCCACCCCTTCCTGCTGCCCGACGGAACACCGTTTATGGCCACCATCGACAACGTCTCGCCAACGGGCACACTCCGGCTGCGGCATGCCGACGGAACACTACACGACTACGACTTCAAAGAAGTGATTTTCGTGTGAGCCGACAGTTTTTTTCCGTTTTTCTTTGGCCGCATGGGCAAGATATAGTAATTTTGCCGATTAATGCGACTAAAAATAAAACCATATGACAACTGACAAAAAAACCGATATCCAAAACAAGCTCGAGCAATCACGCATGCCGCTGGGGAAAATCAACTTCATCGCCATGGCAGTCAGTCTGCTCCTGATTGTACTGGGATTGGCTCTGATGGCCGGCTCGCCCAACCAGGGTGACACGTTCAACTACGACATTTTCTCCTCCACACGAATCATCGTCGGGCCCACAATCGCCCTGCTCGGCTTTGTGCTGATGTGTCCCGCAATCCTGTACCGACCCAAAAAGAAAGATTGATGGACTGGTTGGAAGCACTCATCTTGGGCATCGTGCAAGGCTTGACGGAATATCTGCCCGTAAGCAGCAGCGGCCACTTGGCCATCGGTGCCAACCTGTTCGGCATTGAAGGAAGCGACAACCTCGCCTTCACCGTGCTCGTGCATGTGGCCACGGTGATGAGCACGATTGTAATCCTCTGGCGGGAAATCGCGTGGCTCGTGCGCGGACTGTTCCGCTCGCCTATTCGGAAAGACGCTGTGGCGCAAACAGGCGAAACCGCAGAGCACAAATCACTCTGGTGCCGCCTTACAGACGAATGGCAATACGCCGTGTGCATACTCGTGTCGATGATTCCCGTGGGCATCGTGGGCGTATTCTTTAAAGACAGCGTAGAGGAAGTGTTCGGCTCCGGCCTGACCATTGTGGGCTGCATGCTCCTGCTCACCGCCGCCCTGCTCGCCTTCTCCTATTACGCCCGCCCGCGACAGAAAGAACACATCGGCCTGAAAGACGCCTTCATCATCGGCCTCGCGCAGGCCGCCGCCGTCATGCCGGGCCTCTCGCGCTCGGGCAGCACCATCGCAACCGGCCTGCTCTTGGGAAACAAAAAAGAATCCCTCGCCCAGTTCTCTTTCCTGATGGTGATTCCCCCCATCCTCGGTGAGGCGCTGCTCGACGTGATCAAAGCCCTACGTGGCGAAGAGGCCTTCGGAGGCATCGACACACTGCCCCTCGTGGTGGGATTCCTCGCGGCATTCATCGCCGGATGTCTCGCATGCAAGTGGATGGTGAGCATCGTCAAACGCGGCAAACTCATCTACTTCGCCGCCTACTGCGCCATCGCAGGCATCCTAACGCTTATCCTGTCTTAACCCATAAACCACCCCACGCCTTGCTCAACCCCATTGCCGGCGAAGTGTTCGCCATCGACAAGCCACTGCGGATGACCTCCTTTGCTGTGGTAAAGAAAATACGTGCACGACTGCGCGCGCGCCTAAACCGACGCTCACTACACGTTGGCCACGCCGGCACACTCGACCCGCTCGCAACCGGAGTCCTACTTGTATGCACCGGGCGGAAAACCAAGCAAATCGAGCAACTCCAATCGGGAATAAAACAGTACACCGCCAACATCCGACTCGGGGCAACCACACCATCGTTCGACCTTGAAACCGAAATCGACGCCACCTACCCGTGGCAACACATCACACGCGAACAGATCGAACACGTGCTGCAAACCCGATTCACCGGAGCCATCGAGCAAGTGCCGCCGGCTTTCTCGGCATGCAAAGTGGACGGAAAACCCGCCTACAAACTCGCCAGAAAGGGCAAGGATGTGGAAATCCGACCCAAAACACTTGTCATCGACCGCATTGAGGTGGTGGAATGCGGCCTACCCGCCGAGCCGACGCTCGTAATCGACGTCACCTGCAGCAAAGGCACATACATCCGAGCCCTCGCCCGCGACATCGGCGAAGCGCTCGGCTCCGGAGCGCACCTCACAGCATTGCGGCGAACACGGGTGGGTGACATCACCGTAGACCGGTGCGAACAAATCGACAACCTGCTCGAACGCCTCGACACCGAAGAACTCGTGCCCGCCGAAGAGGCCGAGAAACAACTACTTGAAGCAGAGCGTGAAGCAAACCGGCAACGAGCCGCCGAGCAAAAACTCCGCGCGAATAACCAGAACACATAGCAATGCCACTCAACCACACACCCACCGCCACTTTCGTCACCCTCGGCTGTAAACTCAATTACGCCGAATCGGCCACTATGGCCGCGCAACTGGCGGCGTGTGGAATCCCGGCGGCAACAAAGGCCGACACGCCCGACGTGTGCGTGGTCAACACATGCTCGGTCACCTCTCTGGCCGAATCAAAAGGCCGGCAACAAATCCGACGACTCACCAAGCGCTACCCCAACGCGCTAATCGTCGTCACGGGATGTTACGCCCAACTCAGCGGCCAGCGAATCGCCGACATCGAAGGTGTTCACATCGTGCTCGGCAACGAGCAGAAAGGACAACTCGCCCAATACGTCGCCGCAGCCCTGCGGCAGAAAGGATTCAGCCTACCCGCTGAAGAAGCAACCGAACATTTCCCCCTTATACACATCACCGAAACCAAACACATCCGCCAGTTTGTGCCCTCATGCCAGCGCGGAGGTCGAACACGCTACTGGCTCAAAGTGCAGGACGGCTGCAACCAATTCTGCACCTACTGCACCATTCCCATGGCCCGCGGACGAAGCCGGAGCGGAACCATCGCTTCGCTCACCGAACAGGCCCGTCGCGTGGCGGAAGAAGGCGGACGCGAGATTGTGCTCACCGGCGTGAACATCGGCGACTTCGGACGGCCCAACAACGAAACCCTGACAGCGCTGCTTCACAGCCTCGACACCATTGACGGCATTGAGCGGTACCGCATCTCATCGCTCGAACCCGACCTGCTCAGCGACGAAATCATCGACTTCTGCGCCCGATCCGGCAAGTTTATGCCACACTTCCACATCCCCCTGCAAGCCGGATCCGACCGGGTGCTCGAACTCATGCGCCGGCACTACGACACCGCCCTGTTCGCCGACAGAATCAGCCGTTGCCGGCAAGCCATGCCCGACTGCTTCATCGGAGTGGACGTGATGGTGGGAAGCCGAGGCGAGACACCCGAACTGTTTGAGCAAAGCCTCAACTTCGTCGCCTCGCTCGACGTGCAACACCTCCACGTGTTCCCCTACAGCGAACGCCCCGGAACAGCCGCGCTGCAGATACCCTACATCGTGTCCCAAACCGAGAAGCAGAGCCGCGCCGCGCGCATGATCGCGCTAAGCGAAGAAAAGGAAAACGAGTTCGCGCAACGGTTCATCGGAACAACACGCCCCGTACTCGTTGAACACGGAACCGGACGGGACACCACCCTCACCGGATACACCGACAACTACCTCCGCGTGCGGCTGCCCGATGCCAAACCCGACATCGCCGGCACCATTGTCAACGTCAGCCTCAACAAAGACAACATCATCTTAAACCACCCCGCCGAAACGCCATGAAACCCGTAGCAGTCATCATTCTCAACTGGAACGGAGCCGAACTGCTGCGCCGCTACCTGCCGTCGGTGGTGGCCAACACCAACCCCACCCTGGCCGACATCATCGTGGCCGACAACGGCTCAACAGACGACAGCGCAAGCATACTCGCCAACGAGTTTCCGGGCGTGAAAACCCTATTGCTCGACAAAAACTACGGCTTCGCCGAAGGATACAACCGCGCCATCGCCGCATACGCCGACTACCGCTACACCGTGCTGCTCAACAGCGACGTGCGAACGCCTGAGCAATGGCTCGACCCGCTCGTGGAATACCTCGAGAACCACCCCGACGTGGGAGCCGTACAACCCAAACTGCTCAAAGACCGCCAAGACGGCCGACAGGTGTTTGAATACGCCGGTGCCGCCGGCGGATACCTCGACCGACACGGTTACCCTTACTGCCGGGGACGTATCTTCGAAAGCATCGAAGACGACAACGGACAGTACGACAACATCACACCCTCCATCTTCTGGGCCAGCGGAGCATGCATCGCCGTCAGAACAGAACTCTACCGGAAAGCCGGTGGACTCGACGCCGACTTCTTCGCCCACATGGAGGAAATCGACCTCTGCTGGAGAATACGCCTGCTCGGCTACGACCTCAAAATGATTCCGCAAAGCCGCGTCTACCACCTCGGCGGAGCAAGTCTGCCGCAGGGAAACCCGAAAAAAACCTACCTCAACTTCCGCAACAACCTGCTCCTGCTCCACAAAAACCTGCCCGAAAAGGAAGGACGACGACTGCTGGTCATCCGCCGGCTGATGGACACGCTCGCATTCGGAATGGCGCTTTGCAAACTGCACCTCGGCGACGCAAAAGCCATCATCCGCGCCCACCGCGACTTCAGGCGAATGCGCCGAAACTACACCACCCACCCCGAGCACAACCTCCTGCACGACACACCCGAAGGACAGCGCAACATCGTCGTCGAACACTACCTGCTAAGGAAAAACAAGTTCTGACAAAAAACAGAGTTAATAGTTGTTTAGAATTATTTAGGAATTATAACACCACCAAACCTTTGCAAACTCACAAAATATTGCTTACTTTGCGACAAAAATAAAACCAACAACACTAATAACCCCCAAAAACCTGCCAGATGAAAAAATTCCTACTCCTCTCCGCAATGGCCGCCATGCTCGGAATGAGCGCCTCGGCAGCGATTGACAACCAGAAGTATGAGCCCATGAACGGCATCAACATCGCCAACCAATGGGTTCTTGACCGTATCCACACACCCGACGAGTGGAACAAACTCGACGCCAACAACACCCGCGCGCGTACAGCCGTGATGTTGAACGACGTGGTCTACGTTGCCCGCAGCGAGGCAAAAGCCGTTATCATCGGCAACGACACCATCAGCCAAGCGGTCGTCTACCGCTTCAACGCCAAAGACGGCTCGCAACTGCCTGACCTCGACATCACCCTCGACGGAGCACCCTACGGCACATTCCTCGGTGTGAACTGCATCGGAGCCGACAACTTCGGACACCTCTGGGTAATGCCCTACACCAGCGAGAACACCGCAAACGTGCCATTCTACTCCCTCAACGCCGAAACCGGAGCACTAACCCTGCTCGCCACACTGCCTAAAGGCGACGACATCCAACGAACCGACTACGGCGACGTGATGGGAGACATCTTCTGCGAGCAAGCCGGCTGCCACATCATGACCGTCGGAACCAACGCATCAACCGTCTACCGCTGGGACCTCTTCTCCGACGGTAGCGTAGAGGGCGGATTCGAAGGCGACACCTACCTCACCATCACCGACTTCTATCCCGAAAGCGTCACCCAATGGGGTTACGGACCGACCGTGAAAATGTGCCTCGACCCCTACGCCGACGACCCCTACGCAGGAGAACTCTTCTACGTTGACGGATTCAGCTCGCAACCCATCCTGTACGACATCACCGGAACGATGATCGACAACTTCGAAGGTGTCGACCCCAAACTGGCCCAAATCGAGGTGGGAGCCAACGGTTGCGCCGAGTTCACCCTCGACGACCGCAACTTCCTCGTCTACACCGTGGCCCAATACTCCGGCTGGGACGAGAAACTCGAGATGAACCGCGCCTGCCAAGCCAACATCTGCGAACTCGGCCAGGACATGGAAATTGAAACCATGAGCAAGTACTGGACCGTGCCCGCCAACGGTATCGGAACAACCAGCGACGGCGGTAACCGCGTGGCATGCTTCTCGGTCGCTTACGGCGAAGAAGGCGGCGAAGATTGCGTCACCCTGTTCGTGTTCAAGTGCTACAACGGTATGGGCGTGTACAAAATCGGCAAGGGTGTGAAACCCGGCGAAATAATCGACCCCGTTTATCCTAAGGGTGATGTCAACGGCGACAAAAAGGTAGACGTTGAAGATGTCAACACACTCATCAACATTCTCATCGGAAAAGACGCTGCCGGAAAATATGCCGGACGCGCGGACGTTGACGAAGACGGAAAAGTTGACGTCGGTGACATCAGCGCACTCGTAAACATCATGCTCGGCCAATAATACCGGACGAACAAAAACTCTTTTGAATCGGAGTGATCTGAGCAATCGGATTACTCCGATTTCCTTATCACATCTAAACAAAAAACTCAGGCCAGAAGCCTGAGTTTCCTTTGTACCCGGAGTGGGACTTGAACCCACACAGCCGCTATGGCCAAGGGATTTTAAGTCCCTCGTGTCTACCATTCCACCATCCGGGCACGGTTTTGTGGCCGCAAAGTTACAAATCTTTTTCCAATTGGCAATAACTTTACGGCCTTTATTGCGGTTATTTCCTCTTATCCTGAATGATGAACACACACAACGCGCCGACAACAAGCAGCACGCCGGCCAAAATCATCATGTTGCCCTGAACACTGCCAAGAACCTTGAGCAGCACGCCGCCCAGAGCCGCGGCGACAATCTGGGGAATGCAGATCGTGCAGTTGAACAAGCCCAGATAGGTGCCCATACGCGGGCTGCCTTCCAGGGCGTTGGTCACCAACGTGAACGGCATCGCGAGCATGGCAGCCCATGCGGCGCCGATAAGCAGGAACGGAACAAAGAGCGCGTACTGGTTGGTCATGAACGGAACCATCACGAAACCGATACCGCCAATGACAAGACTCAGCGCGTAGGCCACCTTCACGTTCTTGAACATCGGCAGCACCGCGGCCCAGATGATACTTCCGATTGCCTGAACGGCAAATACGATACCCACCCAGTTGCCTGCGGCCTGATAGCCTTCGCTGGTGGTGTCGAGCGTGTTCCACACGCGGTCGGCGATGGTGCCGTTGGTGTAGGTCCACATATACATAAAGGCGAACCAGCAGAAAAACTGCACAATACCCACTTGGATGAACACCTTCAGGGCATGCTTGCTGTCGAACTTGGCCTCCGTCTGGCCGTCGGACACGTTTTGCTCATTGGCGGCAGCCTGGAACGCGGCCATCTCGGCAGGCGTGTACTCTTTCACTTTCGAGGTGGTGTAGAGCACGCACAGAATCAGGATTGCGGCGCCGATGTAGAACGACCACTTCACCGTGTCGGGAATCTCACCCTCGGGAGCGATGTTGGCAATGCCGATGGCGGTGAACAGGAACGGGAAAACATAGCCTGCGAGCGAACCGGCGTTGCACAGCAGCGACTGGATCGAGTAGGCGCGCGCCTTTTGCTTCTCGTTCACCATGTCGCCCACCATCATCTTGAACGGCTGCATGGCCATGTTGATGCTCGTGTCGAGGAACATCAGGGAAACCAGTCCGAAGGTCATCGCGCTGGCCAGGGTCAGGCCCAGAGATCCGGCGTTGGGCAGCAGGCACATCACAATCACGGCCACTATCGCGCCGATAAACAGATAGGGAATGCGGCGGCCGAAGCGGGTCCACGTCTTGTCGCTGAACAGGCCCACCAGAGGCTGCACCACCATACCCATCAGCGGAGGCAGAATCCAAAAGTAACTCAGGTCGTGCGGGTCGGCGCCGAGGGTGGCGAAAATGCGACTGATGTTGGCGCTCTGAAGGGCGTAGGCGATCTGTACGCCGAAAAAGCCGAAACTGATGTTCCACAGCGTTGCGCTGCTCAAGTCGGGCTTAAGCCGCGGCGATGCGGAGACTTCAGGCTTTGAAACAGAATTAATGCTGTTATTCTCCATATTGTGTTGATTTTGGTTCTCCGTTTGTTTCGAACCGACAAAAGTACACCATCTTGCCCGGTTACGCAACACAGCCCGAGGAAAATGTGCGGTTAAATTTTGCTAACTCACATGATTTCTATTGATATTACATTGATTTAGCATGATTTAGTGCCGAAGACCATGCACTCCAAACAACCGAATCCATACCCGGCTGTTGCTGATTTACCCGATGTAGGCAATGGTATCTCGCGTTTTCACACCGTTTTCGGGAAAGTATCTCGCATTTTCACTCGGTTTTTCGGGAAAGTATCTCGCGTTTTCACACCGTTTTCGAGAAAGTATCTCGCATTTTCACTCGGTTTTTCGGGAAAGTATCTCGCGTTTTTCAAATGTTTTTCGGAAAAACAACTTGCATTTTCTAAAAAAAATGTAACTTTGCGGTTGATAATCAAGTAATAATCCACTCTATGATTAAACGAACCATCCTTAACTACCTTGAACAATGGCAGGGAAACAAATACCGTAAGCCATTGATTCTTCGCGGCGCGCGCCAAGTGGGCAAAACCACTTCGGTGAATGAGTTTGGAAAGAAATATGATAACTATCTCTATTTCAACCTTGAAAACAAGCAAGACCGAATCCTGATGGAGCAGGAAATTCCACTGGAGAGCAAGATAGACCTGATGTACCTCTCGAAGGAGCAATCGAAAAAGGGAGGTAGAACCCTTATTTTCATTGATGAAATCCAAAATTCCCCTTCGACGATCGCGCTATTGCGATATTTCTATGAGCAACACAATGATATCCACGTTATCGCGGCGGGATCACTCCTTGAGAATTTGGTTGATATCAAAGTTTCCTTCCCCGTTGGACGTGTGGAATATGCGGCAATGCGACCTTGTTCTTTCCGAGAATTCGCCAATGCCTCTGAGTTTTCAGGAATATATGAATACATCATTGAGAAGCCGGATTATTCGCAAACTTTCCACTCGACATTGATTAATCTTTTCAATCAATACTCCATTGTAGGGGGAATGCCGGAGGCTGTGGAGCGCTATTTGGACAACCATGACATAATTGCCGCTGACAGGATTTATGAAACACTCATAACGGCTTATCGTGATGATGTCGAGAAATACACGCTGACAAACAAACTTATAAATGTAGTCCGGTTCATTCTTAACGCCGGGTGGGGCTGTGCCGGTGAAATCATTAAACTTGGAAACTTTGCCGGATCCAACTACAATAGTTCAGATATTCGCGCTGCATTCCAATTATTGGAAAAAGCGATGCTCTTGGAACTCGTATATCCGACCACTTCCACCCGACTGCCCGCTTTTGGAGAAATCAAACGTATGCCCAAACTGATTTGGCTTGACACCGGTTTGGTCAATTTCGCCGCGCAAGTGCGTACAGCGATAATTCACTCCAAGGACATCATGGACGTATGGCGAGGCCGGATCGCGGAGCATATAGTCGCACAAGAACTGCTGACGCTAAGCCATAGCGTAAACCAAAAACGCATGTTTTGGATGAAAGGCGGAGGAGGCGGCAGTGCTGAGGTTGATTTTTTATGGAATCATGAATCGTGCCTTTTTCCTATTGAGGTGAAAGCCGGGCACAATTCACGCTTACGCTCGCTCCACTCGTTTATTGAGACCTCGCCTTTTGATATGGCAATCAGAGTATGGGGTGAACCGTTCTCGGTTGAAGAGCACGTCACCACGATTAAGCGCAAACGTTTTAAACTAATCAACTTGCCATACTACCTTGTAGGCTGTCTGCCACAGATAGTAGACAGGTTGTAGACAAGTTCAGTTGGCCGTGTTTGGCAGGCTCACGCGGGGGAGAATGCCTTTGAGGTGGGCAATGGCGAGGCCGTAGTTGGTCATGGCCACGGACTGCTCGCGGGCTCGGGCGATTCGCGAGAGCATCTGCCGGCGGTTGAACATACACGCCCCGCAATGGATAATCAGGTCGTAGCCGCTCAGGTCGGCGGGCCAGTCTTTTCCCGAACGGATCTCCACCTCAAGGCTTTGGCCGACGCGCGCGCGGAGAATACGCGGGAGTTTCTCGCGGCCGATGTCTTCGGTCAGCGGGGCGTGGGTGCAGGCCTCGGCGATGAGCACGCGCGAGGCGGGTGTGAGGCGGTCGATGTGCCGCGCTCCGTCGGCGAGATAGCCGATATCGCCTTTCGCGGCGGCCATAAGCACGGAGAACGACGTCAACCGGCAACCTTCGGGGCAACGCGCAGCCACAAAGTCGAACACCTGCGAGTCGGTAATCATCAGTTTGGGAGGTGCGGCGAGCGCAGCGAGGGTGGCTTCAAGACGAGCGGGTGTACAACCCACCACGGTGCATTCGCGGTCAAGCAGGTCGCGAATCGTTTGCACCTGCGGCAGAATGAGCCTTCCGCGCGGCGCCTGACGGTCTTGGGGCATCACGAGCAGAACCACATCGCCGGGCGCGGCCAAACCTGCGGTGAGGCTCGGCGTGACATCGCCTTGCGGAGCGAGTGAGATAACGGCCTCGCGCAACAAACGGGTCGTGGCCTCGGTTATAACATCAACAGCGACAGACGGCTGCAGCGGATGCTCGGGTTG
This sequence comes from uncultured Bacteroidales bacterium, assembly GCA_902772965.1. Lineage (GTDB taxonomy): Bacteria > Bacteroidota > Bacteroidia > Bacteroidales > Muribaculaceae > Sodaliphilus. The sequence goes on along the minus strand of CACYCT010000003.1, from coordinate 17,046 downwards.
ATAACCTTTGTTATACACCACGAGCACGGGCAGTTCCATCGCCCGAAGCCGGTTGAGCCACTCGAGGTCGATGGTTTGCGGTGCGGTGTCGGTAACGAGCAGTGCCACGTCGGCCGTGGCGGCCACGTCGAGCGTGGCTTGCAGGCGTCGGCGGCCGATTTCATCGTCAGCCTCGTCATATCCCGCGGTGTCGATAAGCAGGCAGGGCCCGAGCGGGTGGAGTTCTATGGCCCGCCGCACGGGGTCGGTGGTGGTACCGGCATGGTCGGCCACGATGGCGGCGGGTTGTCCGGCCAAGGCGTTGAAGAGGCTGGATTTACCCACGTTTCGCCGGCCGAACAGCGCGATGTGCAACCGCGACGCTTGCGGCGTGGCGTTAAAACCGGAAGTCGCGTTTTCCATGTTCAATCTCGTTAATGCGGCGTGTGGCGAGGGCGCGAATGCGCTCGTCGGGCAAGTTCTCGATTTCGCGTGCGATCATGGCTTCGCCGAGTTCACGCGTGCGTGGCGAGGCGTAGTCGGCAAGGTATTCCTTGAGCGTGAGCAGACCATTGGGGGTGCAGTAGTGCCCGATTTTCCCGGCTTTGACAAAACTCATAAAGCGGTCGCCGGTGCGCCCCTCGCGATAGCAGGCGGTGCAGAAACTGGGAATGTGGTCGTTCTCGAGCAGCCATGCGACAACCTCGTCGAGGGTGCGGGTGTCGGAAACGTCGAACTGTGCGGTTTCGTCGTGTCGCTCAACGGTGGTGTATCCGCCGACGCTGGTGCGCGAGCCGCCGCTGATTTGCGAGATGCCGAGCGAGAGCACGCGTTCGCGCACACGCTGCGACTCGCGCGTGCTGATAATCATTCCGGTATACGGCGCGGCAAGGCGGATTACTGCCACGATTCGGCAGAACAGTTCGTCGGGCAGCACGTTGGGGTAGTCGTCGAGCGAGATGTCGTCGGCGGGGCAGATACGCGGCACGCTGATGGTGTGCGGGCCGACGCCGAAACGTGCCTCGAGGTGCTCGGCGTGCATGAGCAGGCCGACGAGGTCGTAGCGGTACGTGGTCAGGCCGAAGAGCACACCGATACCCACGTCGTCGCAGCCGCCGAGTTGGGCGCGGTCCATGGCCTCGGTGTGGTAGCAGTAGTTGCTTTTCGGTCCGGGGGGGTGAAGCTGCTCGTAGTTGGCTTTGTTGTAGGTTTCCTGGAAGAGGATATATGTTCCGATTCCGGCCTCGTGCAGGCGGTGGTAACTGTCCACGTCGGTGGCGGCGATGTTCACGTTCACGCGGCGGATGGCGCCGTGGCCGCTGCGGGTGTCGTAGATAGTCCTGATGGATTCGAGGATATACTCGAGCGGGTTGTGAATCGGGTGCTCACCGGCCTCGACGGCAAGGCGCTTGTGACCCATCTGCTGCAGGGCAATCACCTCGGCGCGGATCTCGTCTTGGGTGAGTTTTTTCCGGGGGATTTCGTGGTTTTTTCCGTGGTAGGGGCAGTAGACACAGCCGTTTACGCAGTAGTTCGACAGGTAGAGGGGCGCGAACAGCACGATGCGGTTGCCGTAGAGGCGGCGCTTGAGTTCCCGGGCAAGGTCCATGTATTGCTCCACGAGGTCGGGCTGGTCGCATTCGAGCAGGAGTGCGGCTTCGCGGTGGGTGAGGCCTTTGGCTGTGGCGGCACGGTTGATGATGTCTTGAATCAGCGCGCGGTTATTGCGGTTGCGGGCTGCGTAGTCGAGGGTTTCGAGTATCTCGGCATGGTCGATAAATTCTTCGGCGTGAGTTGAACGGGGATTGTACATAGGGTATGATGAAGGCTAAAGTTTACTTGATTGATAATCGCCTCGGCTCCAGTCGATGGTGTAACCGATGGTGTCGAGTTCTGCTTTGAGGGCGGCGATGCCTTCGGCGGCTTCGGCGCCGGAGTTCGCTTTGCCGTCGTAGAGGGCGTATTGGTCACGCCGGTCGGTCGGCGAGAGGTTGGGCATAACCACATTCGTTCCGGCGAGCAGTCCCTGCAGGCGTCCGTTGGGGCTGATGGTGGCCAGGGCGGTAGTTGAGGGGATAAGCGCGTCGGGGAGCATCAGCCGCACAATGGCGTAGATGCGGGTAGTGAGGTCGACACTGCCGGCGGGAGAGCCGGCCAGGGGGGTGTCGTGGTGGGGAACGAACGGCCCGATACCCACCATATGAGGCTGGAAGTCGCGCAGGAAGAGCAAGTCTTCGACAAGGTGGTCCACAGTTTGGCCGGGACTGCCCACCATCATTCCCGTACCCACCTGGTAGCCCAATTCCTTGAGCCAGCACAGGCATTGCAGGCGGTGGTCAAGCGAGAGGCTGTCGGGGTGAAGGCTTCGGTAGTGGTCGGGGTTACGGGTTTCATGGCGCAACAGGTAGCGGTCGGCTCCGGCTTGGCGGAAGGCGGCGTATGCCTCGCGACTGTGCTCACCCAACGAGAGCGTAATGGCGCAGTCGGGGTAACGGTTCCGGATCTGGGCGACAGTGTCGGCAATCCACTTGTCGCGCTCCGCTCCCCACTCGCCGCCTTGGAGCACAAACGTGCGGAAACCCAATTCGTATCCGCGCGCGCAGGCGGCCAGCACCTGGTCGGCAGACAGGGTGTAACGCTCCACGTGGGTGTTGCTCCGCCGGATACCGCAATAGAAACAGTCGTTCCGGCAGACGTTGGAGATTTCCACCAGGCCGCGCACGAACACACGCCGTCCGAAACGCGCCACCGCCACCTCGCGCGCGGCCGAGCGCAGGCGGTCGACGAGGGCGGTGTCGTCGGTCAGAAGCAGGTGGCGCAACACTTCGGTGTCAACGCCAGCGTGCCAAAATTCGGGGGTGAAACTCACGTCTGTCATCATGCGGTTACTACAAACTGCAAATTTACAACATTTCCTCCAACCGCCGTCAGAGAAATCCCGGAAATATTTTTGCCCGCTCCGACATTTCCCTGAAACAGTCAGGGCGACCCCGAATCGGGCCGCCCTGAGGTTAGGGTTTTCGGCAGAATGCGCTGAGGCGCTTATTTACCGAGAATAATGTTGATCAGCACATTGACGTCTTGCACGTCGACACCGCCCACACCGTCTACGTTGGCCGCAGCGGTGGCCTCAGCCTTGCCGAGCAGGATGTTGATAAGGTCGTTCACGTCGTCAATCTCAACTTTACCGTCACCGTTCACGTCGCCCTTGATGGGATCGGGTTCGTCGCCCTTCTCGCCCTGGGTGGCGAGGTAGTAGAGCGTTGCGCCGGGATAGTTCATCTTCACCTTGCATTCGCGGTAGGTCACTCCTTCGGGAAGCGGAGCGGCTGTAAAGATGGCTGTGGTGACGTTGGTATAGTCCATGTCGGCATCGAGGGTGTCGGCGAATTCCACGGTCAGCCATTCGGGCAGGTCATTGAGTTGGTCGTCGGTGACAATCCACTCTTCCGAGGGACGCATGGAATAGATGTCGACAGAGTGGGTTTCGCCTTCGTTAGCAAATTTGTATTCACCGGTCTCATTGCTGTAGTTCCAGATGAAATAGGGTTTCTCAATGTCGATGTAGAGCGACAGACCGGTCTTGCGCATACCGGAGGTGAAGAAGTAGTTGATGCCGCGGAATGTGGGCAGTCCGTCTTCGGTTTCTTTTCCGAGGAAGGCGTGCTCGCCCCAGCCCTCGTCAAAGGTATCGCTTGTGTAGGTGAGGGTGAAGTCGGCGATGTTGTCATCGTTGTAACCCGAGAGGGTAATCATGATGGGGAAGTCGATGTCGGGTGTGATCTCATAGACGATTCCCTCGAAGCTCTCGGTCAGGGGGAAGGTCATCATACCGGAGAAGCCGTTTGCTCCGGGTTCGCCGAACATGCTCACGCAGGTCAGGCTGTCAAGCGAAAGGGTGCTGGTGGCGATGAGTTCGGCGGGAGTCACTTCAATATAAGATTCATCCGCATATTGCGGTGTTTCCTCGAGGCGGTAAACCTTGACGGTGAAGTCAACGGGTTTGTTTGCGTCGATGAAGCGGAGCATTTGGAATGCGGCGCCCACTTGGCGGAGAGCGTAGTTGTATTCAGGCTTCTCAAATGCGACAGCCAAAGCGCTCCACTCGGGACGGCTGTTACGTCCGTACCAGCGTCCGCTGGTCACGCTGTCGGGCAGGGTGCCGGCACCGGTGGTGTAGTATCCGCCGGCGGCGATGGAACCGTCGCGGTTGGAGCGTGCGGCGCGGTATTTGGGCGAGAACCAGAGGGTATGGTCAGCGGTGTTGGAGTAGGCCGTCTCATAGTTTGCGGCTGCGAGCAGTGTCGAAACATATGCGGCGTCCGCATTGTAACCGCGAAGTTGGTATTCCGACTCGACAGTGCCATTGGTAACTTTGAGGCTGGGAATGGTGTCACTCTCACGGATAAAGTTCAGAACGAGGTCTTTATCGGGCGAGGTGAGCCAATTTTTCGCTCTGAGGGCGCGATCGTAGATCTGATACGTCCATTCATAAACCGAGGCGTCGTCAACGTTGCCGGAGAAATCGGGGAACGTGATGTCACGAAAGGGGTGTACCATCACCATAGGCGCATAGTAGGAGCTGTAACCGGGTTTTCCGGCGGTGGTGGTTATACAGCCGTAGAACGAGCCTGCGGGGCGTTTGTAGAACGCTTCGGCGGAGCCTTGGGCACGGCGTGCTTGGGGCAGGTAACTGTTGTCGGCCGTTTTCTCAACGGCATATTCTTCCTGAGCTTCTACCACCTCGGTGGTAAAGCTGCCGACGGGGGCTAAGCCGGGAACGCGCACTTGATTGCGCATTTGCGCTCCAGCGGGGATTGCCATGGCAACAACGAGGGTTGCAAGTAAAACTTTTTTCATAAATGTTAATTTTTTTGGTGAAACATTTCTGCAAAAATACTAATAAATTTTGAACTGAAAAATTTTATACCATTATTTTTTTAAAAAAATCGCTTTTTTTACTTCAGGTGAATGAAAATAAGGATGGAAATCGTTTTCACGTTATTCCATCCTTATTGAAAAATATGTTAAGAAACTGCTTATTTCATAACATGGGGACTGTGTCGGATTATTTACCGAGGATAATGTTGATCAGCACATTGACGTCTTGCACGTCGATACCGCCCACACCGTCTACGTTGGCCGCAGCGGTAGCCTCGGCCTTGCCGAGCAGGATGTTGATGAGTGCGTTCACGTCGTCGATTTCAACTTTACCGTCGCCGTTTACGTCGCCCTTGATGGGATCGGGATCGTCACCCTTAACGCCCTGGGTGAACTTGTAGGTCAGGTTGGCGCCGGTGACGGCGAACTTGACGACGCACTCGCGGTAGGCTGTTCCTTCGGGAAGGGGTTGGGCTACGGGAATCGCGTTCACGATGCCGGAGAACTCTCCTTCTGTGTTTGTGCCGTCAACAAGTTCAATCGACAGCCATTCGGGAAGGTCCTCGTTGCTTTCGGTGAGCAGGAAGTACTCCTCACTCGATTTGCTGGAATAAATCTCAATGTGGTCCATCACCATGGTTGTGTCGGAGAACACCCATGTGCGATCCATCTTGCCGCCTTCGTCGGGAAACTTGTATTCGCCGTCCTCACGTGAGTAGTTGAAAACCATGTAGGGGTTCTCGGTTACGATGAACACCGAGAGACCGACTTTCATCTGGCCGCTGGTGAAGAAGTTGTTCAGACCGGCCCAAATGTAAGAGCCGTCTTGTAACTTATATTTCAAATATGCGAGTTCACCGAAACCTTCGTCATACTGGTCGGTGGAGATAGTGGCCGAGAGTTCTTTGATGCCGGGGTTGTCGGGCATGTTCCAGCCTTCGATACAAACAAGGATGGGGAAGTCGATTTCTGGAGTCACCTCAAATTCGATGCCCTCGAAAGATTCTTTGAACGAGAACACGGGCGCGTTTCTGTATTCCTCGGCGTAGTCAGGGCCGATAGTGATTTCGCTCGATGCGATGAGTTCGCCGGGTTCCTCCGCAAGTTGAACGGGGGCATCGTCGTTGTAAGCGGGAATCTCTTCCAGGCGATAGACGCGGCAGGTGAGTTTAGCTTCCTCGGTAACGGTAAGCAGGGCCATAGGAACGACCACATTCTTGAGCACGTAGGGCTGCTCGGGCGCTTCGAAGGCGGCCGCGATACCGTCAATGCCATCCGCGTTGGTGCCGAACCACCAGCCGTCTTCCTGTCCTTCGGGAGCGGTGGCGCCGCCGTAATATGTTCCACCGTACTCTTCCACACCGTAACGGTCAGAATTGCCGAAATAGTGGCTGCTGAGCATCATCTCGTAGCCGTTATTGTTGGCACTGAGGAAGCTTGGCACTGCATAGAGAAGCATATCACCGGGCGTAGCTCCGTCGGCGGCATAGGTGTATGCGGGAAGGGCGAACTCGGAGGTAACCGAGCCAGCCTTGGCGGTCAGGGTGGGGACGTATTGGGCCTCAAAGCCGTATTCCACCTCAAGATCGGTGGTGGTAGCCTCATTGGTCTGATCAGCTTGTGTGGCCTGATTCCAGAGAGAGTAGTTCCATTGGTAGGTCGCATCGGCGAACGGTGTCAAGTTGACAAATGTGTGCTTAGCGAACGGTTTGACGAACATACGGGGTATGGCATAAGAGCCCGCGAATTTACCTCCGGAGAACACGCGGTTGCCCATGAAGGCGCCTGCGGGTCGGCGGTAGGATGCCTCATCTTCAAGAACGAGGCGTTTGGGCGCTTTTTTCACGACGGGGGTGTTCAGGTCGCGCATCTGTGCGGTCTCCACTTTGAAGACGTCTTTCTGGAGCACGATCTGGTCTTCGAAAACGGGACGGACCACCTGGTCGCTCACCCGCATTTGGGCGGAGGCGGCACCTGCGCCTAACAACGCGACAGTAATTAATAAGATTTTTTTCATACTGTGGAAATCAGTTTATAAATAAAAGGTTTATTCTCGGTTTGTCAGTGAAAATGGCGTATTCCCTTTTTTGAAAGGTCATGGATCCGGTTGGGGAATACGCCATGTATGTCGGTGTATCGCCCGAAATGTTGGGCGACGGAGCGTTTTTCAGCGGATAATTACGTTGAGGCCGGTTTCTGCAGGTAAACGAAGAGGAAACTTGACTCGTTGTCAACGTCGATGAGTTTCAGGCGCGTGGGGGCGAGCTTCGAGTTGGCCTCGATTCTGAAAGTGGTCGCGCTGATTTTGTCGAGCAGAGCCCTCAACTGGGCGACTTTGTCAACGTAGTTGAGCGCGTTTGCATCACCTTCTCCATTGAACACGAGGCGGAAGCGGTCGGTTCCGATCCGTTGGGTGTCAAAATAGAGGAAAGCGTTCAGTGTCATTACTGTACCGCCTTGGACCTTACGCGTGCGCATCAGCATGGAGTAACGTCCTGAGGTCTCATCGTAGAGTAGGTCGGCACGCCGGACAGTGGCTTTGAGCGAACTGGAGGCCATACCGGCGGTAAAGGCGTTGTAGAGTTCCAGAAACTGCCCTTCCATTCTACGGGAATCGAAAGTCCACGCCAACTCCGGCGTACCGGATGTGCTACCTTTCGGCATGCGCGCGAGGGTGGGGTCGAAGAAGAGTTTGTTGATTGTGTCGGCGGCGAGTGTGGTCACGCCGTCCTCGCGGCTGAGCAGCGAGCCGTCGGGCTGGAGTTTGAAGTGCTGGATCACAACCGAGACGTCGTTGGTGTCGGTCAGTGTGATCGGTTGCATAAACGTCAGTCCGGCGGGCGTGATCAACGCGTTATGCTTCTCGGCGAAGTAGGTCCATCCCTCTTTGAAAACGCCGACTACGTCATCGATTGTGTCGCGCTTGTACTCAGGGCAGAGTTCTGGCACGAGCGAGGCGCCGCCGCGGACGAGGTAGCGGCTTCCGTTGGGCATGGTGATGTAGGTGATGGGAATCAGGGCGGTGAAGAAACTGTCGGCCAGTGCGACAACGTTGCTCAGGTAGGCCTCGTCGTCGGTGTCGGGGTCGAGGCGTGTCATCACGGCCTGAAGACCGCGTTTCTTACCGTTGACGTAGAGGGTGTCGCCGGTGTAGCGCATGAGTTTGAACTCGTAGTCGCCGTAGTGGCCGTAACCCTGCTCGCTTGTCTGGGTGGTTCCGGGGTCGTCCTTGGGGTCGGCGAAGATGTGGAAAATGGGGTTGTAGGTGTTGAACGTGAGCACGGGGCCGTCGTCGGTGATGATTTCCCACATCGAACTTTGCGAGGCGTAGGCGGTGGTGGCGGTGCTGCCGACAACTTGACTGATGATGGGGTTGTTGCCCGAGATGCGCACCGAGCCGTCTTTGTTGAAGGTCATCAGGTAAACATAGCCCTGCTCGGAGTCTTGCGTGAAGTATTCCATCTGCCATTTGCCGCCCTGGTCGAGCAGTATGTTGTGGAAGTACTCTACGGAGGCATTCAGGCGTTCGGCCGACGATTTGTCGAACACGTCATCAACCTCGTTTTTGCACGAACTGAGCGAGAGCGAGCCCGCTAAGGCCAATGCGCTGAGGATATAATGGATATATTTCATATGAATCGTACTTTTTAACGGGTGAATGTCATTGGGTTACTCAACATCGAGCACTTGCTGCCGCAGGGCGTTTATGTCATAGTTGCTCTGACGGCGCTGCACGACGGCGCGGAGTTTGTCGAGGTCAACTTTCCACTGGTCGCGGAGCCACGAGCGGATAACTTCCACTTTCTTGTTGATGATGTCGGGGCCGTTGTATCCGTCATTATCCTCGGCGGGATAGGCGTAGATCGGAATGCGCGCGAAAGATGCATCGCAAACGTAGTTGGTGTTGCGGTAGAGCAGGAAGTTGTTCTTGTCATAGCGGGGATTGTTCCATTGCTGACCTTCGGGGCCTACCCAGATGGTGTCACCGCCTTCGACGGTGCGGATGGGCTCAACCGCTGTCTGGTACTGCATTGTTCCGTTGACAACGTAGTACAGATAGGCCGTGTCGCCCACTTCGTTGAGTTGGGCGCGGAACTGGTTTTCGGGAATGTACACCTTGTTGCTGTCACCGGGCTGGTTGTTGGTGCTGTAGTAATAGCAGTAGTAGATGGCGTTCTTGTCGTCCTCGGTGCTGTTGGTGCCCCATCCGCGTCCGGCGAGGTCCATGATGCGTGCCCACTGGGCGTCGGTCTTGACGATGTAGTTTGCCATGGTCTCGGCAAAGTCCTCACGATAGGCGCTCGAGGCGTAGGGAGTGACGAATCCGAGCGAGTTGACCACGCCTTCCTGACGGTCCTGCCAGTTGTTACCATCGTATTGTCCAACCGAGTAGGTGTTGAAAATCGTGGGGTAACTCTTGGTCTGGTGCAGGATGTGCGAGAACTCGTGGTGCATCGTCTTGAAGTAGTCGTCGTTCATCTGGTTGAAGTCGTTCACGCGCATGTCGTTGATTTGGTAGAGCGACACTTTGATTCCGCCTTCGGCCAGACCGAGGATACGGGTGCGGGTGGTGGGGTTGTAGGCGGGCGAGCCGATCAGGTGGATAATTCGCGGGCCGTTGGCTTTGAGGAAGTCGATGCCATCCTCGGCCACTTCGTTGTAGGCGTCATACCAGAGGTATTTCGTGAGTACGGCCATGTTGATGGAATTGTCGTAGGTGGCGGGCACAAGGTTGTAGTCCATCTGTGTGCCGACGTCTTGCATGCGATAGCGGAAGTCGACGTTGTAGACTTTCTTGTAGTTGTCGAAGAGCCACTTGTCGAGTTTGTAGGATGCCAGTGACGGGTCGACTTCGGGCGTGTCGACGAAAATCGATTCGCCTAACTTGTCATCGCTGCACGAGCTGAACGCGAGCATCGCCACAGCCGCGAGCAACAGAGCGGAGATATGGAATTTGATTGTTTTCATATTCTATTGGCGTGTGTGTTTATTGAGAAACTAACGAATCGTCTTTCACGCAGTATGCCGACGCGGCGGGTTTGGTCGGGTTGGCGCGGTTGGTGGGTTCGAGACCTGCCGAGAGCACCTCGGTGGGAATCTGGATGGCGTAACGGCGGTCGCCGGGAATGAGTTTTCTCTCGATTCCGAACATACCGAACGGGTGTACGACCTCAAGGCCGAGGCGCTTGATGTCGAACCAACGCATGCCGTTGTGGACGGTTTCGATGCGACGCAGGTGCTGGATGCACTGCACGTACACATGGTTGGTCGTGTTCAGTGACCACTTGGGCGAGGGGCAGATGCTGTCGATGTGGATTTTCTTGACGATTCCGAAGTTGCCAACTTGTCCGTCGTTGTCGTAGGTGTTTTTCAGCAGGGTTTCGGTAACTTCGGCGAAGTTGTAGGTGTAACCTTTCTTGTGTGCGTCGTCCCAGATCTTGATATCGGCCAGGGCACCTTCGAGGTTGCCCATGAACGCGCGTGCCTCGGCGCGGCAGAGCAGGGTCTCATCGGCGGTGAACTCGGCGCGCACCATGTGGGCGTAACCGATGCCTTGAATCTTGTCGGTGTACTCGAACTGTTCTCCCATGTTACCCACGAAGAATTCTCCCCATTCGCTGTCGCCGCGGTAGTAGCAGAGGCTTTGGAAGCAGGGGTGCATGGAGAATGACTCGTTGAAGGGGTCGTCGGTGTTGGAGCGGCGCCAAGTGATGCCTTTCCACGACAGGCCGGGGCCTTGAATGGTGCAGCGCTTGGGCAAACGGTTGAGCACGTAGCGGTATCCGCCGCGACGGCTGTAGGTGGAGTAGGTTGAGAAGCACAGGAACACACCGGGGCGGTCGGTCGAGCTCCAATAGCGTGCGATATCCGACGAGCTGTAGAACTGGGCCTTGTGCTGCCATCCGTCTTGCATCAGGCTGGCGGGGTCAAGGTTGTTGAAAGCCGCTGTGGCGAAGGAGTCGACTTTCTCGTACTCGCGTTTGAACAGGTAGAAGCGTGCGGCGAAGGCGTTGGCGGCCTGGCGGTTGAAGTGGTATTTGGGCACTTCGTAAATCACGTCGTCCTCAAGTCGTAGTCCTTCGAGCAGGTCGGCTTCGATTTTGTCCCATGTTTCCTTGACGGTTCCGCGCTGGTAGTGGGGGCGCACGGTGGTTTCGGTCGCGGTGATGTAGGGGATACCGGGCTCGTTGGCGAAGAGGTCGCCGTAGGGCATGCAGAACACGTTGGCGAGGATGAAGTGGTGGTAAGCGCGGCAGAGGTATGCCTCACCTTTGACGGCTTGAAGTTTCTTCATGTCCTCGGGTGTGAGTTCACCTTTGCTCTCGAGTTTGGCGGCCGCTTCAAGGCAGGCGTTGGCTGCGGCGATGGCGCCGTAGCATCCGCTCCACACTCCGGAGGGTGTGTCGTTGGAGGTTCCCATCTTGACATCTTCCCACTTGTAGAGTTCCTCGTCGGTAATCTCGTAGTAGGGGCGGTTATAGACGATTCCCGAGGGCGAGGGGGCGTTGTTGTCGGTGACGTTGTCGCTCGAGAGCTCGCAGGTTGCGGCGTAGTTTGTGCTCGTGTAGGCGTCGATCAGGATTTTGCGGCACTGCTCAACGGTTTCGAGTTTCACACGCGTGTCGGGCACGACTTCGAGGAAGTCGTTGCACGAGGTGAGCGCCGTGGCGGCCAGTGCCGCCGAGAGTGCTATATATTTAAGTTTCATAGTTTAAATGATCTTTAATTTGATTCTTAAGGGTCAAACAGATTAAAGTCCGAAGCGGAGTGTGAAGGTGAACTGCTTGGGGTTGGGCGAGGCCACACCGCCACTGTTGAAGAACTCGGGGTCGGCGCCCATCAGTTTCTTGTCGGAGTAGATAAGGCAGAGGTTGGTGGCGGCGAGTTTGACGGAGCAGTTGGTCAGGCGAAGGTGACGGATGAACGACTTGGGAAGGTCGTAGGTAAGCGAAACCTCTTTCAGACGGATGAAACCTCCGTTTGCCACGCGCACGTCGCTATAGTTATAGGCGTTGTAGGCGCGTGAGAGGTAGGTGTTGGCCCAGGATTGGCGGCGGGAGGCGATGACGGGGATGTTGGTGTGTGCCTCGTCGCCGGGTATGGTCCATCGGTTCTTGAACTCTTTGGGCATTGCCACAAGGTCGCTGTACGAGGAGGAGAAGTCTTGGCTCAGACGGAGTTTGTTTCCGAAGGAGTAGGTCATGAACACGTTCAGGTGCAAGCCTTTCCAACTGAAATTGTTACCGAAACCGCCGGTGTAGATGGGGTCGACCGGACCTTCGTACTTAAGGAAGCTGAGGTTCTCGTAGTTCTGCCAGTTCACACCTTGGGTGGAGATGGTGAAGTCTTCGTCGAGTGCTTGGGGCACACCGTAGGCGTCAAGACCCATGAAGGGGACTGAGAACAGGGCGCGGTGGGGATAGCCTTCAAGGGGGAATCCGTTACCGGGCACGAGGTCGATGACGCGGGAGCGGGAGATAAGTTTGGTGATCTTGTTCTTCGCGTAGGAGAAGGTGAAGTCGGTGGTCCAGGCGAAGTCCATCGGGTTGGCGGGGTCGAAGTTCTTGGTTGTGAGCATGAACTCGACGCCGTGGGACGCGAGCTCGGCCACGTTGGCGTACTTGGAGGTCTGTCCGCCGACACCTTCGGTGTACAGACGTCCGATCAGGTCGTAGTTGTTACGTTTGTACCAGTCGAACACGAAGTTGATCCGGTTGTGGTAGAAACCGAGGTCGACACCGATGTCAAGCTCGTGTTTCTTCTCGTAGGTGAGTTCCTCATTGGCAAGTCCGCCCACGTACAGACCCATTTCCATGGCTTCGGTTTCCTGACGCCAGGGGCGTGTGGGGTAGTAGAGAGCCTCGGCGTTGGCCAGCGAGGCCGGTCCGCTCTCTCCGGTAAGGGAGTAAGAGGCGCGGACTTTGGCGTAACTGAGCACGTTTTGCTGCCAGTTCTTGAAGAATTCCTCTTCGTAGAGGTTCCATGCTCCGGAGATGTTCCATGTGGGGAGCCAACGGCTTTGGCGTGTCTCGCCCATCAGGTTGGAGCCTTCGTAGCGGATGGTTCCATTGATGGTGTAGCGGCCTTTGAAGGAGTAGTTGACGTTTCCGAAGTAGGCGAGGTTGCGGCGGCGGGTGGTTCTGTCGCTGAAGTAGGAGCCGTTCTCTTCGTTCATTTGTTTAAACAGTCGCCAGTTCAGTGCGGGCAGGTTACCGTTGCTGTAGTCGATTCCCCAGCCGTCGAAGGCTTGCGCGTAACGGTCGACTTTACTGGCTTCCATACCGGCGAAGGCAGTGATCAGGTGGGTTCCCTGGTTGAAGTTCTTCATGTACTGCGCCGATGCGCGGAAGTCGAGCTGCCGGATGGTGTTGCGCGAGAAGAATACCATACCGCCTTCGGGCACGACAGAAACGGGGAGCGAGTTGGGATCGTCGGGATCGGTATATAAATAGGTGTTGCTCGAGCGGACGATGGCATCTTCGGGGTCGATACCGGCGCGGTAGGCCATGGCCTGGTTCGACGAGTTTTTCACGTAATGGTTACGCTCGGAGTTGCTATAGCGGTATGCGCCGAGGAGGTTGATCTCGAGCGTCTGGTCTTGCTTCATGATGGGCTTGATCTGGAGTTCGCCCTGGAACTTGACGTCAAGCACGTCGATGTCGATGTAGTTGTTGTTGAGCTCGTGGAAGATGTTGAAGTCGGTGTAGTTGCGACGGTAGAACAGGTTCGGGTCGAGCGTGCGCGAGGTGTTGAGCGCGTAACTGAAGGGGTTGATGTCGAAGGAGCGGTTGAACTCGCCGTTGACCACGTCGACGTTCTGGCTCAGCGTACCGGGAGCGCGTTGCTTGCGGTAGGAGTCCATGTTGAGGATTTTGATGCGGATGCGGTCGGTGAGTTGATAGATGGCGTTGCTGTTGAATGTGTAACGCTCAACGGAACTGGACTTGTACCATCCGGGGTCGTTCATGATTGAGATTGAGGTGTAGAACGATCCTTTGTCTGTACCGCCGGAAACGCTCAGGGCGTGGTTCTGCATGATGTTGTTGTTGAACAGCAGGTCGAACCAGTTGGTGTTGCGCATCTCGGCCTGACGGAGGTAAGCGTTCATCGCCTCGGTGGTGTAGTCAAGAGCATATTTTCCGGTGGTGGGGTCGTAGGTGCGGATCAGGTTGTACATATGTCCGTACACACCGGTACGCGAACTGTTGGCCAGCGAGGCGAACTCGAGCCAGCCTTTCTGTTCCATCTCTTTGTAGATACCCATCTGCTCTTGCGAGTTGGTGATGTTGTAGTCGCGGTAACTGGGTTTGAGACGGTAGGTGAACTCACCGGTATAATTGATAGAGGTGTGTCCCTTACGTCCGGTTTTGGTTGTGACCACGATCACACCGGCGTTGGCCTTGGCACCGTAAATCGAGGTTGCCGAGCCGTCTTTCAGAATCTGGAACGATTCGATGTCGTCGGCGTTCAGACCTGCGATAGCCGAGGCGATCAGGGTCTGGGCGTCACCCGAGGAGAGGTCATCGGCACTGATGTCGACGTTGTCCTCAAGAATCACACCGTCGACCACCCACAACGGGCGTGAGTTACCATAAATGGACGTTGCGCCACGGACGCGGATCTTCGGGGCTGTACCGAAGGTACCGGTCACGTTCTGCACCGACACACCTGCGGCACGGCCCTCAAGGGCGCGGCTGACGTCGGCCACACCATCGAGTTTCGCCTTGGTGGCGTCGACGCTCGTGGTGGCACCGGTGAATAAGCGTTTGTCCACTTTCTGATAACCAGTCACGACGACTTCGTCGAGTTTGACGCCGCCGTCATCTTTCGGTTTCAGAACGATTTGTAACCCGCTCTTGGCGGCAACCTCATAGGGTTCGTAACCCATATAGTTGACAACCAGATGGGCGCCCGAGGGCACGTTGAGCGTGAACTTTCCATCGAAATCGGTTGACGTTCCGTTGCTTGGCTTGCCCTTCTGAACGACTGTCGCACCGATTACCGGTTCATTGTTCTCGTCAAGCACCGTTCCGGAAGCCGTCACCTGGGCGTTGGCAACCATCGCGGCTAACGAGAGCACAATGAGCAAAAGTAGATTTCTAAGACTCATAAGCACTAATTTATTTCTTAAACATATTTGATTAATTTCTCGTTTAAATCACGCAATCCCACAGTAAACATGAAAAATTGTAACCGTCAAACCGAAATAGCACGCAATCGCTCGCAGCCACCTGAGGCAACAAGTTTGATTTCAGTGCATTAGAGGTAAACCATGTTGCAATTTCTTAACATTACCATAGCATTGAGTGCACAAAATTAGACATTTTTTTTTAAAACAAAAATTTTTTGTGCTGAAATTTGAAACTTACACCGCATTTTGCCACAAAACAACCGGAAAAGATGTTTTACAACATAATTTAAAAAAATTAACAATCGTATGCCGGAAACTATACCCTTATAAATTATCACCAACCCAAACAATTGTTGTAACTTTGCAATCACAATTCAGAAAACCTCCAAAATCATGGACGTCGTCTACGAAGACAACCACATCATCATCGTCAACAAAGCCGTCGGGGAAATCGTGCAAGGCGACAAAACCGGCGACACGCCACTTGTCGACACGCTCAAAGCGTGGATCAAGCAGAAATACGACAAGCCGGGCAACGTCTTCTGCGGCGTCACGCACCGGATAGACCGGCCCACGTCAGGCCTGGTCGTGTTCGCGAAAACAAGCAAGGCGCTCTCGCGGATGAACGAACTTTTCCGGCGCGGTGACGTCACCAAAACCTACCGCGCCATCGTGGCCAACAAGCCACCGAAAAACGCCGACACGCTCACGCACTACCTCACATCCGTGGAGCGGAACAACAAAACCTACGTCTCCCCCACCCCGCGCGACGGCAGCCAGAAAGCCGTGCTCAACTACCGCCTGCTCGCCTCATCCGACCGCTACCACCTGCTCGAGATCGACCTGCTCACCGGACGCAAACACCAGATCCGCGCACAACTCGCCGCCATCGGATGCCCCATCAAGGGCGACCTCAAGTACGGCGCGCCGAGGAGCAATCCCGACGGAGGCATATGCCTGCAAAGCCACCGCATACGCTTCATCCACCCCGTCTCCAAACTGCCCGTCGACGTGACCGCACCCACGCCCGACGACAAACTCTGGCAGACACTCACACAGATTTACCGGCAAAAACAATAACACCTTATATAATTAAACTATGGCCAATATCCCCGAATTTAAGTACGCCCCCATGTTCCAACTCGGTCCGGACAACACCGAGTACTACCGGCTCACATCCGACTACGTCAGCGTGGGCGAATTCGAAGGAAAACCCATCCTCAAAATCCAACCCGAGGCACTCACCCTGCTCACCCAGCACGCCTTCCGCGACGTCTCGTTCATGCTCCGCCGCAGCCACAACGAACAGGTGGCGCGTATCCTGACCGACCCCGAAGCCAGCGACAACGACAAATACGTCGCACTGACATTCCTGCGCAACGCCGAAGTGTCGGTTAAGGGAAAACTCCCCCTTTGCCAAGACACCGGAACGGCCATCATACACGGCGAGAAAGGACAACAAGTGTGGACCGGCTTCGAAGACGAGGCAGCCCTGGCCCGAGGCGTGTACAACACCTACACGCAAGAGAACCTCCGCTACAGCCAGAACGCCCCCCTGTCGATGTACGAGGAAATCAACACACGCTGCAACCTGCCCGCGCAAATCGACATCGAAGCCACTGAAGGCATGGAATACCGCTTCCTGTGCGTGACCAAAGGCGGCGGAAGCGCCAACAAGACCTACCTCTACCAAATGACCAAGGCCGTGCTCAACCCCGACACGCTCGTGCCCTTCCTCGTAGAGAAAATGCGCTCGCTCGGAACAGCCGCATGCCCGCCATACCACATCGCATTCGTCATCGGCGGAACCAGCGCCGAGCGTAACCTGCTCACCGTAAAACTCGCCTCCACACACTACTACGACAGCCTGCCCACCACCGGTGACGAGACCGGACGCGCCTTCCGCGACATCGAACTCGAAAAGCAGGTGCTCCAGGAAGCCTACAAAATCGGCCTCGGCGCGCAGTTCGGCGGCAAATACATGGCCCACGACGTGCGCATCATCCGCCTGCCCCGCCACGGCGCTTCCTGCCCCATCGGCCTCGGCGTGAGTT
>CACYCT010000002.1 GCA_902772965.1 uncultured Bacteroidales bacterium | reverse complement strand
GGGGCTTCGGCGGTGCCTTCTCCTTCCCATGTGCCTGTGGGTTGGGATATTTGCGCCACGAGCGACAATTCGCTCGAGTCGAGGTGGTTGTCGTCGCTGTGTGCCTTATAATACACAGTGTAGGTGCCGACAGAAATCGCTGTGGGCAACTCTGCGCTGTATTCGCCATTCTCAAGGCGATAGAGCATCACACCGCCTTCGACCACTCCGGCTGTGACGAGCACTTGTGCTTGGCCGTTATAGGTGAGCCCCTGGATGGCAGTGGGATGCGTGACAATGCGGGCCACCGCACCGGCGGCCTCGACGCGGAACGTCACAGAAGTGGAACCGGCCCAGTCGCCAATACCGTTGATGGTGGCGGTGTACTCACCCGCGTTGATGATTTCTTCGGGCCAGGTGACGGTGAAGTGCTCGCCCTCGGTGAGCGGTTGCCGCGCGCCGTCCTTGATGTCTATTACTTGCGCCTCGGGCGACAAAGGCTCGCCAGTGTAGGTGAGCGATGGGATATAGATTTGCACCCACGGGGTATAAGCGATGTCGCGCTTGACGTCGACGACCGCGCTGATGGTGACATCCCGGGCGGGCATGGTGAACTCATGATAAGGTTGTCTCTCGCCGATAGCGACATCATTCGCCATATAGGAGACTTGGTTATCCTTAATGACATACCCGTCGGGCACTGTGTAGTTGAGCCTCAAGAGCATATATTTGTCGGCACCGAAATAAGACTTATTGCCGTCGATATAGGTGGCCTGGGGAAGCGCGCCGCTCACGCCGTCGGCCATTGTGACCGTGCCCATCCACTTCGCGCCATCAGTGTCGGCTCCGTTGACCGCGCCGTGGCGATTGTCGGTGTGATAATAGCATCTTTCAATGCTTCCATTGTTAGTCCCGGCAATATCGCCAACGCTGTTTGTGCCATCTACCGAGCCGAGGAAATAGCAATTTTCCACCCAGCCGGCATCAACATTGCCGGCAATGCCGCCCAAATTGGTGGTTTTATTGATGCCTGAGTTGCTGATAGAGGCTTTGCTTACGCAACTCGATATTATACCGCTTGTGCTGCCCACAATGCCACCGAAGTTGGCCGGGGAGTAAGAAGAGCCGGCCGCATCGGGGTGAACTTTTACCACCACATTCTCGCCTACGGTGCAGTTAATAATATTCGTGTTTATCTCGGCCGAGCCGACGATAGCCCCGCAGTCGCCTATTCCGGTAATCGTTGAATTGCCGTCGATGGTGAGATCCATCACAAGGCCGCCATATCCCAAGCAGCCAAAGAGTCCGCATTGGTCAGGGTTCTCGGTGATGGTGAGATTGGAAAGGGTGTGGTTGTTGCCGAGAAAGGTTCCGCAGAAGCGCCGGATACCCCTACCGCCGTCCACGGTGTAATACTTGCCTCCAATGGGCGGTATCTGGCCATACAACCGGAAGTCGACAGAACTGGTAAGTTTGAAGTATACGCCCTCAAAAGTGTTACCGGCGTTCACCTCGTCGGCCAACTGGACAAAGTGACCGGAATTGTAAATCTGATACGGGTCGCTAATGGTGCCGCTGCCGCCACCGAAAGTACTCTCGGCCCACACGGTCGCGGGCATGGTCAGGAGCATGGCCGCCACCGCGGCCAGTGTTCTCAGGAATGTCTGCTTGCAGGTCATAATAGTTTAAATATAAGGTGAGTAAATCAGATATGGCACATGCCGACAGAGGCCGGCATGTGACGCGGTATAATGAGCGGTAGCGACCGGGCCGCCACCGATTCTTTCAGTAAATCCTGAAACCTCAACTCCACGCCACGATCCGTGGGAGAGTACGAACCGTGTGCGGAGTGGTAGTAATACGCTGTATATCTTTGGTTTATGAGAATTCCATAAGCCGCGGTCACATGGGAATATATGCCGACAGTCGCGTGTCATCTTAGTCTTTCTTGTTTTGCTCCCACTGTTCCCAATCGGTTTCTTTCAGCAATCTTGTTACCTGCTGTTTTAATGGTTGCAGATCGTTCTGAATAACCGCCCAAACAATATCACTGTCAACTTGATAGTAACCATGTACAAGGTGGTGACGCATATCTGCCATGTCACTCCATTTGACCTGTGGGTTATTATCAGTAAATGCTTTGCTCAATTTGTAAGCGGCTTCACCGATAATCAAGGTATAGTAAACGATGCCGCCAAACAACATTTTGTCGTTTTTCAAGTCTTCAAATGTCACGCCATCAATTCTGCTTAAAATGGTATCAATAGCTTGAAGAATATGTTGTAGGCGGTTTTTATCTCTAATTGGCTCTCTCATAAATTAATACTTTATCGTTGTCGGCCGACTCGCGGGCAAATGGCATCAAATTCCCTTCAGTTACCAGATCCACAGACCGGCCTAACAGCCTCTCTAAATCGCCCCACATGCCGAAATAGCGGAATCCGATGGGTTTGCTTTTGTCAAGCGTTATTATCAGGTCTATGTCACTCTCCGGTGTCTGCTCGCCGCGGGCGAAGGATCCGAACAGCCATGCCTTCAAGACGGGTTGCGTCTTGAAATACTCGGCGATGGTCGATTTTATCTCTTCCGTACTCATATGGCAAAAATACCGTTATACACCCACAAAGATAACCACAAATTTCCAAACTGCAATCGGAATAACCAAAAAAATGACTTTGTAACGTCATGTATGGGTAAGTATGCTATATTTCCGTCGAATCAGTGCCGGAGGCGCAGGCGGGCCGAAGACCCGACTTTGTGCGTAAGACCAGACGGATACGCCTGAAAAACGTGTCCGAAGGGGGAACTTTCGCTGTAAGAAGATGAAATCAGCATCGGAACATCCGGCAACATCGGCGAGAAAGATAAGACTTGCGGTTTGTGGTGTTCCTCTCCGAGTAACCTACCCTGAGTGCCGCATCACCCCCACCATGACAGTCGCTTCGCACCTGTCATGGTGGGGATCTCACGTTAGTAATCGCCTGTCGGCGATATGCGCCGCCATTCAGTTAGTCATCATGTCAGACCGCATGACAATCCAAATCCGGAACTTGAGTCCAATTTATTGAACACACCTTGACTTCTTGGCTTCTTACGTCGGTGTGTCAAACCTCACCTGTGTAGAGCGCAAATTTAATGGCGCATATCAGTTGCCCGTCGTCAATGAGTTCGGGATGATTGCAGATGTCGTACCAAATAGGGGCGAAGGGGTGGAAGACACCGTTGCTGAGTGGTTTGGCCAGTTCATCGCCATCGCTGGTGGCGCGAATGGCTTCAGCCGCATTGTTCACCTCGGTCATGTAGATAAGGTGGTAGGCATGCGGCGTATAGACATCGGCCTCAATGCGGTCGTAGAGATCCTTGTCGAGCTCGCGCAGATCCAGGAACGTCATCCGCGGGTCGAACAGCCGGTAGGCTACAAGTTCAATCCATTCCTCGTCGGTAAGATGGATGTTGTAGACAACCTCACGCAAATCCTTCTTGTCTTCATTGTACCGGTCTGAGCGCTTGACCGTAAACTTGCCGCAGTAGACAAAGTCGTCAAAATCGATGCCGGTCACGCGGGTGCGTTCGCCATCGTCAACACTCAGAAAGCGGGCGTGCACTTCAGGAAGGTAGTCAGTCCAGTCGATTAAATCGTCAAGGTTGTCTTCGAAAAACTCCTTGCGGTCCTCGGCATCTGCAAAGGGGCCGTTCTGAGCGATTTCCTCGACCATATCTTGAATGCGCTTGATGTCCTCGTCGGTGAGGCATGCGAATGCCTCCCGATCACCGCAGAATTCATAGGTTAGTTTGTAGAACTTACGGCGCGGGTGCGCCTTGAGATACTCGGCTGCCTTCTCGCGGCACCATTGCATCTTGTTGTGCGCACGGGTCATAAACTCACGCACGCGTTGCTCTTCGCTGAGCGGTCTGGAGTCAAAATTTTCTGCCATAAGAATTAAGGTATAAATAATAAGCAAATATAGTAAACGCTTACGATTCGGCGGACATGATTATTGGTTCTTGTTGGTTCTTTCATGAAATTTCTTCTGTTCTGCCGCTCATGAACATTCTGGCTTATGGGTCAATTTGCAGGCTGACAATTGACCAACGTTGCTCTATAGGTCAAATTGCAGGCTGGAAGTTGCGAAAAAGTCCGAT
>CACYCT010000001.1 GCA_902772965.1 uncultured Bacteroidales bacterium | reverse complement strand
TACAAAGACCGTATTCGCACGTGGGAACTCCAGGCCCGCATCGCGCTGAACAAGAAATAACAATCATGACCACCGCCCACCTCGTTGACAACCTCATTGAGCGCCAACTGCAACAGTGGCCTCTCGCGCGCGACAACTATGCCGCCCTTGAGCATGTGGCACTGCGCGCTGTGACACTCAGTGGCAGCGAGGTGATTTTGCAGCATAACCCCGCGCGGCGTCGATCAAGCGCCGCGCGGGTCGACGCTGCCTCACTGGCCGAACGGCCATGCTTCCTATGTCGTGAGAACCAACCCGACGAGCAGGAACACATCGCATGGCGGGAAACCTACAAGATCCAAATAAACCCCTACCCCATCTTCCCGCGTCACCTCACCATCGCCTCGCTAAGCCACACGCCCCAACTGCTCTTCCCGCCCGAGCGGCTGAACCACCTGCTCGACCTTGCCGAAGAACTGCCCGAGTGGGTATTGTTCTACAACGGCCCGCGCGCCGGAGCGTCGGCACCCGACCATATGCACTTCCAAGCCGCGTGTGCCGGATACATGCCCCTGCCCGAGCAGGCACTCAACCCCGCACTCTGGCCCGAACAGGCATTGCTCGAGAGCACCGATGACGGATTCATCGGTTTCACCCGGCAACTCGGCCGGCCGTTATTCCTGATTCGCTGCGAGCGCAAAGAACTGGCCGGATTTTATCTTGCCCGATTGCAACTGGCAATGCGGATGGCCTTAGACCACGAGCCCGAACCGATGCAGAACCTGCTCTGCTGGCAAACCGGCGAGTACACCAACGTGGCGGTTCTTCCCCGCGTGAAACACCGTCCCGACTGCTTTGGCGAAGAAACCGGCCAAATGCTGCTCAGCCCGGGTGCGGTGGACATGGCCGGACTGTGGTGCATCGCGCGACAAACCGACTTCGACGCGCTCACAGCCGAGCGCATTCAGTCGCTCTACGACGAACTCTGCCCCGACAATGCCGCCATCGCCGCCATTGTCGACAAATTCTATCAAACTTAACTTATCCTCTCTCAAAAAAACGACACGCCCTATGAAAACTGAACAACCCACCGTGAGCGTCGGCATCATGAGTGCCTACCAGAATATCCATATCGATTTTCGCGGCGAATACCTCATCAACGGCCAGTGGATTACTTACGGACACAATATGGTTGACGTGAACAGTGATAAACTCACCTTTTGCGTCAACGCGATCAACGACTCCTATTTCGATGAAATGATTTTCGAGCCGCAATCCGACGACTGTGAGTTCACCCTGCGCAACGTCACCATCGGTGTGAGTTTCCATTGGCGGCGTAAAGAAAACCAGACATTCAAGGGCGCGTTGAAACTGATAAACCACGGTTTCCAGATTATCGCCATCAACATCATTCCCGTGGAGGACTATCTTACCAGCGTGATTTCGAGTGAGATGAGTGCGAAAGCCTCAATGGAACTGCTCAAAGCGCACGCCGTGATTTCACGCTCGTGGTTGCTGGCGCAAATGCAAAAGCCGGCGCCTGAGGGCACTGAGGGCAGTGACGTATTGGGCGAGCACGCGCCGGTGATCAAGGCCGCAGCCGACACCGACGAGGAACTGATCCGCTGGTGGGACCGCGACGACCATGTGGACTTCGACGTTTGCGCCGACGACCACTGCCAACGCTATCAAGGCATCACCCGCGCCTCTACACCCGCTGTGGAAGAGGCCATCAAAGCCACTTGGGGCGAGGTGCTCACCTACGACGGAGAACTCTGCGACGCGCGCTTCAGCAAGTCGTGCGGCGGTGTGATGGAAGAGTTCGAGAATTGTTGGCAAGACGAACACCACCCCTACCTCGTTGCCCGTAGCGACAGCGAACACCCCGACCAATTCCCCGACCTCAGCCGCGAGGCCGAGGCAGAAGAATGGATTCTGTCGTCGCCCGGGGCTTTCTGCAACACAGCCGATAAGGAAATCCTCTCTCAGGTGCTCAACGACTACGACCAGGAAACCGCCGACTTCTACCGCTGGCGCGTGGAATACACCCAAGAGGAATTATCCGCCCTGATAGCCAAACGCACCGGCGAAGATTACGGCCGCATCCGCGACCTGCAACCCGTGGCGCGCGGCACCAGCGGCCGGCTGTACAAGATGCGTATCGTCGGCGAAAAGCGCGACAAGGTGATCGGTAAGGAACTCGCCATCCGCTATGCCCTCAGCGAGACGGCGCTTTACAGTTCCGCCTTCGTGGTTGAGCGCCACGACATCGACGCCGACGGCTACCCCGCCAAGTTCGTGCTCCGCGGCGCCGGATGGGGACACGGCGTGGGCCTGTGCCAAATCGGAGCCGCCGTGATGGGAGCGCGCGGATACGACTACAAACAAATCCTGCTCCACTACTTCCCCGGAGCAGAAATCGAAAAGCAATACTAAACACTTCCAGTCATGAGCGACTTCATCGAGTATCCCATCAGTCAAATGGACTTTGTCAGTATACGTAAGCGGAACATGGTTTACGTTGACAAAACCGGCATCATGTTCCAACTCGTGCGCACGAACGCAAGTTACTTCCTCTCGCGCCCGCGCCGGTTCGGAAAATCCATGCTCATCAGCACGATGAAGGCATACTTCGAAGGCCGCCGCGAACTGTTCGAGGGGCTGGCTGTCAGCCAACTCGAGAAGGATTGGGAGCACCACCCCGTTATTCATATCGACCTGAGCCGCAGCAAGTACGCCCAGTTGAGCAACCTGCACTCCATGCTCAATAGTATGCTCCTTGAGTATGAGCGGCAATATGGGATTACGGCATCACTGACCGACAGTTACAGTTCTCGACTTGTCAATATCATTCAATCGGCACATAGACAAACCGGCCATCAGGTGGTTGTCCTGGTAGACGAATATGACGCGCCTATGCTTGACAACATAACGAACGCTGACCGGCTGACAGCCATTCGGGATATTCTGCGCGACCTTTACAGTCCCCTCAAAGCAATGGCACAACACCTGAGATTCGTCTTCCTGACCGGTGTCACAAAGTTTACCCAACTTTCAATCTTCAGTGAGTTGAATAACTTGTATAACATCAGTATGGATTCCCGCTACGATGCCCTATGCGGCATTACGCAAGAAGAGCTTGAGACCCAATTGCGTGAAGGTGTTGCCGACCTCGCCAAAGCCAACACAGAAACCACCACGCAAGCCATTGAGCACCTCAAACGACAATACGACGGTTACCACTTCTCTAAAGCGATGACCGACATCTATAATCCTTATAGCCTGATTAATGTGCTCAATAGCGGACAATACAAAAACTATTGGTTCGGAAGCGGAACGCCGACAATGCTGCCGGAGTTGATGAAGCGCTATAACGTTTCCTTGATTGATATGAACCATATCGAGGCAACAGAAGACCGCTTCGATAGTCCAACCGAGCAAGTTGACGACATTCTGCCGGTGCTTTATCAAAGCGGATACCTCACCATCAAAGATTTCGACCCCCAATTCAATCTGTACACGCTCGGAATTCCTAACGAAGAAGTCAAAGTGGGACTGTCTAATACGATTATAAGATATTATACCGGGGAGGCCCACAATCGTCGCATAAATTTCCATGATGCCTATCGCGAGTTTTATCGTGGGGGCTCGGTGGAGGATTTCCTCGAAGCCACACGGCAATTCTACGCCACCATACCCTATGGCCTCGACAACGCCAACGAGCGACACTACCAAGCGCTGCTTTACGCCGCCCTCATATCATTCGGCGCCGACATCACGGCCGAGCAGCAAACCGCCGCAGGACGCGTCGACATCGTGCTGAAGATGCCGCAGGCTATATACCTTATCGAGTTCAAATATAATCAGTCGGCCGAGAAAGCCGCCCGGCAAATCCGGGAAAAGGACTATCCGGGCTTTTTTGCCCCTGACCCGCGACCGAAAATCGCCATCGGACTGAACATCAACTCCGACGCGCGGTCAATCGACAGTTGGGTAATCGACACAGAAACGTATAACAACCAAATAGATTCACTATGAATACCGAAGATCAAAAAAATCAAGCAACCACCGAAGCAGCGATCGGAGTTGAGAAATCGCCCTGGTGGTGGGTGCCTACGCTTTACTTTGCCGAGGGCGTGCCCTACTTCGTGGTCAACAACATCTCCGTGATGATGTTCACCAAAATGGGCGTGCCTAACGGTGACATGTCGTTTTTCACCACACTGCTCTATTTCCCGTGGTTCCTGAAAGGAATCTGGAGTCCGATTGTCGATGTGGTGAAAACCAAACGCTGGTGGATTGTGGCCATGCAGGTGGTTATGACTGCCGTGATGATTCTGCTCACGCTTACGCTGCCTCATCCCTCGGCCGATGTTATCGGCTCCGGAGCGACACCAATCAGCATGTTCACGCTCACCCTTGTGCTGTTCATCATCGCCGCATTCGCTTCGGCGACACACGACATCGCCGCCGATGGATACTATATGCTCGCCCATAGCCAGAAGAGCCAAGCGGCATTTATCGGTATCCGAAGCGTGTTCTACCGCGTGGCCTCGATCTTCGGACAAGGTGTGCTGGTGTACATAGCCGGTAAGTTGGAGACACATTATGGCGATATTCCTCTGTCGTGGCAAATCACGATCGGCGTGAGTGCGGCTATCTTCTTCCTGATCACGCTCTACCATTTGTTTGTCTTACCTCGTTCGGCACAGGACACGCCGCGTGTGACGGGTGAGAAAATCGACTTTGCGGTGGGAATCCGCGAGTTCGCATCCTCGTTTGTCACCTTTGTCAAGAAACCTCAGGTGCTTTTGGCCATCGCCTTTATGCTGCTTTACCGCCTGCCCGAGGGTTTCCTGATCAAACTCTGCATGCCCTTCCTCGTTCACGGCACCGCCGAGGGCGGTCTCGGGCTGAGCACCGAAGACGTCGGTATGGTTTACGGCACCTATGGCGTGCTGGCATTGACCATCGGCGGCATCTTGGGCGGCATTTACGCCTCACGCGTGGGACTGAAAGCCTCGCTGTGGGTCAACGCCGCGTGTATGACCCTGCCGTGTCTGACATTCGTCTACTTAGCCATCGCGCAACCGGAGAACATCTGGGTCATCTCCATCGCCGTGGCCATCGAGCAATTCGGCTACGGATTCGGCTTCACGGCCTATATGCTCTACATGATGTATTTCAGCGAGGGAGAGTTCAAAACGTCGCACTACGCGATCTGCACGGCTTTCATGGCGCTGAGCATGATGCTGCCGGGCTTTGTGGCCGGCTACATCCAAGAGGCGATAGGCTACGTGAACTTCTTCTGGATGGTGATGGTGTGCTGTATCGCAACCTTGGTGGTGACATACTTCGTTGACCGCAAGATTGACCCCGAATACGGACGGAAATAAACCCGTTTTCTCATTAGGTGGATTCTATGAATTCATAGAACCCACCATAACAATTAAACGCAAGAAAAATGACAAATAACATGAAAAGAACCCTCCTGACCATACTGCTCGGCGCGGTACTCACACTGGCCGCCGGCGCGATAGTGAAACCGGGCATCGAAGTGCTCCGCGACGGCGGATTCGCCCCCTTACAAGGCAAGCGCGTGGGATTGGTGACCAATCCTTCGGGCATTGACAACAACCTGAAAAGCACGGTCGACATCCTCCATGAGGCGCCGGGAGTGAAACTCGTGGCGCTGTTCGGTCCTGAACACGGTGTGCGCGGAAACGCCCATGCCGGCGACGCCGTTGGCGACGAGACCGACCCCGCGACAGGCGTGAAAATGTACTCGCTCTACGGCAAAACCCACAAGCCCACCGCCGAAATGCTCCGCAACATCGACGTGCTCGTCTACGACATCCAAGACATCGGCTGCCGCAGTTACACCTTCTACGCCACGATGGGCGTGTGTATGGAAGCCTGTGCCGAAAACAACGTCGAGTTCATGGTGCTCGACCGTCCCAACCCGCTCGGAGGAAACAAGGTGGAAGGCAACTTGGTGGAAGAAGGCTATTTCTCCTTCGTGAGCAAATACGCCATTCCGTACCTTTATGGCCTTACGCCCGGCGAATTGGCCCGGTTCCTTAACGAGGAAGGACACATCAAAGGCCACGCGCGCCTAACCGTGATTCCCATGGAAGGCTGGAACCGCAACATGAAATTCCGCGACACGGGTATGCCGTGGGTACTCCCCTCGCCCCAGATTCCAACCCCCGAAAGCGCGTTCTACTACCCCCTGAGCGGTATCCTCGGTGAACTGTACATCTTCAACACCGGCATCGGTTACACGCTGCCGTTCCAACTCTTCTGCGCCACATGGGCCGACGCCGAGAAAGTGGCCAAAGCGATGAACGCGCTCAACCTGCCCGGACTCAAATTCCGTCCGATCAACATCAAGCCTTTCTTCGCGCTGAGCGTCGATGTGAACCAAGAGCGGAAAGAGGTGCACGGCGTGCAGACGTATATCACCGACGTTGACAAGGCCAACCTCACCCTCACGCAGTTCTACTTCCTGCAAGTGATGCACGAACTCTACCCCGAAGTGCAAATCTTCGAGCAGAACCCGAAACGCTACGCGATGTTCGACAAGGTGTGCGGCACGAAGGAAATACGCGAGCGTTTCTGCAAGCGCTACCGTGTGGAAGACATCATACCCTATTGGACCAAAGACGCCGAGGCCTTCCGCCTGCGCTCGGCAAAATACTATCTATATCAATAAATCCATTTCAACACGCCAGCCGCTATGAGACCGGAATACATTCCATTTGTAGAGCGCGCCAAGCAGATTGTGGATTCCGACCGAATCTACACCGACGATTTGCGCCGCCTCGTGTGGGGCACCGACGCGGGATTCTACCGCCATGTGCCGGAAGTTGTGATTCGCAGCAAGTCGGAAACCGAGGTGAGCCGCCTGCTTGCCGCGGCATATGAATCGGGGCTACCGGTCACCTTCCGTGCCGCCGGTACCAGCCTGAGCGGCCAAACCGTTACCGACGGCATTCTGATTGTGGCCGGCAAGCACTGGGAACACTACTCGATTGCCCCCGATGCCTCGACCATTACGCTGCAACCCGGCCTCGTGGGCAAGCGCGTTGACGAGATTCTCGCGCCACTTGGCCGCACGTTCAGCCCCGACCCCGCCTCGAAAGGCTCGGCCATGGTGGGCGGAATCGTGATGAACAACGCCTCCGGAATGAGTTGCGGCACGCACGCCAACTCCGACCGCGTTCTGCGCAGTCTGCGCCTCGTGCTCGCCGACGGCACCGTGCTCGACACCGGTGACACCGACAGTCGCGGGAAATTCCGTCAAACCCACCCCGAGATGATAGCCGCCATCGAGCGCCTGCGCGACCAAGTTCAAGCCGATGAGCAACTCGTGGCACGCATTCGACGAAAATATGCCATCAAGAACGTGATGGGACTCAACCTGTTGCCACTGGCTATCTACTCCGACCCGTTTGAAATCATCACCCACCTGATGGTGGGCAGTGAGGGAACACTCGGTTTCGCCTCAGAGTTCACGATGGACACCGGCCACCTCTACGCCCACTCGGCCAGCGCGATGCTTTATTTCGATGACATGCGGCGCGCGTGCGAATGCGTGGTGGCACTGAAAAAAGCGCAGGTGGAGTGCGCCGAGATTCTCGACAGCAAGTCGCTCGAAGCCTCCGGCGACACCACCGGACGTGACCTCACCGCCATCCTCGTGCGCACCTCGGCCGACACACCCGAGCAACTCCGGCAGAACATCGACCGGTTGAACGGCGTGCTCAGCACGTTCACGCTCTACGTGCCCGCGCGTTTCACCACCGACCCGGCCGAAGTGGGCCGATACTGGGCCATCCGCTCGGGTATCTTCCCCATCGTGGCCGGCGAGCGCCCCTTAGGCACCACCGTGATTATCGAAGACGTGGCCTTTCACATCGACGACTTGCCTGACGCCACCGTCGAACTGAAGCAATTACTCATCGACTGCGGCTATGCCGACAGTTGTATCTACGGCCACGCACTTGAGGGCAACTACCACTTCGTGATAGCGCAATCGTTTGACACGCCCGAAGAGGTGGCGCGCTACCGCAACCTGATGGAGCAGGTGGTGAAACTGGTTGTCGACCGCTACGACGGCTCGCTCAAAGCCGAGCACGGCACAGGGCGCAACATGGCGCCGTTCGTCAAGCGTGAATGGGGCGAGCAGGCCTACGGGATTATGCGCGAGATCAAGCGCATCTTCGACCCAAAAGGCATCCTCAACCCCGGCGTGATTTTCAACGACGACCCCGAATGTTACGTCAAGCACATCAAGCCGCTGCCGAAAACCAACGACCACATCGACCGCTGTATGGAGTGCGGATTCTGCGAGGTGAACTGCGTCAGCAGCGGCCTCACGCTCTCGAGCCGCCAGCGTATCATCGCCCAACGTGAGATTGCCCGCTTGCACGCTTCCGGCGCTGACCCCGAACGCCTGCTCAGCCTCGAGCGCGACTACCGGTATTACGGCGAGCAGACCTGTGCCGGCGACGGGTTGTGCTCCACCTCGTGCCCCATCAAAATCAACACCGCCGACCTCACCCACGACCTGCGTGAGCAGAGTAACGGCGCGATGGCCCGGCGCGTCGGCTTGTTCGCGGCCAACCACCTTAACGGCGTCCGCCAGGGCATACGCCTCGCACTCTACGCCGCCGACGCTGCACACGCCATAATCGGTGACCGTGGAGTGAACTCCGTCGGGCGATTCATGAACCGCCTCGGCGCACCGCTATGGACACCATCACTGCCGAAGCCCCGCAGCACCGGCAGCGCCGCCAAGTCAATCCCGTCCAAGAAAAAGGTGGTCTACTTCCCCTCCTGCCTCAACCAAACGATGGGGCGAAGTTCCGACGGAAGCCGCCCCGACCTTATTGATAAGGTGATGGGACTGCTCACAAAAGCCGGATGGCAAGTAATCCTCCCCGAGAAGATGAAAGCCATGTGCTGCGGCATGATTTGGGAAAGCAAAGGTATGCCCGACATTGCCGACGCCAAGACGGCCGAACTCGAGGCCGCCCTGCTGCAAGCGAGCGACGGCGGACGACTTCCGGTAATCTGCGACCAAAGCCCCTGTCTGCACCGCATGAAGCAGCACTTCAAGCAAATCAAACCGATTGAGTTGCTTGAGTTTATCCACGACTATGTGGCCGATAACCTCTTGTTCACACCAACCGACGAGCCCGTTGCCGTCCATCTGACGTGCTCCACCCGACTGATGGGAATCGACAGTAAGGTGGTGGCGCTCGCGCGGCGCTGCTCAACGCGTGTCGTACTCCCCGAGGGTGTAGGCTGCTGCGGCTTCGCCGGCGATAAGGGCTTTACCCAACCCGAACTCAACGCCTATGCTCTGCGCCACCTGCGGCAGGCCATCGAACAAGCGGGTGTCCGGCGAGGTTTCAGCAACAGCCGAACCTGCGAAATCGGCCTCTCGACCCACTCCGGCGTCCCATACCAGTCACTCGTTTACCTCATTGATGAAGTCACTACCTTAAAAAAATAACCTGTTTCTATGGCAAAGAAAAAAACAAATACCCCTCACACTCCTGCCGTGGCCGGTTCGTCCGGCGGCCGACTGTTGGCCGTGGACATCCTGCGCGGAATCACCATCGCCGGCATGCTGCTGGTGAACAATCCCGGCTCATGGAGCAACCTCTACCGACCGCTCGCCCACGCCGAATGGATAGGACTGACACCCACCGATCTGGTGTTCCCCTTCTTCGTGTTTGTGATGGGTGTGGCGATGTATTTCTCGCTGCGAAAATTCGATTTCAAACCGAGCAGGCCGCTGATCTGGAAAATCGTTCGCCGCACGGTGATACTCTTTCTCATCGGTTGGCTCGTGCAGTGGTTCGGAATGGCCCTTAGGGGGATATATGACCCCGAAAGCCATTTCTTCGAGAAAATGTTCGGAAGCCTGCGCATACTCGGGGTGTTCCAGCGACTGGCTCTGGTTTACTTCTTCGGCTCGATGATTGTAATCCTGTTCAACCAGAAATTCATTCCGTGGCTGACAGGCATCATCCTCGCCGTGTACGCCATCATACTCGGCACCGGTAACGGTTACGACTTTTCAATCAACAACATCATCTCCCAGATCGACCTTGCATGGCTCGGCGAGAAGCATATGTACCACGAGTCGGCCTTTGGCGAGCGCATCGCCCTTGACCCCGAGGGCATTCTGAGCACGCTGCCGTGCATCGCGCATGTGCTGATCGGTTTTTGGGTAGGCCGAATGATTACCCTCCATCGCGAAAACGAGGTACGCGTGTCCACCGCCCTGCGCTGGGGCGCGGTGATGCTGCTGGCCGGATGGCTGCTGCAATACGGCATTCCGTGCGGCAAGAAAATGTGGTCCACCACGTTTGTGCTCATCACGTGCGGCATCGCCTCTTCGGTGCTCGGGCTGCTGATTTACTTCATCGACATCCGCGGACGCAAACGCTGGTGCCGGTTCTTCCAGGCTTTCGGCGTGAATCCGCTGTTCTGCTACCTCACAGGCACGTTGCTCGCCATCGTGTTCGGTGCGGTCCGCTTCGGCGAATACGAGGACGGAACACCCAGAACAATCCACAACCTGCTCACCCGGGCCACCGATTGGCTCACGTTCTCGCCCGAGGCCTCGTCGTGCCTGTACGCGATTGTGTTCGTGCTCATCACGTGGGCACTGGGCTACGCGCTCTACCGGAAGAAAATCTACATCAAAATATAATCCACTGAAAATTAATCAATAAAACTCTATATACTATGATTCTAATCGCTGACTGCGGGTCAACCAAAATCGATTGGTGCCTGCTCAATGGTAACGAGAAGGTGGCGCAAATTTTCACCACCGGAATGAACGCGCTCTTGCTCACCCAAGAGGAGATGACACAGCGTATCCACGACGAACTGATGCATCACCTGAAGAGTTACGACCTGACCAACCTCGAGATTTACTACTATGGCGCCGGTATCATCAACGATGAAATCAAGAGCCACGTTGTGAACGCCCTGAAAGCCAACATTCCCTCGGCCGGACTGATTGAGGTGGCCTCCGACCTGCTGGCCGCCGCCCGCGCCCTGTGCGGACACAAACCCGGCATCGCCTGCATCATGGGCACCGGCTCCAACTCGTGCTACTACGACGGAGAGCGTGTGGTGGAAAACGTTTCGCCGCTCGGCTACATCCTCGGCGACGAGGGCTCGGGAGCCGTGCTCGGCAAGCGACTGATGGGCGACATTCTCAAGAAGCAACTTCCCGGATACCTGTGCGAAACCTTCCTGAAAGAGTACGACCTCAACCGCGACAAAATCATCAACGCCGTTTATCGCCAGCCCGCCGCAAACCGATTCCTCGCACAGTTCGCGCCCTTCCTGAAGAAACACATCTCCGATGAGGCCGTGCACAAACTGGTATGCTCCTCGTTTGTCGACTTCTTCGTGCGCAACGTGGCAAGTTACGCCGGTTACAAAGACCTGCCGTGCAACTTCGTAGGCTCAATCGCCTTCGAGTTCGCCGACGTGCTCCGCGAAGCCGCCGCAACGCAAGGCATCACCGTGGGAACCATCATCAAGAACCCCATGGAAGGCCTCATCAAATACCACTCCGCCAACTAACCATCAAGAAACACTATGGCATTTATCAAAATCAGCGAACAACCCTCGCTCTACAACGACCTTGAGAAGAAGTCGGTCCACGAACTGCTCACCGACATCAACCGCGAAGACCACAAAGTGGCCGACGCCGTTGAGAAGGCCATTCCGCAAATCGAACTGCTCGTGACAAAAATCGTTGAGCGGATGAAACGCGGGGGACGCATCTTCTATATGGGTGCCGGCACATCAGGCCGTCTCGGCGTGCTCGACGCCAGCGAGATTCCGCCCACCTTCGGTATGGATCCGGGCTGGATTATCGGCATCATCGCCGGCGGCGACACCGCCCTGCGCAACGCCGTGGAGAACGCCGAAGACGACACCGAGCAAGGCTGGAAAGACCTGCAGGCCTACAACGTGAATGACAAGGACACCGTCATCGGTATCGCCGCCTCGGGCACAACGCCCTACGTGATCGGCGCCCTGCGCGACGCGCGTGCCAACGGCTGCCTCACAGCCGCCATCACCTCCAACCCCGACGCGCCCGTGAGCGAAGCCGCCGAAATCGCCATCGAGATGATTGTCGGGCCGGAATACGTCACAGGCTCCTCACGCATGAAATCCGGAACAGGACAGAAACTGATCTGCAACATGATCTCCACCTCCGTGATGATCCAGATGGGCCGCGTGAAAGGCAACAAGATGGTGAACATGCAACTCACCAACCAGAAACTCGTCGACCGCGGCACGCGCTGGCTCGTCGAGATGCTCGGCCTGCCCTATGAAGAAGCCAAGCGGCTGCTCCTGCTCCACGGCTCGGTGAAGAAAGCCGAGGAAGCCTACCGGTCACATCAATCGTAACGCCATGAAACGACTGATCTTACTGCTGTTCGCCGCCGTGAGCCTGCTGCAAGCCGCCGCGCAGGCCAACACCGACGTCTACTACGTTCGCCGCGCGACACACTTCGAAACCCTGCCCGTGAAAAAGAGCGACATCATTATGCTCGGCAACAGCCTCACCGACGGAGCCGAGTGGAACGAACTGCTCAACAACCGGCACGTGAAAAACCGCGGCATCGTCGGCGACATCGTCCAGGGACTGTACGAACGCATGGAGCCCATCCTGAAAGGACAGCCGAAGAAAATCTTCATCCTCAGCGGCGTGAACGACGTGAGCCACGACGTGAGCGGCGACAGTATCGCCCGTGCGATGGAGAAACTCATCGTGCTGATCAAGACCCGCTCGCCGCGCACGAAAATCTACCTCCAGTCGATGTTGCCTTTCAACAACAACGTGCGCGAGTGGAAACTGCTCCGCGACCGCGAGCACGTCGTGGTCGAGGGCAATCGGGCACTTGAGCAAGTGGCGCGCCGGCAAGGCGTGACGTGGATCAACCTTTACCCGCTCTTCGACGACGGAACAGGACACCTCCGCGCCGACCTCACCAACGACGGCCTGCACCTGCTCGGGGCAGGGTATATCATTTGGCGGGATGCCATAAAACAGTACGTTAAATAAACCAGTCTGTGTGCATATGGATCTTTTCCAACAACGTATAGAGGAACTACGCCGAATTATCAACGAGCACAACCACGCCTATTATGTGCTCAATCAACCCACCATCTCCGACGCGGAATTCGACGCGCTTCTGCGTGAGTTGGAACAATTGGAACGCGACTACCCGCAGTGGGACGACCCCCTCTCGCCCACCAAGCGCGTGGGCAGTGACCTCAGTCAGGGTTTTGTCCACGTCAGTCACACGCGGCCCATGCTCTCGTTGTCGAACAGTTACAACATCGGCGAGGTGACCGACTTTCTGCGTCGAGCCCAGGACGGCCTCGGCGGAGCGCAGGTGGAAATCGTGGGCGAGATGAAATACGACGGCACATCGATCTCGCTCATCTACCGCAACGGCCGCCTCGAGCGCGCCGTAACCCGCGGTGACGGAACTCAGGGCGATGATGTCACGGCCAACGTGATCACCATCCGCTCCATCCCACTTCAACTGCCCGACGACCCGCTACGACCCGAAGAAATTGAAGTGCGCGGCGAAATCATGCTCCCCTGGGAACAATTCGAGCGCCTGAACAAAGAACGCGCCTTCAACGAGGAACCCCTCTTCGCCAATCCGCGCAACGCCGCCGCCGGTACACTCAAACTGCAAAACTCCGCCGAAGTGGCCCGACGCGGCCTCGACGGATACTTCTACTTCCTGCTCGCCGACAACCTGCCCTTCCAAACCCACACCGAAAGCCTTGACGCGCTCAGCCGATGGGGATTCAAGACCGGGCAACACACCACCCTGAAGTCTATCGACGAGGTGGCGGATTTCATCGCCCACTGGGATACCGCGCGGCGCAACCTCCCCGTGGCCACCGACGGCCTCGTGTTCAAACTCAACAATCTGCTCCAGCAACGCAACCTCGGCGCCACGGCAAAATCTCCCCGATGGGCCATCGCCTACAAGTTCGCACCCGAGCGTGAGGCGACACGGCTGCTCAGTGTGTCGTTCGAAGTGGGACGCTCCGGCGTGATTACCCCCGTGGCCAACCTCGAACCCGTGCTGCTCAGCGGCACCACCGTCCGGCGCGCCTCGCTGCACAACGAAGACGTGATCCGAGCCCTCGACATCCACGACCACGACATGGTATACGTGGAGAAAGGCGGCGAGATTATCCCGAAAATCGTGGGAGTTGACATTAAGCGACGCGCGGCCGACGCACGACCGCTGGAGTTCGTCAAAACATGCCCCGTGTGCGGTTCGGAACTGCAGCGCATCGAGGGAGAGGCCGCATGGGTGTGCCCCAACAAGTGGGGTTGTGAGCCGCAGATCACCGGCCGTATCGAGCACTTCGTAGGTCGACACGCCATGGACATCGACGGAATCGGCGAAGAGGTGGCCATCGCGCTCCACCGCGCCGCACTGGTCAACGACGTGGCCGACCTGTACCGGATCACCTACGACCAACTCCTTGCCCTCGACCGCTTTCAGGATCGCTCCGCCCGACGGATCCTCGCCGGAATCGAAGCGTCGAAATCCGTGCCCTTCGCGCGCGTGATTTTCGCACTGTCGATTCCCTTCGTGGGCGAGACAACGGCCAAAAACCTTGCCCGCGCGGTCGGAAACATCGACACCCTGATGGCCATGCCGGCCGACCAACTCGCCGCCATCGACGACGTGGGGCCGAAAATCGCCGCCTCGATTGTCGACTTCTTCGCCGTTGACCGCAACCGCGACATCGTTGAGCGCCTGCGCGCCGCCGGAGTGCAGATGAGCCTCAGCGACAACGAAATCGCCAACCGCTCCGACCGACTCGCCGGACTGAAAATCGTCATCAGCGGCACCTTCGCCCACCACTCACGCGAAGAGTACAAAGCCATGATTGAAGACAATGGCGGGAAAAACGTTTCCTCAATCAGTAAAGCCACCACCCACGTGCTCGCCGGCGAGAACATGGGCCCGGCCAAACTTCAGAAAGCCCAATCACTCGGCATCCCCATCATCGACGAAGACACCTTCCTCGCCATGCTCGGACAAGACAAACCGGAGTGACATCAGACCGAAACATATCCGATAATCAGCCAAACGCGGAAATAAACGCCGCGTTTGGCTGATTGTCGTGCTGAAAAACACTATCTTTGCACTCCTAATAACTAAACTTCCCTACGCGATGAAACACCTGATATACCGCCTTAGCCTATTGCTCATCGGCTTGGTCACATGCTCCGCGGGCATGGCGCAATCAAATACGGATTTCGTGGATTTTGCCGACCGCGAACTCGTTCAGAAGGCCGTTACATTAATGGACAACGAAAAAACGCAAGACGCGCTCGAGATTCTGGACAAACTGCACCAAAAGTATCCCGACAATTACACCATCGCATACGAACGCTGTTACGCAATGTATCTGTCCGGAAATTACAAACTTGTACTCCAAGAGGGCACGAAACTGCTTAACCATGCCGACACTGAGCCACAATGCTTCCAAATGATAGGCAACGCCTTAGACAACATCGGACGCACCGAGCAGGCTATGCGAACCTATGACGAGGGGCTCAAACGATTCCCAAACTCAGGGTTTCTGTTCTTGGAAAAGGGGAATGTTCACCTTTCACACAACCGCTTTGAAGACGCTTTAATCTGCTACCTCACTGGCGTTGACGTTCAGCCGGAGTTTGCCAGCAACTACTATCGGCTGGCCTATCTGTTAGCGCAGAAAACAAACGAATGGTTCTGGGCAGGAATGAATGCCGAAGTGGTGT
The DNA here is from genome assembly GCA_902772965.1 of uncultured Bacteroidales bacterium. Lineage (GTDB taxonomy): Bacteria > Bacteroidota > Bacteroidia > Bacteroidales > Muribaculaceae > Sodaliphilus. Next base: position 14,377 of record CACYCT010000001.1, on the reverse strand, counting down.
GCAACATGCAGTGGAACACCAAGCGACAGCACGAGATGAGCCAACTGCTTTACGACATCTACAGTCAGGGCATTGAACTGACAGACAGCAGTTTCACCGTTACCCTCACACAAAACACCAACCCTATCCGGGACAACGACAGCACGATTTTTGTGCCGTTGGAGTTGATTTATAAAATTGGGGTGGAGAATTATCTGACCGAGAACCGCGCTAAACTCACGCCTAATAAGGATTTCACTGTCACCCAATTATCCGACATTCGCCGACACGCCTTAATGGTTGCCGATTTAAGCCTCCCCGGACACTACCGCGTTTCGCTGCTTGATTATCAGCGTGAACTTATCAATGCCGACCTTTGGCAAGCATACAACATGACCCTTTTCTCGGATTTTCGCTCGGAAGCAGACAAGCAATGGTGTGAATCGGAAACGGGCAAGGCGCAGTTGGAAAAATTTTACCGCTGGCAAGCCGAACATCCCTTCCTGCCCACGGTTGAGAATCCCACACTGATGACCAAACAGAGTTTGAGAGAGGCACTGAACATTCCCTCAGACACCGAAATAACCACAGCGGAAGGCTGCCGCACACACCAAGCCGATGCGCTCAGATTGGCCAAATGGTATCTGCAACAGCCATTTGAGCCGAAAGACCAAACACTGGGCGCTGTGATACACTTCCTGTTCAGATGGATGGAGGCCACAGATGATTACAGCTTCGGAATCATTTCCTCTCCGGCGCTTAAAAAAACTGAAATTCTCATGGCTTATATCGCGGCAATGGTGGAACACGGCATTGAGTTCAACGTCAAACAAACCGATGAGGCGATGTACTGTGAAGTCATGCTCCAAGTTCTTGAATACTACAAGCGGAACAAAATCGTTATCGGTGATGTCGACGAACTGGATCGCTATCTAACCCTCAACGGAGCCTCGCTTCGGGAAGCGCTCGCAACCCAATTCAAGAAAGAGACGAAACAATAACGTGTCGCGCCGGCCCTGATTTCGCAGTACGGCCGAAAATTTGTACCTTTGCGGACTGAAACCGGTCATGTCTATGAAATACAATCTCTCTCTTTTGCTGGTATCACTGATTGTGATGCTGTCGGCTGTCGGCTGTCGGAACAACACCGAAAGCGACACAGCACTTCACACCGATACACTCATCCACCACGCGCGCCTGCTGAAGGTGGAGCGGGGCGAGGGCTTCACACGCGTCACCATCGCCGACCCGTGGAACGAAGGGCGCGTCCTTCACCGATACGTGCTCGTGCCGCGCGAGGCCGCATTACCCGAAGGTTTGCCCGAAGGAACGGTCGTGCGAACGCCGATCAACCGCGCGTTGGTCTACAGCAGCGTGCATTCAAGCGTGATGCGCGAATTGGGATGTTTCGACGCAATCAAAGGCGTGGTCGACGCGCAGTATTTCACCGAGCCGGAAGTGGCGCAAGCACTTGCCGCCGGACAACTCACCGACTGCGGATCGTCGATGTCGCCCACACTCGAGCGCGTGATTCAGATGCAACCCGACGCGATTCTGCTCTCGCCCTATCAGGACGCCGCCTACGGACAAATCACCCAACTTGACGTACCCCTGATTGAGTGTGCCGACTACATGGAATACACCCCGCTCGGGCGCGCCGAGTGGATCAAGTTCTACGGCGCGCTGCTCGGACGTGAGGCGCAGGCCGACTCGATTTTCGCCGAAGTCGAGAAGGCTTACGAACTTATCCGCCAACGCGCCGAAAAGGTCAGCAAAAAGCCGATGGTGCTCACAGAGACCGTGATTTCAGGCATATGGAACGTGCCCGGCGGACAGAGTTATATGGCGCGTATCCTGCAAGACGCCGGCGCCGTGTACCCCTGGGCCGACGACAAGAGCACCGGCTCGCTCAACCTCGACTTCAACCAAGTGCTCGCCCGCGCGCGCCAAGCCGACGTGTGGCTGATCAAATCGTTCTTCATCCATTCACTCGAAGACCTGCGCGGAGCCTACCGGCTCAACGACCAGTTCCGCGCGTTCCAACAGCGGCAGGTGTACGTTTGCGACACAAACACCTCACGCCTGTTCGAGCAGTTCCCCTTCCATCCCGAACGCCTCTTGGCCGACTACTTCGCCATCTTCCACCCCGACCTTGCCGGTGATTACCGACCGGTGTTTTTCCACCGACTTGACAAATGACCCCCGCACGACGAACCGCCATCACCCTGACAGCCCTGAGCGTGCTCATGCTCGTTCTGGCCGCGCTGTGCCTGCTTATGGGCTCTGTCGACATCCCCGCCGCGGAAGTGCTGCGCATCATCACCGGGCACGACAGCGACAACGTGGCGTGGAACATCATCGTCCGGCAGTCGCGCCTGCCCATGATTGCCACCGCGGCTTTAGCCGGAGCGGCTTTGTCCGTTGCGGGACTGCTGCTGCAAACCACCTTCAACAACCCCCTTGCCGGGCCGTCGATTCTCGGCGTGTCGGCCGGAGCGGGGCTCGGTGTGGCCATCGTGATGCTCGCCCTCGGAGGCACACTCGGAGCGTCAACGACACTCTCCGTGGGGTCGTATCTGGCCACGCTGCTGGGCGCGATTATCGGTGCCGGAGCGGTGCTGGCGATTCTGATCGCGATGTCGGCGATTGTGCGGAGCAGTTCAATGCTGCTCATTGTGGGAATTCTGGTGAGTTACCTCGCCTCAAGTGTGATCTCACTGCTCAACTCGCTCGCCACCGAAGAGGGTGTCCACAACTATGTGGCTTGGGGATTCGGGTCGTTCAGCGGCGTTGGCGTGGATCAGATCGGACTGTATTCCGTTTTGCTCCTGATAGGCTTGTGCGCGGCGATGCTGATGGTGAAGCCCCTTGACGCGCTGCTGCTCGGCACACGCTACGCGCAAAACCTCGGCGTAGACACCCACCACGCGCGCAACGCCTTATTATTGATCACCGGCCTGCTGACAGCCGTTGTCACAGCCTATTGCGGCCCGATAGGATTCATCGGCCTGGTCGTGCCACACGTGGCGCGATTCCTTACCGCCACCTCTGTCCACCGGCGGCTTCTGCCCGCGACACTGCTCGCCGGAGCCGACACCGCCCTTCTTTGCGCATGGCTCAGCGTTGGCGGCGAGCACGGCGTGATTCCCATCAACGCCATCACCCCCATCATCGGCGTGCCCATCATCGTGTACATCATCATCAACCGGCGGAAAATCGCGTATTTCAACTGATTAACGGTAAAATTGTATCGGATTGGGACGCTCAGGCCGAGGTTGGGACTCTTTTCGCCATCTGCCGCTTCCTTTCCAGATTAAAACTAAAGAAATCTTAACGAAGCGCCCCATAAACAATGGTGGTAATTAAATATTGTGAATAAAATTTGAGGGTTCAATCAAAATGTATATTTTTGCACGACAAAACAAATCAACCGGTTTATTTTAACACAAACACGGTTTAATCAACTAATTAACCCATCACCAAAACTAAACCAAAAACCGTATGAAGAAAACTTTATCTCTTCTGATGATGGCTATGCTCGGCATGGCCGCATGGGCCTCTGACGTGACTTTCGACTTCGGCCAGATCACCCTGCCCTCCTTCACCTACGATGCCAACTACAACCGTGTGGCAAGCGTAACCAACGGCGACGTGACCATGACCCTCAAAGACGGATCCGGCGACAATACCCCCGTTATCCGCACTTCTGCCACCGCAGCGCCTTACCTGCAGATGTACAAAGGCAACACCATCGCTTTCCAATGCGACTACGACATCACAAAAATCGTCTTCACAGCCACCGCTGACGGAAACCGCAGCAACACCACCGTTGACACCGGCAGTTACGATTACTCCACCGGAACATGGGAAGGCCAAGCCAAAACCGTGACTTTCACCAACCCCTACCGCAGCGGCGGCAACTGGATGCTCGAGAGCGTTCTCGTCACCATTGACAACCCCAACACAGGCATCAGCGACATCAAAGCCGCCCAAGCAGGCGTGACCTACGTCAACCTGATGGGACAAACCTCCGCCGAACCTTTCAACGGCGTGAACATCGTTGTCCAGAACGGCAAAGCCATCGGCAAAGTTGTCAAATAAGAACTGAATCACATATCCTCTAACGCGTCGCGCGGCCTCCACAACGGGGCCGCGCGACTGTACGTTTCAATCTGAACACGCGGATAACTATTACCACATTTCTCACGGAAAGAGAAAAACGGCTCTGTAAGCGAATCTTACGGGGTAAGTCTGCGATAATTTCAGAGAATCTGCGCCTCCGGCGCTGACTCCTGACGTCTGCCTTGTGCACGTGCGTTCCCCCTCTAAGTTAGAGGGGGTGGCCGTAGGCCGGGGGCGTGTGTCCGATACAGGCAAACCTGCGAGTGAAATGCAGCGACAAGGCATCCGGTGCAACCTCTATCAAGGTAGTTACGCATGGTATCTTGCCCCCACTTAGGCGTTCGCTCGCCGTGGCCAATAAAAAACACGAACTCCCTCGGGGCCGGGGGAGTTCGGTTTAGGTATCAGGTTATGATTGCTTACTTGGCGAGGGCCTGGGCTACGTCGACGGCCACGGCTACGGTGCAGCCCACCATGGGGTTGTTGCCGATGCCGAGGAAGCCCATCATTTCCACGTGGGCGGGCACACTGCTCGATCCGGCGAACTGCGCGTCGGAGTGCATGCGGCCGAGGGTATCGGTCATGCCATAGGATGCCGGTCCGGCGGCCATGTTGTCGGGGTGCAGGGTGCGGCCTGTTCCGCCGCCCGAGGCTACGCTGAAGTAGGGACGGCCGGCCAGCACGCGCTCTTTCTTATATGTTCCGGCCACGGGGTGTTGGAAACGCGTGGGGTTGGTGGAGTTACCGGTGATGGACACGTCGACGTCCTCTTTCCACATGATGGCCACGCCTTCGCGCACGTCGTCGGCGCCGTAGCAGCGCACCTTGGCGCGGTCGCCGTCGCTGTAGGGTGTCTCGGCCACGATGCGGAGTTCGCCGGTGAAGTAGTCAAACTCGGTTTGGACATAAGTGAAGCCGTTGATGCGGCTGATGATTTTGGCTGCGTCTTTTCCGAGGCCGTTCAGAATCACGCGCAGGGGTTCTTTGCGCACTTTGTTGGCCTTTCCGGCGATTTTGATGGCACCTTCGGCGGCGGCGAACGATTCGTGTCCGGCGAGGAAGGCGAAGCATTTTGTCTCTTCGCGGAGCAGGCGTGCGGCGAGGTTACCGTGTCCGATACCCACCTTGCGGTCGTCGGCCACAGAGCCGGGAATGCAGAATGCCTGCAGCCCGAGGCCGATGGCTTCGGCTGCGTCGGCGGCCACGGAGCAACCTTTCTTCAGCGCGATTGCGGCACCGCACACGTATGCCCACTTAGCGTTCTCAAAGCAGATTTGCTGGGTTTCTTCGCAGGTTTTGTAGGGGTCGATGCCGTATTTGTCGCAGATGGCGTTGGCCTCTTCGATATCCTTAATGCCGGCGGCGTTCAACGCGGCGAGCACTTGGGCCATGCGGCGGTCTTGCGATTCGAATTTCACTTCTCGTATCATGGTTGTAATCTGTTTGCTATGTGGGTGTTAATCTTTGCGTGGGTCGATATACTTGGGAGCGTTCTCAAAGCGTCCGTAGTGTCCTTTGGCTTGCTCGAGGGCGGCTTCGGGCGAGAGGCCTTTCTTGAGCGCGTCGGTGAACTTACCGAGGCTGAGGAACTCGTAGCCGATCACCTCGTTGTTCTCGTCAAGGGCCATGCGTGTGCAGTAGCCTTCGGTCATTTCAAGGTAGCGTACGCCTTTGGCGCGTGTGCCGAACATGGTTCCCACCTGGCTGCGGAGGCCTTTTCCGAGGTCCTCGAGCGAGGCGCCGACCACGAGGCCGCCTTCTGAGAACGCGCTCTGCGTGCGTCCGTAGACGATTTGCAGGAACAGTTCGCGCATGGCGGTGTTGATTGCGTCGCACACCAGGTCGGTGTTCAGTGCCTCGAGGATGGTTTTTCCGGGCAGGATCTCGGCTGCCATGGCGGCGGAGTGGGTCATACCGGAGCATCCGATGGTCTCAACGAGGCATTCCTCGATGACACCGTCCTTGACGTTAAGCGAGAGTTTGCATGCGCCTTGTTGCGGGGCACACCAGCCGATGCCGTGTGTGAAACCCGAAACGTCTTTGATTTCCTTTGCGCGCACCCACTTTCCCTCTTCAGGAATGGGAGCCGAAGGATGATTGGCACCCTTGGCTACGCAGCACATGTTTTGAACTTCATGTGAATAGATCATAGTCGTAAATTTCTGTTTTATAGTAAGTTATTAACCTGTTTCAGGAATTAGTCTGTAAAATTACGCAAAAAAAACGGTATTGGCGCCATCGTGAACATTAATTAAGTAAATTAACCGCAATTTGTTGTGTGATTTGCGTGAAAGCTCGTGTGTCGGGTGGTCCGGCGATGGGGTTTGCAGATTCCCGACGTATGTGTTGCGGATAAAATTTTCGGTTATAACCGAAAGTTTAGGCCTATTTTTTCGGTTGTAACCGAAAAATTCGGCATAAATTTTCGGATTCGGAGAATTGGCGCTATCTTTGCAGGCGGAAAACAAGTTGATTCGACTATGATACACCGTCAAATAGAAGCCGCTATGCTGCGCGACTATGGTCGCGGGAAAGTCATTGTCCTGCTCGGGCCTCGCCAAGTGGGCAAGACAACGCTTATTCGGCGTTTAAGTCAAAACGCCGACCTTTCAAGGACTTTATTCCTTAATTGTGATGATTACGAAGATGTCGCTTTGATTCATCGTAAAAGTTCCACAGAACTCCGACACTTGCTCGAGGGCTACAATTTCATCTATATTGATGAGGCGCAACGGGTTGATGACATTGGCCTGACAATAAAAAAAATCGCCGACTTGAAGATGAATAACCAAGTTGTTGTCACCGGCTCTTCTTCGCTCGAGCTTGCTAACGGCATTCATGAGCCGGCCACCGGACGTACCATAGAGTATAGGCTTTACCCGTTTTCGCTGGCTGAATTGGCAAATCACACAGATAAGCGCGAGCAGACGCGGCTGATACCTCACCGGCTGGTCTATGGCACTTACCCCGATATCGTGACGAACCCGTCTCACGCCAAACGCACACTTATCGCTCTGACAAACGATTATCTTTTCAAAGACATTCTCTCTTATCGAGGAATAAAAAAGCCCGGAATACTTCAGAAATTAGTTCGCGTGTTAGCGCTTCAATTGGGAAGTGAGGTGTCATATAACGAATTAAGTAATCTGATTGGTGTGGACAAAGAAACTGTCGAGAACTATATCGATTTATTAGAGAAAAGTTTTGTTGTTTTCAGATTGAGTTCATTCAGTCGCAATCTACGTAATGAGATTCGAAAGGGGAAGAAAGTCTATTTCTACGATAATGGCGTGCGCAACGCCGTAATCTCGGCCTTTGCCCCGATAGAACTGAGGAGTGACATCGGTGCGTTGTGGGAGAATCTGATGGTGGCCGAGCGGGTGAAGCGGAATATGTACAACGACTGTTTCGCGCAACAGTTTTTTTGGCGTACGCACGACCAGAGCGAAATCGACCTCATTGAAGAGGAGGACGGTGTCATTCGGGCGTTCGAGTTCAAGTGGAATGCCCACGCGCGAGTGCACCAGCCGAAGCGTTTTATCGAGGCTTACCGACCGGCTCAATTCGCCGTGATTACGCCTGAGACGTTTTGGGATTTTGTCAGTTAAGGCGGGTTCAGTAATTCCGAAAATGAGTTTTGTTGTTTCGGTCGGGTTAGGGCACTTTTCGGCATATATGCGGTAACGGCCAGCCTATGGGCAGGTCCTGCAGGGTGCCGGAATGCCGCCAAAAGCAGCGCCCCGAGGGTGTCTCAGGTGACTTCCTCGGGGCGTTGATAAGGTATATAATCGGAATTATCTAAGTTTGACCTGTAGCCCGCTACTATGTCGCGAAGTTGAATCAGAATCTGCTCGGCATCAGTCTCCAACCCGACTCGAGCAATTTATAGACCCACCTTAATCATCTTGGCGGTTGCGGTGGTGCCGTCGGTGTAGCGGGTAATCACGATGTTGACGCCGTTGAAGGGCGTGTCGGAGACTTGTCCGGCGAGGTTGCTGTAACTGACCGAGGCGATGGTTTTGGCTGTTCGGGTGTCGCTCAGGGCGGTTACGGGCGCCTCTCCGCCGAGGTCGTCGAAGGCAAAATAGGCGGGTGTGGTCAGTCCCCAAGTGTTTTTACGCGAGCCGTCAAACGAGAAGGTGAGGGTTTTGATCTGTCCGAGGCTGCTCAGGTCCCACCACTGCCAGTCGTCAACGATAAACTGCTCGTCGGGGTTGTCGCTGCGCATGTCGGCGAGGTAGAACTCCGAGGTGACGCGGGTGCGGTCGGCCTTCGTACCGGTGGCGATCACTTTGAAGAAGTCGCCGGTGGTGAACGGGGTGTCGTAGCCGTCACCGTTTGCGATACTGTTGTAGGAGTATGCGGCGTTGGTGATGTACATTCCTGTTACGATGTCGCCGTCGGCGTTGTTGGTGATGTCGATAAGTTGTCCTTCGGGGAAAGCGATGGCGTAGTTGGTGGAGTTGTGCCCGCCGATACGGCTGCGGAACTGGTCGGCAAGGGAGGTGAAAGTGGTTCCGGTGTCGCTGCTGGTGGTGTATCCGAACCAGTAGTCATATTCGGGGAACGCGCCGCAGTGGAACACGAACGAGCCGCTGGTGAACACTTCGCCGTATTGCGTCGGCATTCTGTGTCCGCCGGCGGGGAGGAAGTTGTCGTCGAAAGTGGCGGGCACGAGGTCTCCGCGCACGGCAACAGCGGCGGTGGCGGTGACGGTTTGGCCGTCGGCATCGGTGACGATGAGCAGGTATCCGGCAGTGATGGAAGGACTGACGGTAATCTCGTCGGTAGTGCCGAGGGTGTTGTTCATCTGGTCTAACCACTCGTAGGTGTAGGGTTCTGTTCCTCCTTCGACGTAGGCCGAGAGGGTGACGATTTGACCGGCGGTGATGGCTTCGGCCGAGAGTTCGATTTCGGCTGTGAGTTCCTCGGCGGCATAGGCAGAGATGGAAGCCGAGCAGATCAGGCCAAGCGCGAACACGAGTGCGCGTAATGTTTGTTTCATATTAACAATGTGGGTTAATGGGTTTATTTTGAGCCGACAAAGGTACGATTTTTTCCTTTTCCGGCAAAATTCATTGTGCGGACTTGCCGGGATATTTGGCGGATTTTGTACTTTTGTGACTTGAAAATGTGTTTCGTATGAATGTGAGAATAGAGTCAGGTTGGAAGTCGGCCCTGTCGGTCGAGTGGGAGCAGCCGTATTTCGCGCGGTTGACTGAGTTTGTCCGCGGTCAGTACCGCTCAACGACGGTTTACCCGCCGTCGGGCGAGGTGTTCGCCGCATTCGACGCCACACCGTTCGAGTCGGTGAAGGTGGTGATTCTCGGACAGGATCCGTATCATGGTCCGGGCCAGGCCAACGGCTTGTGTTTCAGTGTGCGCGACGGTGTGGCGTTTCCGCCGTCACTGATGAATATTTTCCGTGAGGTTCACGACGATGTGGGCGCTCCGGTTCCGCCGAGCGGCGACTTGACGCGGTGGGCGCGTCAGGGCGTGCTGCTGCTCAACGCCACGCTCACCGTCGAGGCCCACCGCGCCGGCTCGCACCAGGGTCAAGGCTGGGAACAGTTCACCGACGCGGCGATTGCGGCCCTTTCGTCGCGGCGTCAGGGGCTGGTGTTCATGCTTTGGGGCAATTACGCCAAGCAGAAGGGCCGGCTGATTGACCGCACGCGGCATCTGGTGCTCACCGCGGCGCACCCGTCGCCGCTGTCGGCCAACCGCGGCGGGTGGTTCGGTTGTCATCATTTTTCGCAGGCCAACGAGTACTTGCGCCGTCAGGGCGTGCAACCTATCGAGTGGTAGCCAGTCGGGCGAGCAGTTCGATGGTGACGCGCCAGATGTCGTCGATGGTGCGCATCTCCACGCGCTCGGAAGTGCTGTGCGGCTCCACGATGCGCGGGCCGATGGAGGCCATCTCGATTCCGGGGAATTTCTCGGCGAAGAATCCGGCCTCGAGCACGAAGTGCATCGCCACCATCCGCGGCCGCCAGCCAAGCACGTCGGCAAAGGTGTCACTGGTGAGGCGCAGGAAGTCGCTGTTCTGATTCTCCTGCCATGCGGGCGCGCTCATGACCAGTTCTGACGTCGCGCCGGCCTCGGCGAAAAGGTCGCGGATCTGTTCGCCTACGGTTCTCATCTCGGTGTCGTCGAACGAGCGAGTATGCGTGCTCACGGTGATTTCGTCAACCTCGGTGCGGATTCGTCCTACGTTGTTGCTCGTGTGCACGGTTCCGGGCATGGACTCGCTCATGGCGATTACGCCTTGCGGCGTTTGCTCGAGGGCGGTCATCAAGGCGGCGATCTGATGGGGGTTGATGATTTCGGATTGCGGGTCAATGGGGGTGATAACGCAACGGATGTTGGGGTCAGTTTTTCCGTATTCCTCAGCGAGCCAACGGTTGAAGTGGGCCTCGCGGTCGGCGACCTGTTCCCGTGCGTCCTCGGCGGGCACGCAAATCAGCGCTTCGCCGTTTCCGGCAATGGACGCGCTGGCGTCTCCCACGTTGATTGCTCCGACGTTGACAATGGTTTCCGCCGCGATGGCGTTAAGCAGTGCCCAGAGAAGCGTTGTGGCGCTGGCGCGTTTTTTGTTGATGTCCACGCCCGAGTGTCCGCCGCGGCCGCCTTCGATGGTGATGCGGAACCATTGGTGTGTCCGCGGGGCGTGCATGCGCGCGATGGGCAGGTGGTGGATTTGCAGATACGCTCCGGCGGCTCCGGTGGTGATGGTGTCGTAGTCCTCGCTGTCGAGGTTCACCACTTTGCGCCCCTTGATGAACTCGGGCGCGAGGGCTGAGGCTCCGGTCATGCCGTCCTCCTCATTGGTGGTGGCAACGACTTCAAGCGGGCCGTGGGTGATTTTGTCGTCGGCCAGGATGGCGAGCGCCATGGAGAGTCCGATGCCGTTGTCTGCGCCGAGCGAGGTTCCTCGCGCGTGCATCCATCCGTCCTCGACATAGGTCTTGATGGGGCTGTTGAGCGGGTCAAAGTCTACCCCCTTGTCGGCCACGGCCACCATATCGCAGTGGTTAAGAATGACGATGGTCTCGGCATGCTCGTGCCCCGGCGTGGCGGGTTTGCGGATCACTACGCAGTTGCGCTCGTCGCGGGTGTAGTCAAGCCCGAGGCGTTGGGCGAATTGGCAGAGATAGTCGGCCACACGCTCCTCGTGGTGCGACGGGCGCGGGATTTGATTGAGTTCGCTGAAAATTTTCAGCACAGCGTCGGACGACGGGATATAGTTGGCGATTTTCATAAGTCGATCTCGTTTTTATTGTCGCAAAGGTACATTGATTTGCCGACATATACAACTTTTACAAATTCAAACCGGGACATAACCGCGGTTTTTCGGAAGAGCGAACTTTTTGTGCGTAAATCACTTGCTGATTGCTCAAAAAGGTTTACCTTTGCAACTGTAATGGAACGCAGAGAGCAAATATCCGCGTGGATTCTGCTGTCGGTATTCGTGCCGATGGTGTTGCTCTCGTGTTTCCATTTCCACTCCATCTCATCGGTTCCTGTTGACTGCGACGACTGTCTGGAGCATGTTCATCATCCCGGGCACATCACGCAGGATTCCGCCACGGTTGACGAATGTCTGCTGTGCCGTTTTTTGAGCCAGCGTTTTGTCGCCCCTGCCGGGTTGCCGGAACTGAAAGTCGACGCGGTGCTGATCTCTTTGGTGGCCGAGCCGTTGACCGAGGCGTTTATCGATGTGTGTTATGGAGTGCCCACATTGCGCGCTCCGCCTACGATTCTGTAACACTTCGGATTAGTCAATCGCCACATGAAGCGCCGGGAAACGGCGCGGAAACGTGGTGTCGTTACTCATATATAATTGTTACAGAATGAAATACCCTATTTTCATTATAGCGGCTGTACTCGGCATTCAGGCATGGAGCCAGGAGACAGTCGACACGACCGACGTGTTCTACCGTCACCTTGACTTGAAGGAAGTTGTAGTCACCGGAGCCAGCGGCAACATCAAGTTGAGAGAGTCGTCCGCTCCGGTGTCCCTGCTCACTGCGCGGCAGTTGGAGTCGGTTTCATCAACCAATATCATCGACGCCGTGGCCACAGTGCCGGGTGTGTCGCAGATCACCACCGGAAGCGGGATTTCCAAACCCGTTATCCGCGGTATGGGCTTCAACCGTATCGTTGTCGTTAGCGACGGCATCCGCCAGGAAGGCCAGCAGTGGGGCGACGAGCACGGAATTGAGATTGACGCCGCCGGCGTGAGTTCGGTGGAGGTGCTCAAAGGCCCGGGCAGTCTGGTTTACGGAAGTGACGCGCTGGCCGGTGTGTTGAAGTTCAACTCCTACCCCATCGTTCCCATGGGCAAGATTCGCGCAGGCGTTTCGGCCGGTTATCAGACCAACAACGGCCTGTTTGACTACTCGCTCTACTTCGCCGGCAACAAGCGCGGCATCGTCTGGGACGCGCGATACTCCGGGAAAATGGCCCACGCGTACAAGAACCGCTACGACGGCTATGTGCCAAACAGTCAGTTCCGCGAGCGTGCCGCGCGGCTCATGGGCGGCGTGAACCGTTCGTGGGGCCACTCGAGGCTCACTCTGAGTTACTACAACATCACCCCGAGTATCGTTGAGGGAGAGCGCGACCCGGAAACGGGCGAACTCGTGTGCGAATACGGTCGGCCGAAACAGTATGCCCACGGCATGCCCTATCAGCAGGTGTACCACTACAAGGCGGCGTGGGACAACTCGTTTCATATCGGTGCCGGAAAACTCAACGCCCTGCTCGGTTATCAACTCAATCGCCGTCAGGAGTTCGAAAACGCCGAGCACCCCAACGAGTATGAACTGTACTTCAAACTCCACACGTTCAGTTATAACGTGCACTACGTGACAGGCTTGCTGGGCGGGTGGCGCGTCACGGGCGGTATCGGCGGAATGTACCAGCGCTCGCTTAACGCCGGCGAGGAATATCTCATTCCCGACTATAACCTGATGGATATGGGCGTGTTCGCCACAGCAAGCAGACGCTTTGAGCGATGGACGCTCAACGGCGGCCTGCGCTACGACCACCGCCACTTGCACAGCAAGCCTCTGGAAGAGGAGGGCCAGACGCGCTTCCGCGATATGACCCGCAACTTCGGCGGGGTGACCGGCAGCGTGGGTGCCGTGCTGCACGCCGGGCCTCACTGGGACTTGCGCGCCAACCTCTCGCGCGGCTTCCGTGCGCCCAACATCAGCGAACTCACGTCGAACGGTGTTCATGAAGGCTCGATACGGTATGAACTGGGCGATGCCGGCCTCAAGCCCGAGTACAGTCTGCAGTTCGACCTCGGCGTCGATTTCACCAACCGGTACGTGTCGGTGCAACTGAACATGTTTGCCAGCCATGTGGACAACTATATCTACCTGCACCGCGTTGACGAGGTTGTCGAGCAAGGTTACGACACCTTCCGCTTCGACAGCGGCGACAGCCGGCTGTGGGGAGGGGAGCTGGCCGTTGACATACACCCGATTCACGACCTGCACATCGGCACGTCGTTCGACTTCGTGCGCGCCGTACTGCTGCACCAGCCGCGGCAGTCGCGCAACCTGCCGTATATGCCCGCTCCGCGCTGGCGCACGGAAGTGAAATACGAGTTCACCCACGACGGCCGCCTGTTCAATAACGCATACGCGTCGCTCGGCGTGGACTATAACCTCAGGCAGAACCATTTCTACGAGGCCTACGGAACCGAAACCGCCACGCCTGCCTACGCGCTGCTCAACGCTTCGGTGGGCACCGACATCATGATCCGCGGACGCCGGGTGGCATCGCTGACCGTTATCGGCAGCAACCTCACCGGCAAAGCCTACCAGAACCACCTGAGCCGCCTGAAAATGACCGACGTGAATCCAGTCACCGGCCGACGCGGCGTGTTCAACATGGGCAGGAACGTCACATTCAAACTGACCGTTCCGCTGGAATGGTGAGATATCGCCGTTAATCCACATTAAGACTCCAACTTAGGGGGGAACTCCACTGCGCTGAATCCGGCGTATCGGAAGTTCCCCCCTGAGTTGGAGTGTGTTACGGTTGCTTGGACGCAACCTCATTATGTTCGACCCATCTGTTGCGGCGGCAAAATCTTCACCGGCAGCAGACAGGCAGCAGCCACCGCTTACTTGAAGACTTTTTGCGATTATCCGGCAATTTGCGCGCGTAATTTTAGGCGTAATGGTCATTTTGCAGGATAAGAAATGCATATAGTGGCTTTATTGGTCATTTTGCAGGATGTATTTTCAAGGCAGGTATT